>LKNA01000022.1 GCA_001564065.1 Chitinophagaceae bacterium T5-Br10_B2g13
AGGAATTCCAAAAAAACGATGAAGAGCTAACCTTCAGGGAATTTCAGGCTGCAATCTGGAGTCTGGCCGGTTATATGGAGATTGCACCGGAATTTGATTTAACAAAACTTTCGGACAGTGAACTTCCAAGTGATTTCAGAACGAACGGGGTTGCAAATTTCAATAAGCAGAAAGTCCTTGATATGGTAAGTAATGTATTGTCTAATTACTCAAGTGTAGTTGTATCGTACTATGGAGTTGTCGGGCAAACAGCAGACGATCAACAGGATATCATCAAAGATCCGGAAGATCCCAGTGATCCAGAAGTAGGAATTGATAGAATTGAGTTGATACCTGATCCTGCAGAAGTCAGAGAGACCTTAACCATTCAAATGGATGCAACTGTTTATAATGAAGAGAATGAGATCGTAAGTTGTAATTTGGATTGGACAATCGGTGACGGTTTTTATGCTTCAGTTGATGGAAACGGTTTAGTTACAGGAATTAATGAGGGGCAAACAACGGTAACCGCAGATTGTAATGGAATAAGTGCTACTGCTACAGTAGTTGTTACTCCACCCCCGCCCGTGATTGATGAGGATACATATATCTATATCTATTTTGATTCTTCTGGTTCAATGGATAGCACATTAAGTCCATTGGTATCAATGAGAAATAACTTGTTAAGAAGTGCATTGCTTCCATTTTACAATAATAATGAAGCTGCGTATGATGAACAGGTGAATGTGATTAGCTGGAGTAATGAGCGAACATTCAATGTTATGAATTTACAGGGTGCACAACCTCCGGATGGAAATGTCATTGTATTGGTGTTCCAGGATGAGGCTCATTCAACGTATCATGGAAGTGGTTCGACGTGGAGCCCTAATTCTGCACGGACATTTAATTTTAACACTGATATTACTAATCTAAGAACGCGGTTGGATCAGTTTGCGAATGATTTTAGTCCGGAATATTACAGAAGCGTCATTTTCCAAGTGACTAACACTACATTCTCGGGAGTTGAAAGTCAAGTGGGAGCTAATTTTAAAGCACTAATTCAGGCTGTTGAAAATGGCACCGGAAATTATGCGCCACCTTACGGCCTGTCCGATCGTAGTGAAATAACTTATGTCTATGACGTTGAGGACGGTGATAGTCCCGAAGCATATTTAGAATTGGTAATTGACGCATTGAAAGATCTCGGATTCCAGCTCTAAATAACTTGTATCAACATTAATTTTATAGAAAAGGAAGGGCACTTTAGTCCTTCCTTTTTTATTCCCCAACCACAGTCATAACCAACCTCCTCGCCCCACCCCGATTCCTGTGCTCACAAAGATAAATCCCCTGCCACGTTCCCAGGTTAAACGCTCCGTCTGTTACAGGTATGGATACAGAACTCCCGAGCAGTGAACTTTTTATGTGGGATGTCATATCATCCGGCCCTTCCAAAGTGTGTTCAAACAGTGAACTGTCTTCCGGAACCATTCTGTTGAAATGCGACTCGAAATCGCGGCGTACGGAAGGGTCAGCGTTTTCATTGATCGTTAAACCGGCGCTGGTGTGCTGAATGAAGATATGTGCAATTCCGGCTTTGACATCTCTTAACTCAGGGATTTTCTCAAGAACCTCATCTGTTATCAGTTGAAAGCCTCGAGGTTTAGGTGAAAGTGTAATTGTTTTTTGAATCACGCTCATAAGCTATCCAAAGATTCCTTTAATAACACCGCCATCGTGACTAATTGTCTGCCCGGTTACATAGCCGCTATGAGGCGACAAAAGCCATGCTGCCAATGACGCAAGCTCTTCGGCCTTACCCATTCTTTTCACGGGAATATTTGCAACCAATTCTTCTTTTGCTTTGTCGTAAGAGATCCCTTTGATACTGCTGTTATTCTGGATCACTCTTTCAATGGCAGGGGTTTCATGGGAACCGGGCGCCAATACATTCACGGTTACCCCTTTATCAGCAATTTCCAAAGCAAGTGATTTGGCAAAACCGACAACCCCGGCTCTAAATGAATTGCTCAATGATAAAGAGGGTAGAGGCTGTTTTACTGATTGGCTCTCAACAAAGAGTATCCGGCCATAGTTGTTTTGAACCAGAAGAGGAGCCAGGCGAAGTGAAAGATCAATTTTCCAGCGCATAACAAGTTGCCAGGCAGCATCCCAGTCTGTCATATCGGTATTCTGAGGTGTTCCGGTCGGCGGGCCACCGGCATTGAGTACTATACCATGAAAGGATCCTTTTTTTACACTCTTCTCAATCTTGGAAAGCGTTTCACTATAGATCAAGCTCCCTTCTATGATAGTGGTCTGTTTTTCGTAGTGGCTGTATTTATCTTTTAAAAGGTTTCCACGCCGGGCGACTAAGACAACATGTGCCCCCTCTTTTAACAGTTGACGCGCAATGGCTTCACCGAAACCGCTGCTCGCTCCACACACGATAAACCGTTGTTTTTCAAGTTTTAAATTCATGGTACTACAATTGGGTTAGTATAGTTAATGCAGAAATAATATCGACTTGTCGTAATAAAAGCTTATTTTAGGAAGCTGTAAACATTTTCATTTAAATAATAAACTTAATCTGATTTGTTCAAGGCAAATCAGATGGTGATTTACCAAATTTATGACACAAGATATTAGAAATATAGCCATTATCGCTCACGTTGATCACGGGAAAACCACACTGGTTGACCAAATGCTTAGACAGAGCGGTACATTCAGAGAGAATCAACAAGTAGACGAGAGAGTAATGGACTCCGGTGACCTCGAAAAAGAGAAGGGGATTACCATTAGTTCTAAAAACACAGCCGTTATCTGGAAAGATACCAAAATCAATATTGTGGATACACCGGGTCACGCTGATTTCGGAGGTGAAGTGGAGCGTATTCTGAAGATGGTAAACGGTGTGATTCTGCTTGTGGACGCTGCAGAAGGCCCTCTGCCACAAACAAAATTTGTACTTCGAAAATCACTTGCACTTGGCTATCAACCCATTGTTCTGATTAACAAAATTGACAGACAGGATGCGCGTCCGGATGCGGTTCTGAATATGATATTTGATCTTTTTGTATCACTGGATGCCAGTGATGAACAGCTCGATTTCCCGGTTCTATATGCGGCTGCTATTGAAGGCTATGCTAAAAACGAACTTGAAGACGAGAACGTGGATATGGCACCGCTGTTTGATAAGATTGTAGACCACATCCCACCGCCAGAGCAGATTACAGATGCTCCGTTCAAAATGCTGGTAAGCAGTGTAGATTGGAATGATTATGTTGGTCGTATTGCCATTGGCCGTGTAGAGCAGGGTACGATCAAAACCAATCAGGAAATTATTTTGATGGACCGTAAGGGAAATCAGAAAATAAAAGCAAAAGCTACTAAACTGTTTACGTTTAACGGGTTGAACCGGGAACCGGTAGAGGAAGCTCAGGCGGGAGATATTTTTGCCATGGCAGGGTATGATGCCGTTGAGATCGGCGATACGCTTACTCACGTTTCAGACCCTACTCCGATCGAGTACTACGATATTGATCAGCCAACTATGGCGATGTACTTCAGAGTAAATAACTCTCCTTTTGCAGGTCTGGAAGGCGATTATGTGACGTCGAATATGATAAAGGATCGTCTGAATAAGGAGATCCGGACCAACGTATCCATTCAGGTTGAGCAGACAGAAAATCCGGATATTTTCAGAGTGGCCGGCCGGGGAGAACTTCAGCTTTCGATCCTGATTGAAACCATGAGAAGAGAGGGATTTGAATTTGCAGTTTCAAGACCGGAAGTGCTTTACCGGGAAATTGATGGACAGACTCACGAACCGTTTGAAGAGGTTGTAGTGGATGTTCACTCCGACTACAGTAATAAAGTGATCGACAATCTTCAGAAAAGAAAAGGTATCATGACATCGATGGTACAGGAAGGAGAGAACCACAGAGTTGAGTTTAAAGTGCCTTCGCGAGGATTGATCGGTTTCAGGGGAGAGATGCTAACTGAAACCCGCGGAACAGGTATCATGCACCAGCAGTTCGACTCTTATGAGCCTTATGCCGGTGACATTCCCGGACGTACACGAGGTGCTCTCATCTCTCTTGAGAAAGGTGATGTAACACCTTATGCCCTGGAGGGGCTTCAGGACAGAGGCCAGTTCATCGTGCAGCCGGGTGACCCCGTTTATACCGGGCAGGTTGTTGGGATTAACAATCGTGCAGATGATCTGGTTGTGAACGTAGTAAAAAAGAAAAATCTTACGAATCACAGAGCGACACAAACTGCTGATTCAGTGAAAATTTCTCAAGCGAAAAAAATGAGTCTCGAACAGTGTATTGAATTCATCGACAATGATGAGCTGCTGGAAGTGACTCCAAAAAGCCTGAGAATTAGAAAAACCTATCTCGATCATAACGAGCGAAAAAGAGCTGAGAAGCAGAAAGAGCTGGTTTAACTCACCCCCTGTCCCCCGTCTCTATCTCGATAGAGAGGGGGAGCTACAGAATTGATTATTAAGAATCTACGAGGTCAGGTAAAAAGTTAGATTACAAAGTCCTCATTTCTTGCTTGAATACAAGGGAACAGGGGATGAGTCTTATAAGGAATGACTGTTTATATTTTATCGTTTTCATTCACATGAGAAACTTCAACAGTCACAGAGTCTTTAAACAAAATCAAAAAGAACCTAATCCGGATGGGGATTATGTTCTCTATTGGATGCAGATTAACCGGCGATTTCACTACAATTTTGCACTGGAATACGCCGTAGGTTGGGCCAATAAACTTGGCAAGCCACTGCTAATCCTGGAAGCATTTTCTTGCGATTATCCCTGGGCAACAGAACGATCTCACTCATTCATGATGCAGGGGATGAAAGAGCATCTGGATTATGCAACAGATCAGGATCTGAACTATGTTTCCTTTGTGGAAGGGGAGGGAGGACAGTATAAGAAACTACTTTTTGATCTGGCTTCTAACGCATCTGTTCTGGTTACGGATGAGTACCCCGTCTTTATTATGAAAGAGAGAAACCGGGATTATCCAAAGGAGTTGAATATTCCGTACATCACAGTAGACAGTAATGGTCTCATCCCGCTTGGCCTGACCGATAAAGATCCCTACAGCGCATATTTTTTCAGGAAAATTATGCAAAAACATTTTGTGGAGGCGTTCACAAATCCGCCGAAGCGGAATCCGCTGGATGAGTTGGAGGTTCATTCAAAAGTAGAATTATCGGAATCCGTTTTTGATAATCTCCCTGATGCGAAAAAAGCATTAAATGATATTCCGGGCTTTATAGCCAAGCTAAATATTAACCGTGATGTAAAAGCGATTGAGTGGCAAGGCACACGTTCGGCCGGTCTTGGTATGCTTGGGCAATTTATTAAAAATGGATTGCTGGAATATGATGAGAAACGAAACGATCCGGATGAGAAAAAAACAAGCCAGCTCAGTCCCTGGCTTCATTTTGGAAAAGTTTCGGAGTACGAAATTGTGAAAGCTGTTTTAGAACATCAGCCGGAAGGTTGGGATCTGGATAAGATCACATTTAATAAAGGCTCAACCGGCGGTTTTTTTAATGGCAATCCGAACATCGACGGTTTTCTGGATGAGGTGATTACCTGGCGCGAGGTTGGTTTCCATTTTGCCCATCACAGGCCCGACTATGACAGAATTGACAGTTTACCCGACTGGGTACAGAAGACGATGGATGAACATCGTGATGACCCGAGAGAGTGGGTTTACAGCTATGATGAACTGAAAAATTCCCAAACTCACGATGAGATCTGGAACGCAGCTCAAACTCAACTGCGTGAAGAGGGAATTATCCATAACTATCTGAGGATGCTTTGGGGTAAAAAAGTGATCGAGTGGACACCGGATTATGAAACTGCTGCTCAATATCTAATTGACCTGAACAACACGTATGCCATTGACGGTCGCGATCCCAATAGCTATTCAGGTATATTCTGGTGTCTTGGGCGATTTGATCGGGCATGGCAGGAGAGATCTGTTTTTGGAAAGTTGCGCTACATGACCAGTGAAAGTACCCGCAAGAAAGTGAAGCTGAAAGAGTATCTGAACCGATATGGAAATCAGAAAAGTCTGCTCTGATTTGTACCTATAACTTCAGTCATTAAAAATCTCCCCTAAAAAGGGGACAAAAAGAGGGGTGTAATTTTTTTAAAATTCAATCCGTATTTACACAATCTTGGTTTTTTTTCTGATGCGCTTACAACTGAACTCTTGTTCTACAGCTCCCCGATTAAAGCATTTACCAGTCGCGCAAAGTCCTCTTTGCGGGTTTCGGCGGCAGCTTTTACTTCTGCATGATCCAGTTTCTGTTTGAGAACTCCGGCCGCCATATTAGTAACGAGTGAGATTGCTGCAGCGGGTAAATTAAGCCGTGAAGCCTCTATCAGCTCCGGAGCTGTACTCATGCCTACCACATCCACTCCCATTGTTCTGAAGGCTCTGATTTCGGCCTTTGTTTCATAACTGGGCCCTTTAGCGAACAGGTAGGTGCCACGCTGAACTTCAAGTCCGATTGAAGCGGCGATTTCTCGCACTCTGTCGGCAACCGGCCGTAAATTGTAGCTGAATTTCTGAGATGCTACAGGAGATACTTTATACAGCCCGCGAAAAATATCATCAATGACCATCAAATCACCCACTTTGAAACTAGTGTTGATGGCACCGGCTGCGTTGGAAACGATTAGCTTTTTTGCATTAAATGCTTTAGCTAAACGAACGGGCAGAACGGTTTTGGAAAGCGGATATCCTTCATAGTGGTGAAAACGCCCCGAAAATGCGATGATTTTTTTTCCTCCAACCAACCCGGTAAATAACTCACCTGCGTGTCCTTCTACACTTGAGTGGGGAAAGTTAGGAATCTGATTGTAGGGAATCGAAAACGGCTCGTCGATAGTGGTAGAAAAGTCACCCAGACCGGAACCGAGTATTACGGCTGCTTCAATTTCTTCAGGAAAATCGTTTTCAATCAGGTGTGCTTTAATTTTTTCAATGTATTCGGGCAGTTCACTCATGATATATTTTCAATTGTATATCCTTTTTTCTTGTCGTAGTCAGTCAATTTAAAAATAGGGTGATCTGACTCATGATACGTCATAATAGCATAACCTTCATCATATGCAAGCCTCTGAAGCTCATTTCGAACCTTTAAACTCTGTTTTGGATCGAAATCAAATTTTGCCTCAAAAGAACGGTTAACGGCACTTCGACGCCCAAGTACATCACCTGCCATAATGTAACGATCTTCTCCATTTTCATAAAAGAGTACCTGATGAAATTCGGTATGTCCGCCAATTTTTTTGGTACGTACATGCCCAATTTGGTTTTCATCATCTTCTAAAAAGTGGAGATTGCCATGAGAATCGATGAAATTAAAAAAATCTTTTTCATCATCACCCTGCTTTTCAACCACTTTTCTGAGTTTATCCCACTCATTTTTTGAAACCCAGATTTTTGCATCCGGAAAAGTAAGCTCCCAGTATCCGTTTTTTCGGTTTGCTAATCCGCCAATGTGATCGAAGTGAAGGTGGCTGGCAAAAATATCGGTGATTTCGAAATCTTCAATCCCTTCGTCTTCAAGATTTTCGAGGATGGTATCAATGGAAGTATTCTCGCCCAGTAAATCACCCAATCCAACATCGAATAGAATATTTTTTTCACCATCCTGAATCAAAAAAGGATTGATGGAGAGCTTGAGCGTCCCTTTGTGTGGCGGATCATCCCGCTGAATTCTTCTGAAGATTTTGTCTAACCCTACAGAAAAAGTTCCCTCGTATAGAGGTTTTACATTAACCTTACTCATAGTGTATTGTTGCTAAAATAATTTTTTAGAAGGGGAGTATTATTTGTTCTCAAACTTTTCGTAAGCATCGATAATGTCTCGAACAAGTTTATGACGAACCACATCTTCCTGGCTTAAATAGACAAAGGAAATACCATCGATGTCTTTAAGAATATTTTGAATAGAAATTAGGCCGGACTCCTGTTTTTTGGGAAGATCGGTCTGGGTGATGTCTCCTGTAATAATTGCACAGCTGTTAAATCCAATCCGTGTCAAAAACATCTTCATCTGCGTGTTGGTAGCATTCTGAGCCTCATCTAAAATGACGAATGCATTGTTGAGTGTTCGCCCCCGCATGTAGGCGAGGGGAGCAATTTCAATCGTATTTTTTGCAAGCTGAAACTCAAGCTTATCAAATTCAATCATCTCTTCCAGGGCATCGTAGAGCGGACGCAAATAGGGATCCACTTTCTCTTTAAGGTCGCCGGGTAAAAAACCAAGATTTTCACCTGCTTCAACTGCAGGTCTTGCCAGAATAATTTTTTTAACCTTTCTCTCCTTCAGGGCTTTCACCGCAAGTGCAACAGAAGTATAGGTTTTACCTGTTCCTGCAGGACCTATGGCAAATAGAATATCATTGGTTTCGGATGCTTTTACAATATTTCTCTGACCCGGAGTTTTGGCAGAAATAGCTTCTCCGGTGTGCGTGTGAATAATTACATCACCTTTATCTTGCATAAAAGGCTTATGGGATGATATGGAACGACCATCATCCTCGGTTTTGTCTGCCAACGCTAAAAGAGTAGATACGTCCTGAGATTTGATGTTACCTGTTTGCCGGCCAATCGATATCATCTCACTCAATATCTCTTCGATGGCACTTACCTCTGCCTGAGGACCTAATATCTTGATGCGATTTCCCCTGGCCGTAATTTTGGTGCAGGGAAAAGCCCGGTCCAGTTGATTTAAATGTTCATCACTGAAACCGAGAATGACAACCGGGTCCAGATCTTTGATGAAAATTGTTTTTTCAATCAGTTGTTGAGAAGTATCGATAGGAATAGTTGCTTAAGTTTTTATTTGAATGATTCTTTGTAGTGTCACATTTAATTAAACTACTTTTTCTGATCCTTTTAAAGCCAGAGACTGCAGTTCGCTGATTCGTTCAGGAATGTCTTCTGCCTTGAAGACGCTACTACCGGCAACCAGGACATCCACACCAGCTTGAACAAGTTTTGTGATGTTTTTGGTTCCGACACCGCCATCAATTTCTATCAGAAAATCGGTATTTAATTCGCTTCTAATTTCTTTTAGCTCAGTTACTTTTCTATAACTGGATTCTATAAATGATTGGCCGCCAAACCCCGGGTTGACGCTCATAATCAAGGCAAGATCTACTTCGGGCAGAATAGGTTTGAGTAACTCTGTGCTGGTAGCCGGATTAATAACCACACCGGCCATACAGCCATTTTGTTTGATATTCTGTATGGTTCTGTGTAGATGTGGGCAAGCTTCATAGTGAACGGATATCAAATCAGAACCGGCATCTGCAAAATCCTCTATATATAGATCAGGATTATCAATCATCAAATGAACATCTAAAAATGAATCTGGCACAGCTTCCCGAACGGCTCCCACAATTCCGGGTCCATAACTGATATTGGGCACAAAGTGCCCATCCATAATGTCGCAGTGGAACCAATTTATTACGGAATCTTTACATGTCTGTAGCTCATCTCCGAGCTTTAAAAAGTCAGCGGCCAGGATGGATGGAGCTAGTATTGGAAGATCAAAATTCATTAAGAATTGATTAGTTGTTTTGAATTTGAGTTGTGTCGGGTGGAATTGTATTTGTGGTGTCGTCAATTACAGCACCTGTTTCAGACTCTTCGCGAGCATCAAACCTTTCTGATACAATTAGCTGAATGGTTTCACCTTCCGTTAATTCGGGACCGACCGGACTATAAGATAGTACCGTGTTTGGGGTTACATCTCTGGCCGGTTCAAACCGGATTTCTCCGACTCTGAGGCCGGCACGCATAATCTGCTGCTGTGCTTCCGACAGGCGTAAACCTTCAACATCTGGTACTTGCACCATTCTTGTTCCAAGGCCGTCACTAACCACGAGGTTGATGGAAGTGCCACGTGCTACGGTATCTTCGGGAGCAATAGACTGGCGTAAAATTGTATTTCTGAACCGATCTGATTCATAACTTATCGAGCCAACGGTAAGTCCGTGATTTTCGAGCTGCAGGCGCGCATTTCTATATGATAGATTTACCACGTTTGGAACCACAACTTGCGGGGTTGTCTCTGTATTAACCGTTAAATAGACTTTGCGGTTTGGCTTAACGAGCTGTTTTGCGGATGGAGATTGATCGATCACATAGTTTGCAGGATAAGCAGAATGAGCTCTGCGGTCGTGAATTTCAAATCTCAATCCGAATGATGTTAACAGGTGTTCGGCCTCATCAAGTGAGAGCTTGGTAACATCGGGTACAGTTACCCCCTCGTTGTAGTTGGTATACTTTGGCATGATGTAGGAATCGAATAGTAGTACAATGATGATTCCTGCGGTTATCAATCCTGCCAGTGAGATGTAAAGCGTTTTATTTTTTAACAGTGCAAGTAAAGTTTTCATGGGTGGAAAATACGATTTTCAATCTGATGTTAGAAACGAACTGTCATACTAATTTGTCGGCCGGGCGCTATACTTGGAGTAGCTTCAACCCGATTTTGTTTCAGCTGAACCGTAAAGAGCGCATCAAAGGCAGAAGCAACGTGATTTGCAATTAAAAGCATCTGAAATGTTCTTCCGGTTCTGTACAGATCATTAAAACGTTCAGCATCATCGGCAAATTGCCAGAAAAGCGGGCTGGCGTAGGCTCCGTTTCGGTCAAAAAAATAGCGCTGATTGAAATCACTACCGGTGTGGCCAAGCTGATCGTGAAAATCGTGATAATCTCTCCACCCGGCCTGATATTGATAGTATTTAGCAATCAGCTCGTAGTATTGCTGGGACCCGTAAGCCGGAAGAGAGTGAGAGAAATTATTGGCTGACTGATCGTCGGTTGTCATATAGCGAGTATTGCGTTCTGCATTTCGCAGAATGTTAATATCAACAGCATTCCAATCAACATCAGTATCAAAAGCGGGAGTCAATCCGGAAACTTCATCATGTAGTTCACTTATATACGGATTGGATAGATTGTGAACTGAGTGATATTCAATAAGCCACTGTGCATACTGCACAACACTCCAGTTTTGATCAGCATTACGCTCGTAGTTACGTTCTCCTCTGGCACCGCGGTTTCGGTAATCTAGAGCAAGAATAATAGCTGTTGCCTCTATGGCGGCGAATAAGCCTGCTCGAACCCAGTTTCCATTTATGGCCTGGGCTGATCCGGGAAGTATCGCAGAGCTTAAGAATGAAAGCCCGGGGCTATTCCGAACCGAACTAAAAACTGAAGGATTGTCAGCGCTGTAAAAGTTATTGGTAAAGGCCGGCTCTATCAGGTCATATTTATTGAAATCAGATGACTCTGCTCGCAGTTCATCCTCTGACTGCTGAGCAAAACTAAAACAGGGTATCAAAAATAGATAGAGGAATATGTAGGTGCCTTTCATAACAGGTCAAAATCAAAAGTTAAACCAAAGTAGAAGAGGATTTCCCTGCCATAGCGAACAGTCTCGCGATCCTGAGTAGTGACAAATTGCGACGGTAAGTTAACATCAAACCGGTTCAATCCATATGAGGTGTTTATGAAAAATTTCATTGGGAAAAGATAGGCATTGTTGAATGCAAATCGCAGTTCTGCACCAACTCCGGATTTTAGATTATTGCCGATATTTAGCGGCCCGCCCCACCCGTTACCGGTTTCAGCATAAAGGTGAGCGTAGAGTTTATCCAGAGAGTACGCGCCAATTTGTTGATTGATACGCTGTATCAAAGGTGTGATGTAGGATGTGCGTATGTATGCTGTTCTTTGCCCGCCAATGGCAAAAAATGGGTAAGAACGGAGTCCGGCAAGTCCGCCGCTGTAGTCCAGATAGAAGTAGTCTTCAGGGTTATTCAGATAGGTGAATGCCCTGGAAGTGATAAGGCCTGTTGACTGTTCTGTAATCGAAAATCCATACTGACCTCTCCATTCAAGGGAGTGATTTCTCTCACTTTCATAAATCGGAGCCAGTGTACCTTCTTCAAGTTCAAAACGGTCAAGAAGCCGTCCCGGTTGAAATTTATAAATAAATGAACTCTTGATTCCTTCAGGGGCGATATCCGAGTGCCGGGTGGGTTCTACGAGCTCTGCATGGTAGGCGGCCGAAAAAGTAGTTCCTCTGAAATATTCTGATGAGGAACCCGGTATAAATTCCTGATACTCCTCAGAGTAAAACCCATCACTCGAAACAGAATACGGAGAATAGGAAGCTCCCAACTCCAGTAAACTCCATCGGTTTAATTTACTTCGAAGAAACAGATTGGCTTCCCAAATAGAGTAGCGGGTATCAATTCGTCGTGTTTCCGGCAGGCAGGAAGTGCATCTGAACTCTTCGAACTCAAGACCGTTTTTCACGTTTCTCTTTAAATTATAGAGCTCTATTGATATGGTGGGAGACCAGCTTCGCTCGATAAATGGTAGCCCTCGATGTTCGGCAATAAAGAATAGATCTCTATCCAGGTTATTAATTCTTGCGGGTGTAAAGAAATCTCCCAACCCATCAGCGGGTCTGGATCCAATACCTAAAAGTGCTCCGGCAAAAAGAGAGATATTTTCAGTTACATCCCTTGTGGAGAAATAGGCACCAACCTTTAGATCGCGCCACAGGTTTTCGGATAGATCTCCAAATCTGCCCGAACGAATCAATGCACCGTTTCCGCCTTTTAATTTGGAGTAGTTGTCGAACCGCACAACAGGAAATATAGAGAGTCCGGTGGTTGTTTCGCTGTATTCATCAATCTGGTATTCAAAATCAGACTTTGCCTCGTTATCAGCAGTGAAGAGATTTATTTGATCACCATCCGAAAGCTCAAAAATATGATTTAATTGAACTCTATTTGTGATCAAATCCGTTTTGGTGATTTTGTATCCATTAGATCTGTACTCAGCCATGTAGAGTTCATTCTGAAAAACGTAAGGCATAAAAGCTCCGCCCAGCACGTCTGTAACCTGTTCGACCTGTTCGGACTTTAAATGAACTCTGTAAATATTAAAAATTCCGGTTATATCGGATGAGAAATAGAGATACTCATCATTGCTATCAACCCACGGATCTCTGAAATCGATATATCTGCTTTCAAAAACAGAATCAACACTTTTATCGCTGATGGAGTAGAGGTAGATGTTCCGGTTTGACCGGCGAGCTGCAGAAAAATAGATATTACTTCCGTCTGCACTCCAGACAGGCGAATGGATAGTTTCGCCACTTTTAAAATTGGTAAGTACTTCACTTTCTCCCGACTCTATATCTACCAAAACAAGGTTTTGGGTTCCTTCCGAAAATTGTACAGCTGCCACCTTATCTGATTCTGGATGCCATGCGGGATCTTGCAATCTTCCATTAAATGTCAGTTGTCTGCTTGATTGCTCATCAATGTTGTAGATATAGAGATCGTTGTACGTTTCACCAAATCGGTTTTTATCAGCACGGCTGTAGATGATTTTATTTCCATCAGGTGAGAATGAGAATCTACTGCTAATAAAATCGAGACCGGCATTTGTGGTAAATCCGTGTGAAAATTGGTAACTCTGCCCGGCAGAAAAGGATTGGTCTGAACTGAGATCGTCAACCTCGGTGAGGCTATCATTTTGGACTAAAACAAGTGTATTACGAGCATAATCTCGTCCCCTGTTGGAAAGATATGCGAAATGTTCTCCATTTGGACTGTACTGTGGATGAAAATTGAAAAAGCCTTCAGGCTCAATCTTCGTAGATTCGGTCTCTGTTTGATTTAGTTGTGAGTACTCATTCTGCTTCTGGTTGATCCACTCCTTAAACAGCTGTTCACCGGAAAATCCGGTAACGGATTCTATCGTTTTACTGAAATTTTGATGTTTGCCATCCGCCGAAGCAGAGGTAATATCAGCCAGTATTTTTTCTCCAAATCTGTCAGCTAGATAAATTGTAAATCCAAACCCCTGGTTGTAAACAAGTTCACGCTCCAGGCTAGTTTTTGAACTGAAGTGTCCCATTTCCGTAAAGCTGAGAAAAGAGTCTGACAGAACTGATGAGCGAAGAAGCATATCTCTGTGGCTGTCCCAGTAATCATACTCCATTCCTGTACGCTGGTATTGTGCTGTTCCCTCTGCAAACCAGGCGGGAATACTAACAGTTGCAAATGGCAGGGTTATCACACCTTTGGGAAAACCGTATAAAACATCGGGTCGTCGAACATCTTCATAAGAAAGCCATTGAAAATAGATAGCCGGTATTTGACTGCTTCTTCTCATAGAAGCTCCCAGCTGCACCATGTGTGTAAACTCATGAGTAATTACATTTTCAAGCCAGTCATGCGTGCCTCTTAAGGGCGTGTCTAAAGCTGGAGTCCAGATTTCAATCTTGTTGTCAAAGAAGAATGCTGCGCCATTAGAAAAATCTTCTCTTTCTCTTAACACAATACTTATTCTCCGGTCAGGAGTGTAATTATAGAGCTCTGTAATGGGTTTGTAGATTGAATCGGCAATGATTGCTGCTTGCTGTGCACTCCATTCACTCCCTTCCTGAAAATGGATGGAGAAGTGTTGACTTTCTATAGTAAACCAGGGTAAATGGTTATGTGGATAGTCGTAAAATTGTGGGGAGGACTGAGAATATGTGCTACTCAACAATCCTGTGAGAACGAATATAGCTGCAAGGAAAGCGGATCTAATTCGATATGTGTTTAAACTTGTCATCTACTTTGTAATGGCAATTTGCACAAGTTTACTCTCTTTTTTACCGTCTTTCTCAACCGTAATCAGGGCAATATAACCTCCGCTGGCCCACGAAGATGTATCAACGGAAATTTCTTCTACAGAAATGCCGCGGCTTTCAATCTTACGGCTATAAATGGTCCGTCCGCTCAACGTCGATATTTGAATTTGCACTTCAGCCGGTCCGTTGGTTTGAAAGCGAATATTTGTACTGTTCTGTGCAGGGTTAGGCCAGTTATAGGTTTCAGTTTTGTTTAACAATCCAAAATCAGGAGCCTGATGTTGACCGCTGTTGATAAATACAGAACTTTTATTGTTTAACTGATTGCCGTATAGAGAGCCCCATCTGATATCCCGCATTTCAGGAAACTCCCAAATTTTCAGATCTCTGGCCGGCCCAACTGCTGCAATATACTGTTCAATCAGTAAAGGGCTAATAATTTGATCATTAAGTTCACGGACTCCTCCAACAAGCAGCGGAAATCCATCCAATAATTCTCCATCGGGTTGATAGGCAAAAAGGTTTAAGGATGATTCGGTAAACCCGGCTACAACGATATTTAAGCTTCCATCTCCATTTAGATCGGAAACCAGGGGAGTAGCAGTGAAAGTTACTCCCTCAGGCGGATGAATGGGGAAATAGTCTAAAATTGCACCATTCCGGTTTAGGCCGATTAAAGCGTTCAGTTCATGGTCAATCAACAGGAAATCGGGTAACTCGTTGTTTGTAAAGTCAAGAATGGCCGGCCGTTTAAGAGAACTACTGCTATAGAGAGGGTTTGGTGTGCTGTATTGATCTTCAGGTGAAAACAGTTTCAGGGATTTATCTTCAACAAGTAAAAAGAGAGGAGGATTGTTCTCCTTTTCAATAATTGAAATGTATGTTCTTTGATAGATGTCATCGATAAAAAGTGAATGCTCTGCCGTACCGCCAGGATAGTGAATCAACAGGCCTTGCTGTGTTAACTCTGCTGAATATCCGCCGCTACTTTTAGTTCTGAATATGGTTTGATCCGGAGTTGATTCGGTTGACTCACTGTCAAGATTAAATCGATGTGGGGCTCCGTCCAGATCGATAATATTTGGTTCTACGATGCTCAAATTTCCCCGATTCACCGGCACGGGATATTCATCAACACTTACGAGCCCAACACCGGAAAGATCGATGGAAATTAATGGCATAATCTCCTGAACGGTTGAAGGGTTTGGCGAGGTGTACATCAGATTGTTGTTTGAATTATAGACCGGCTGCTGATAAGTGCTGAGTTCAGTAAATGGTGCGGAAAGCTCCTGAGTTTCTACATTGAACTTCTGGAGGCCATTCTTACCGGGAATAATCAGTTGTTGATTTCCACTCTGGACAACAGAAAAAAGTGAAAGAGGGTAGGAGTTCCAGTATTGATCTGCACCGGGTGTAAATGTTTCTACGGATAAGTCTGACCGATTGGTTTTTAATTGATAAAGATCACTGTAGGGTTCAGTAGGCCTGATTCTGAAGGTTGCATCTGGCAGGTTATCAGAAAATTCAAAAAGCTCAAATGGGGGTATAGCTCCTGAGTTGCTTCTGTTGGGTGGTGTTGTGTCGGGCCCGAAGCGATTTTCATACAGGATAATTGTTCCGGTTTGAGTTATCACTCTGGAGTTGTTTCCACTCCACCAAAAATCAAAAGGGGAGCCATTGGCCTCATTTTGAAAAAGCCCTATCGATACCGGTCTTCCAATATCCTGAGCTCCATCTGCTTCTATAAGTTTAACTCCTTTCTGATCCGGAATGCTGTTCACTCCTTCATTTTGAGTGAGTCTCTTCTGTATGATCGATTCATCGATGTGCCAGATTAAAATACCTCCGTTTAGCTCTCTGTTTCCCTCTTCATCCAGGCCGCCGGGTAATGAAAAGTCAAAATTGCTCACATTGGTAATTACACCGGGTTCTAATAACTCATCAAAGCCGCTGTGCTGATTTGTGAAAGCTATATCGCTGTTTGTAAAGACCTGCTCAACGGTTGTTCCGTCAGCCTTTCGAACAGAGAGAGTTACCCCTTCACCCTTTGGGTCTCGGTGGCGATTTTCAATGAGATAATACTCTGTTGACGACAAATGAACCTTGGAAATACTGTTTGAGCGTACTTCAGATACAGCAGGTATATCTATACTGACTTCTTGATCAACAGGAACGGTAAACGGTTCAACCCATCCAAAATAATATTTTTCCCAGGCAGACATTTCGGGAGGGAAGAGGCCGTTATACGCAAAGATTCCTGCTCCGTCCATCAATCCAAATCGTCCGATACCGGACTCACCGGTTTCTGTATTGAACAGATCCGGTAATCCTAAGTGACTTCCAATTTGCGCGGTAAGCATTCCGTTGATGGACAAAGGTAAAACGAAACGGTTCCCGGTAATATCTTCTCCTGAACGGCTCAATGTTCTGGGCACAATGAGACTGTTAGTTACGAGTACATTTCCATTCTGTATCGGGAAACCGGCAAATGAGGGTTCGTCCAGCATGTTAGAAAGAGCTTCCTTGCTAAGATAGACAGACGGGATATCCTGGGGAGTTCTGTCTAAGGTAGTACCTGTTAATTCGATGTCTCTGCCTATTCCGGCATGGAAAATCACAAAAGCGATATTATCTCCGGGTTGGATTTTTGGAATCTGTATATCCCATTCAGCCACAGAATTCCATACCTCCCGGGTTAACACAGAAAGTTGAGATAAATCCGGCTCTTCCCCGATAGGCGAGTAGTAGGACATATCCTGTTCAAGCCGCAGTATATCCGGCAGAACCTGGTAGTCAATCTCCAGTGTACCATTCGACATTCTCTCGAAATAATTTTTACTAAATTCGAGATGTGCCTCAAAATAGGATTGGTTATGAGGCAGTGCGTCAACAGGAGTTCCCGGATTTTCAAGGTACGGAACGCTTCCGGGTTCAAAAGTTCCGTTGCCTGATGTAAATCGGTTTTCATCAGGTTGAAATTCCACCATTACGGCGATGATGTGCAAGGTACCCTCAATGGGAGAGTTTAATCGTGGCTGAGAGGGTGAAGTAAATACTTGAGAAAAGATCGAGGCCGGAAAAATTAAACATAAAAAAAGCAGTGATATAAATAGTTTACCACTGCTTTTGAAATGTCTATAAATCATTCACGAGGCCATTATTGGAAGTTAACCAAAAGACTTAAGCGAATCGTGTTGGCAAGAGGGTGATCTTCTTCCAAAGTGTAAATGTAACTGAAGTCCACGCCAAAAATATTATATCTGAGACCGGCACCGAGAGTAACAAATTCACGGTTTCCATTATCTGGATTTTCGTAGTAGTATCCTGATCTGAGAGCAAATAGATTGTTGTACCAATATTCAAGTCCAAAACCCCACATCAGCTGTTCAGCTAGATTTAAAGAGACTGTTTCACCCTGGCCGGTGGTTCGTTCCAAACTTCCCCATGAGTTAAAAAGAGCTTTTCCTACTCCCATAGGCTCATAGGTCTCATCTCCGTTGGCGTCAACAACTCGTTCCGTTCTGGCCATGATTTTGGAAACGTCGTTAGTAAAGGTAATGGTGTTCATTCCCATGTTATCTAAATCCATGGTGTAAGCCCATCCAAGACGCATAACAGTAGGTAGTGGATCCTTCTGTGCATTATCGGTGTACTGCATGCCGGGACCAATATTCGCTAAATTAAAACCTGCACGAAGTGAAGCGTTTCGGTTAGCTACTTGAAATGGATCACTTCGGTAGAGGGCCGCCAGATCAACACCCACACTGGAGCCTGGATTAATTTTCTGTCCACTCACCTCTCCATCAGCTAAAGAGCTGTAAATAAATCGAATTCCGGTACCTAAAGAGAAATTTTCAGAAATTTGATAACCGTAAGAAAGACCGGCTGCAATTTCGTAGCTGTTAAATCGTCCAAGATTTTCAGCAAATTCATCAGTTCTTATTTGCTCACCTAAATTCAGGAAAGTGATATGGCCTCCAATCGTGCCAATTCCATCTATATGGTAAGTTCCCACTAAATAGTCATAGAAAAGATCGGCATTAAAAGCAGGTAACCAATTGGCATGAGTGATACTCACCTGATTTTGATTTTGAAATGCCAAACCTGCCGGATTCCAGAATATTGCTGATGCGTTGTCTGCAATAGCAACACCCGTGCTTCCCATACCCGCTCCACGGGAGTCTGGTTCAATTTGAAGGAAAGGAACTGCTGTGATTCCAACTTGTGCTTGAGCTGCCGGAACAGTAAAAGCGATGATAAATGCTAAGAGGAGTGTCGATAATGCCTTTTTCATGATAAATATGCGTTGTTTTGCTACGAAAATTGTAAACGTTTCTAATCGCAAACAATTATATGGTAACCAAATTATAAGTGTAAATATACGATTATTGAAGGTGTTTCAGAATTTTGAAATGATCAATGTGAATCGCGGGTAATCAAAGTAGCAACTTTCGAATAGGCAAAAAGTTTCTTGAAGTAAAAAAATAGTTAATAAAACAGGTAACGGGATATAATAATTGAATGAAAATATTATACATCCGTCACCCCAAAAAAGCAAAATTTTTGTGTAGGGCGACAGATGTTTTTCTATTAATTCAATTAGAGCATTTCCACAACCAGTGCAGAAGCTCCGCCACCGCCGTTGCAAATTCCGGCGCATCCATATTTGCCGCCTGTTCTCTTTAGCGCATGCAGCAGTGTCACAATAATTCTGGCACCTGAGCAACCAATTGGATGGCCAATACTTACGGCACCGCCGTGGATATTTACTTTTTCAGGATCCAATTCTAAAATTTGATTATTTGCAAGCGACACAACCGAAAATGCCTCATTGATTTCGAAGAGGTCGATTTCATCTTTATTGAGCCCTGCTCGTTTCAGTGCAATGGGAATCGCATCGGACGGGGCTGTAGTAAACCACTCCGGAGCTTTGGCTGCACTGCCATGGCTAAGTACTTTTGCGAGTGGTTTTAATCCCAGCTCTTTAGCTTTCTCTTCGCTCATAATCAGAACAGCTGCTGCACCGTCGTTTATGCTGCTGGCATTGGCTGCCGTAATGGTTCCTTCTTTATCAAAAACCGGGCGTAGTCCCGGAATTTTGTCAAAATTTACCCGGCCTAGTTCTTCATCCTTTTCTACTTCTGTGACATTTCCTTTACGGTCTTTTACCTTGATTTTGACAATTTCATCGGCAAAGTATCCTTTTTCGGTAGCTTCAATTGCACGCTTGTACGATGTAATTGCAAATTCATCCTGGTCTTCGCGACTTATGCTGCACTCTTTAGCACAAATTTCACCTGCATTCCCCATATGAAAGTCGTTGTAAACATCCCATAAGCCGTCTTTCAAGATTCCATCTTCAGCTTGTGCATGGCCAAGTTTTGAACCGAATCGCTGTTTTGGAAGATAGTAGGGAACATTACTCATACTTTCCATTCCACCGGCTATCATGATATCGTTTTGTCCCAGCGCAATTTGATCGGCTGCAATCATAATAGCTTTGGTACCGGATGCGCAAACCTTATTAACGGTGGTAGACGGAGTTTTTTCAGACATCCCGGCTTTTAAAGCGGCCTGACGAGCCGGGGCCTGACCTATACCGGCCGTTAGCACATTACCCATTACTACTTCCTGTACATCATCCGGTTTGATGCCGGCACTTTTTACAAGTTCGTTAATTACGGCTGCACCCAGCTCCGGGGCAGAAAATGATGATAAACTTCCGCCAAACGACCCAAGTGGTGTTCGTTTAGCAGCTACAATTACTGCGTTCTTCATAAGGTTATGGTAGTTTTAGAATGCTTGATTTAAATCGTCTATTAAGTCGTCAACATCTTCAATGCCAACGGATAGCCTGATGAGGGAGTCTTTTAGCCCGGCTTTTTCCCGAACCTCTTTTGGTATGGAACCGTGAGTCATCGACGCCGGATGGCTAATAAGAGACTCAACACCTCCTAAACTCTCTGCAAGAGTAAATATACCGGTTTTGCTCATAAACTCAGAAGCCTTTTCAATAGAGTCATCCTTCAGGCTGAAGGAGACCATTGCACCAAAATCGTCCATCTGCCTGGCAGCTATTTCATGATGAGGGTGAGATTCAAGACCGGGGTAGAAGACTTCGTTTACCTTTGGATGATTTGAGAGGTGAGTGGCAATTTTTTTTGCATTTTCAACCGACCTTTGCACACGCACAGAAAGCGTCTTGATTCCTCTCAGTATTAGATAGCAATCCATCGGACCGGGTACAGCTCCTGATGTTTTAATTTGGAATCGTAACTGTTCAAGTAATTTCTTGTTCGAAGAGGCAACTGCACCGCCTATCACATCCGAGTGCCCGCCTAGATATTTTGTTGAAGAGTGCATTACGGCATCTGCTCCAAGTGTAAGCGGACGCTGAAGGTAGGGTGAAGCGAACGTATTATCTACAATACTTAAAATGTTTTTACTGCTTGTAAGTTTAGTAACGGCCTCAATGTCAATTATTCGAAGCAGCGGATTGGTTGGGGTCTCCATCCAAACCATTTTCGTATTTTCCTGGAGGGCTTTTTCAACTTCAGAAATGTTGGTCATATCAACAAACGAGAACTCGATACCGTAATTTTCGAATACCTGTGTGAAAAGTCGATAGGTACCGCCGTAAAGATCATTTGTAGAAACCACGTGGTCTCCCGGGCGGAGTGTTTTCATAATCGCATCTATAGCTGCAACACCGCTCGAAAAGCAAACACCTTCATCAGCTTCTTCCAGGCCCGCAATCAACTTTTCAAGAGCTGTTCGGGTTGGATTGCCAACTCTTGCATAGTCGTATCCCTGATGATCATTTGGTGCTTTTTGGGCATACGTAGATGTTTGAAATATTGGAGGCATTACGGCTCCCGTCGTTTCCTCATTTTTCTGCCCTGCGTGGATGGCTTTGGTATTAAATTTCATAGTCTAAAGATTGTATGATCTTTTTAGTGATTCTGCTTCTTCTGTCATTTCTAGTTCAACGTACACATCATGCAGATTCTGAATGTAGTTGATGTTATCGGGATTGTTTTCTGAAAGTCTTTCCCAAAGCGCCAACGATCTGGTTAAAAGGTCAACTCTATACTCTTCAAGTTCATTACCGGATGATATTTCTGACAGATCTGCTAAATAGCCTGCACTGTTTTTTAAATATGCAGCTTTCCGGTATGCATTCTCGTCAGAAAGCGGAACCGTTGAATCGATTTCGTTATAAAGTTCAGTAATCTCATCCAATTTTTGCAAAATCTCATTTTTCTCAGACTCTGTTATAGCCCTGCTTGAGTTAATGAGAGTTAACGCGTTGCTGCGAAAATTGAAATAGAGTTCACCGGCCAGCGATTCTTTGTACTCTATTCTGTTTGGATACTCAACGATAAGTTCTCTCAGTATGAGAATCGCAGAGTCATGATCGTTATTCAGCATGTAGGCGTTAGCCAGCCCATGCTTGATTTGAGCCTGCTGTGGGTATTCATCTGCCAGTTCGCTATACATTCGAATTGAAGAGTCGATGTTTCCCGATTCTAAATAGAGATAGGCTAATTTTTCTCTCACTTCAGATGGTCTGGAGTCCAGATTTTGAAGAGCACTTTCCAATGTTTGAATGGCTTGGTCGTATCTGTCGGCCCTGTAATAGGTATTAGCCAGAAGATTGTAGGTTACCAAACTATCGGGATTAACTGTAACTGCATTGGTGAAATGAGAAACTACTTCATCAATTATCAGTTCATCCATAGCAGAGGTATTTTGCTGTAACAGTTTTACACCTTCACTCTGCTCAAATGACCAGGAGTTAATAACATATTGATCAATCTCTTGATTGACACTCTGATCCCGGTAATTCGCATCAGCCATGTCTCGCAAATTTCTGTAGTATGGAAGCCGCTGGGATGGTGGGTTTGTTTTCTCAGCAACTCTTACTAAAAGAGATGCTTTTTCAATAGTTAAGCTACTGTTTTGCAGATCACTCTGTAACTGATTATCAATTTGGGAAAGTCGGTCTTGAAGCTCATTTACAGTTGTTTCTTGTGTAGGTTGCGTATTGTTTGAACGATCTGTTGTGGCGCAAGAGAGGGTAAAAAAAATCCCGAAGACAAGCAGGATGCTTGTCATTCGGGGATTAAAATAATGCATAAAATTTGTTTAAGGGATGATTGAAATTACATTCCGGCTTTTTCCATAGCTTCTTCAGCTTTTTCTTCCATACCTAAGATGGTATAAACCTGGAATAGAGATTGCCAGTTTTCCGGATTGTCCGGGTTGATTTCAGCAGCACGTTCGTAATAAACCAAAGACTCTTCTAAATTTTCACGAGCTCTTTCGTCGTAGTCTTGTGCTTCCTCGTTATCATCAGTGTTATTTCGTCTTTCAAAAAGACTTGCTGCTCTGTTCTGAAAAATAATTCCCAGAATGAAGTTCGCTGATTCATCGTTTGGCTCAAGCTCAATAACCTGTTTCATTTCACGAATAGCTATTTGAACCAGCTCATCAGCATCAGCTTCCTTTCGGTCAATTTCAGACTGGAGTTCACTGATCTGATTTTCAATTCGGTCTTGTTCAGCACCTGAAGCATTTCTCAATTCCTGACGTAATTCGAAAATTTCTTCATAGTGATCACTCACCTCATCGTTTAACTCACTGACAATCTGGTAAATTTGTGTACCAAGTACTCGTCTGTACTGAGGATTATCAGGATCATCAGCAATCAATCCTTCAACCAGTTGGATGGCCTGGTCACGCTGTCCGGACTGAAGATATGCGTCGGCTAAAAGCTGAATGAAAATATTTTCGTCTGGGTACATTTCCATAGCTTCTTCAGCATAGGCAATGGCGCGATCGAAATTTTCATTAACCAATAAAATACCAACCATGTACTCATAGTCATCAGCTACAGGTCTGTCCAGAAGGTCCATGGCCGTTTCATAGGATCTTACTGCATTTTCCATATCATTTTCATTGAAATATGCAGATGACATTACCTGATAAGAGAGTGCACTGTCTGGCTGAATTACCGCGGCATTTTCAAAGTGCGCAATTGCAGTAAAGTTGGGTTCCGGAGTAGCTGCACGGATGCTATCGTCATTTAATATATTCACACCTGCGTTAAACTCATCTGCCCAGAAGGCTGTGACGGTATCTTCAAGCTCCTGATACTCATCAGGCTCTTCTTCAAGTGTTTGCATAATCTCTTTGGCACGATCATAAGATGCACGTGCTCTTTCGTAGTACTGTTTGCGATCTCTTGGATCTTCATAGGTTTCTGCTTGTGCACTTAAAACATAACCTTTGTAGTAGTGGGCAATATAGTTATTCTCGTCTTCAGCGATGGCATCATCAACGAGCTGTAGAGCTTCGTCATAATTACCGGTTAAAAGCTGAACCTGAACATCATTAACTAATGGATCTGTAGTTTCACAGCCCCAGAGAAACCCCGCGAACAGAAAGATGAGTAGTAATGGCTTAAGACTTTTCATGTGTATTTTTCTATCAGTTGTTGATTATATTCGTTAAACAGAAAGTAACCATATATAGAGCTTTCCGCAATAATGTGGTAAGATGATTTATTTTTGTTTAAAGTGATTACCAATCGTATCTATATAATGCAGGATTAACCAATAATGTTTCAATAAATTATAATATGAGTCATAAAATTATATCTACAGACAAAGCACCTGCGGCAATTGGGCCTTATAGTCAGGCAACGGTTCATAATAAGATCGTTTATTGCTCAGGACAGATCGCATTAGATCCCGTAAAAAATGAAATCATTGATGATGGTGTGAAGGAGCAATCTGCTCAGGTGATGAAAAATTTAGGCAAAGTTCTGGAAGAAGCGGGATCAGGTTTCGATAAGGTGTTGCGCTGTACAATATTCCTCGATAGCATGAATGACTTCCCTGTCGTAAATGAGGTTTATGGGAGCTACTTTACCGGAAATCTGCCGGCACGTGAAACTGTCGCAGTAGAAACACTGCCAAAGAACGTGCTAGTTGAGATAAGCTGTATAGCCTACATCTAAATTATCGGGTAAAACGCACATCAACCGTTCGGGATGTTTGATTGCCCACACCGTCATAAACCCGGTATTCGATGCTATTCATATCTTTCGGTTCAAATCCCGGTTTGTAGTATATGAGGTGATTTTTTTCGGGATCATATTCAACTATACCGGGTTCGCCATTAACCAAGATGGCGGATTTTCTGTAGTCAATTCCTGTATCTCCATCTTTTACAGGAATTCTGACTATGTGCATGCCGGCCAGGTTTTGTACAATTTCGGGACGGCCAACCCAGGGAGCGATTCGATCTTCCCGAATTCGGAGATTTGTTATCTCATTAATATTGGCCCGTATCAAACCTGAAGAGATATTGGCGCTAATGAACTGTTCCCGATTTCTGAACGGATCTACTGAAAAAAGTGCAAGTTGACTGCGGTCTTTGAACTCGTCGGGCAGTATGAAGTTGAATCGAGCCGACCTGCCGATTGGCAGTTTTGTCGGTGAGAGTTCGATATCAATTTGATTGGCAGTCTGAATAACATCCATCCGCACAGAGAGTGTATCATATAGAGACCCCTCCGGAAATTGGATCCATAATTTTTGGTCCGGTGTGTGAAGCACGTCCATTTTATTTGGAGACAGACTTTTTTCAAAAGACCGTTTGTCGGAATAATAAAATCTTATGTTTCGATAATCCGGCGTTCCCAGTTCCGGGCCTGCTGCTGCCAATAATGTCTCTTCAGGAATGCTGCTTGTTTCAAACCAATTATAGGCGATTCTATTAGTTTCAGCATCAGGGGCAGGGTAGGTGGCTACATAATCGATAAAATCGTTTTTATTCGAACCCTTCACATTTATAGTAACGGATGCAACAGACTTATTGCCATAGATATCTTCCGCTATGATGTTTATAGGATAAGTGCCTTTGTTTAGATGCAATACCCCTTCATTTACTGCTTTTTTATAGATAGGAAGACGATTTCCATGTACTTTATATAGTCTCTGAAAACCTCTTCTGGTTTTAGAAAGTATGGGATATGAGCGGTCCAAAAACATATCGCCGGAGTGATAAAATGAAAAGCTGTCTTTTACCGAGTGAAACAGGGTGTCTGATTCATGGACCATCATCAACGAGTAAACAGCATAAGAGTTAGGGGTGCGATTCGCTTTGTCATGCACATTTACGGAAAGCCCAACAGGACCTTCAATTTCGATCTCCCCAAAATCAAAGCCATCCTGATTATTATCGGCTGAGAAAAGTGTAAAATCTATAAATCTGTAGTTTTCAATGTCCAGATATTCAACTCCCAGTTGTGTAAAAACAGGGGGTAGATCATCGGTAACAAAACTGCTCAAGTTTGTAAGCAGAGGGTTAACGGGATTGAAGTTTGGGTCTCGGATCTCGAAATGGAGATGGGGAGGGCCTACTCCGGTAGATCCGGTATAGCCGATGACATCGCCTTTTTTGTATCCTATGCGTTCATTTTCTAGTTTAAGGTTCAATTCATACGTATTATCCTGCAGTCTAATGGAGTCGGTATAAGATTGAAGGGCAGGTTCAAATCTGTTTAAATGGGCGTAAACGGTGTAGGAGCCATCAGAATGTTTTAGATAAATTACATGGCCGTAACCGTGAGGGCCAATTCCAATTCGATCTACGATTCCGTCTCTGGAGGCGAACACCTTGTATCCTTCCTGGCCCCAGGTTCTGATGTCTATACCCGAGTGAAGATGTGCAGATCTGGTTTCCCCAAAAGTGGATGATAGATATTGTGTGGCGTCCGTAGGCCAGGCATATTCTATGGAGTCACTTAGAAAATAGAGAGGATCTTCCTGCGCTACTACCTTCAGGGGGAGTATGAATACAAATAGCAGAGTAAAGAGTAAAGGTATTTTTAATTTATGATACATGAACCTGAAGTGTTGAAAGTCCGTTGCCCAGCGAAGCTTTTATTAAATCACCTTTTTCTACGGCGGATACTCCCTCAGGAGTTCCGGTGAAGATCAGATCTCCGGCTGTGAGCGTAAAGTGTTTAGAGAGATAAGAGATCAAACTTGCAACGTTAAAGAGCATGTCCGAAGTATTCCCAGACTGTCTTTTTTCTCCATTTACTGAGACGGTTAGATTCAAATCGGATAAGTTTGTTGCTGAATGATATGGAGCCAGATTTCCGAGCGGGGCAAATGTGTCAAAACCTTTAGCCAAAGACCATGGCAAGCCTTTCAGTTTTGCTTCAGACTGAAGGTCTCTCGCTGTCATGTCCAGCCCCACTCCAATGGCCATCACAGATTCGAGGGCACGTTCCGTCGAAATGTTAGCAGTGGTTTTTCCAATGAGTACAACCATCTCCACTTCATGATGTACATTATTTGAACTGGCAGGTATTTTGACGGAGTCGCCATTAAAAATGAGACTGCTTCTGGGTTTTAAAAAAACAACCGGTTCGGAAGGGACTTCATTTTTTAGCTCTTTGGCATGTTTCGCATAATTTCTGCCGATACAGTATAACGAGCCAAATTGCAGTTCAGGAAAATCGGGGATCTGATGGGTCATAGCGAGTTTTTTTGAGGTAACCTCTAAAGTTATGAAAAAGAGGATTGCTCAAAATAAAAAAAGCTCCGATAAAAGATATCGGAGCTTAAATAAAATAGTTCGGCGTAAGTAAGCTTACAGCTGTTCGATGGAAACGTATTTTCTGCCGTTTCCTCGACGTCTGAATGTTACTTTACCGTCAGAGAGTGCAAAGAGAGTATCGTCTCCGCCACGTCCAACATTCTCACCGGGGTGGAATTTGGTTCCGCGCTGACGCACAATAATGTTTCCGGCTTTAACAATTTCTCCGCCGTACTTCTTAACACCTAATCGTTTCGATTCTGAATCTCGTCCGTTTCTTGTGGAGCCTTGACCTTTCTTATGTGCCATTGGTATACCTCGTCGTTAATTACGAAATTTTGTCAATTTTAATTTGGGTAATGTGCTGTCTGTGACCGTTCTTTACCCGATATCCTTTTCGTCGTTTCTTTTTGAAGACGATCACTTTATCACTTTTTAAATGATCTACAATGGATGCTTCAACTTTTGCACCTTTTACTGTAGGCTGGCCAATCTTAACTTTTCCTTTTCCATCTTTTACTAAAAGTACATCCTCGAATGTAACTTTTCCTTCTGCTTCAGGCAGCCTGTTAACAAACAGTGTTTGGTCTTCAGAAACTTTGTATTGATGCCCGCCGATTTTTACGATAGCGTACATAGGATTATATAATTTCTTTGATTGCAATTCAATATTTGGATAGAAACCAAAGATAATGCTTTTTCAGTAAACCTAAAAACGATCTGAGAATGTTTTTTCCTTTAGTTTTCATTTGATTAGACCGAAATTTCAAATCTTCATATTTTCTCTTAAAGCGTAATATTCTTTATTGAAAGATAACACTGTCTTTTTGATCGAAAATCAGATAGTTTCTGTATAATTATTAATACAGAGGCGCCAACTTTTAAACGTGATATTAGATTGATATGGGAAAGTTACCTGATCTGCATAAACAAGCATTTAAGTACAAAAATCGTAAGCGTTTACAGCACGATGGCGGAAGGGCATGGATCAAAGATTCACAGCTATTTGAGTCCCGAAAAGGGGCTAACGGCCACCTGGAAACGATTAAGGAAGAAGGTTCTAAAAAGCAGTCCGAGTAGTTATACTCTATACACTTGGCTGATACTCAAATGTTCATTTTGTGTTAAAACGCTTTATGAATACCGTTTCGGTTTACATGGCCGATATACTTTCCAATAACACGAACCTCTTCGAATACATCAGGTTCAACGTGAATTGTTTCGTACTCCTCATTTGCCGGTTCCAGGCGTAAGCCGTTATTATCGTAATAAATACGCTTTAGACTGGTCTCGCCATCGTAAAGGATTGCTCCGATGTCTCCATCTTTTACGTCGCTATCCATCAATAAAACAAAATCCCCATCGTATATTCCGGCATCCTTCATGCTCATGCCCGCAACGCGAAGGGCAAACATCTGATCCAAATTTGGAAACAGCGTATCTAATGTGATTTTACCAAGATCTGCTTCTACAGCCTCCTGCAGGTAGCCGGCCGCGATTACTCCTCGGACTTCTATGCCGTCTTTTTGGAATCCAAGCTCTGCTTCATGATCCGGGTGAATGTCATACTCATCGTCTTCACCCTTTATCAGATATCCCTTTTTTAAAAGAGCTTGTATATTTTGTGTTACACTGTTTGGGGATTTATAGTTAAACTCATCAGAGATTTCCCGATAGGTTGGCCAAACATCATGCTCTTTTTTGTATTCTACGATATAATCAAAAAATTCTTTCTGTTTGCGCGTCAGCTGTGCTTTATCCATAACAAATTTATTTACTGTAAGAAATATGTGTAAGAAACAAATTCCTCACTCAAAATACAATCCTATTTATCTCAAATTTTCATCTTTTTTGCTAGGATTAGCCCTGATGGTATCCATATCAGGCTGTACAGATGATTATGAATATTTAGATAGATCAGACTCAGTGAAGAGTTACTATCCGGAAGTAGCTGAACATATTACCAATCGTAATTTCTCCGGGTTGATAGAATTTGTTAGTCACGACGATGAAAATGTTGCCAATCTTGCCTGGAGGGCAATCGCACATACCGAGTTGGAATCAGAAGTGATAAATGAACTCTATAGAGTAGTAGTAGATAGTGATAAGGAAGGAGGGTGGTTTGCGCTCAGTTTTCACGAGTTAAGCGATAGTCAGATTCAGGAGATCAGAGCCGGATTGGGTTCGGGGCAGATTTCATATGCAGCTTGTGAGTTGTTTTACAGGCAGGGTGAGGTGGCCGATCTGGAGTTTATTTTATCCGCAGAGCAGCTGAAGCAGACGGCATCGTGCTCGAAAGCGATTGGAGGTATTTTATCCCGGACAGAAGTTTCGGGCTCTTTGAACCGAACAGTTGCCGGTTTAGCCTTCCAAACCGACGATCCGGTTATTAGAAGAAATCTGCTGTACGGTTATTACAGATCGGCATCGAACAGGCCTGAGGGAGGAAGCGGGTTTTATCTGGATACTATTCAAAACTGGCAAAGTTTTGGTATTGGAAACGATGAGTTTGTTGATATGACCATGGTGCGACTTCTGGGAGCTGAGGCTTTACAAATGGTAATGAACGCACTTGATGACAGTGAGTTAAAGGAATTGACGGGGCTTTCTGTAGACTTGGCATCCACCCTGAACAGAATGCCACCCAATCGAAATAATATGGATATGATTTTCAGGCTTCTGCATCATCCGAATCCACACGTTGTGGTGCAGGCTTTAGCGTCGTTGACTCAGCTTGATCGTATTTCTTCTGAAGCTCTTACGCGAATTAAGAGTGATATTCTGGCGCCAACAAGAGATGCTGAGATATTTGTTACGGCTTTGAATCTGTTCTTGAAAAACGGCGAAGATATTTCTATCCACCGTACAAGGCTGGATTACTTTGCAGACCGAAATCCCTATTTAACAGATCGCTTTTTGGTTATGTATAGTGCTTTAGACAATGATGATGAGTATTTCAACCGATTGGTGTCGCTAATTGATGAAGGAGAAATTAGAGCTCTTCACGCAGGCAGAATGATGACAGCTTTTCTGCAGCGTCCCGGAATACTGGCAGAATTTGAGGAGCAAGCCGATGAATTGATTCAAAATGTACTGAACCAGGGGAACAGTAGTGCTTTAGACGGTTTGACGGAGCTGTTGATGAATGATGAAATAGTGACTGAGGGGAATATCTCCCTGCTGCTGGATACTTACAGTCAATACATCGAAAACGATTTATTCGAGAGTGCTCGAATAATCGGGCGGATTTTAGAAGAGAGAGCTCCGGATCAATTTTCTGAATCAAGTGAAATTGGCGACAGAGATTTTTATGAACCGGACTTTAATCAGCTTTACAATATGGGGGTACGCCCGTTCTGGACGCTTGAAACAGATAAAGGCACTATTCAGGTAAAGTTGGATCCAATTACAGCTCCCTTTACGGTTTCGTCAATTTACAACCTCACCCGTAGTGGTCTGTATGATGGAGTAGCTTTTCATAGGGTGGTACGAAATTTTGTTGCACAAGGCGGAGATTTCGATCGCCGTGACGGTTTCGGAAGTCCTGACTATCGGATTCCAACAGAACCTTCATTTGAAACATTTGAGCGCGGGATGGCTGGTATAGCGAGTTCCGGCATCGATACTGAAGGCAGTCAGTTCTTTTTTATGCACCGATGGGCTCCGCACCTGGATGGTCAGTATACTAATTTTGGGCAGATCACGAGAGGGCTGGATGTTCTCGACAAACTACAGATCGGTGATAAGATCATTGAAGCGTCCATCTACCCGAAGCTGAAATAAAAAATCAGACTAATTCTAACTATGGAGATCAATCCTTCGAGTAATTACGAGATCTCAAGAGTTCACAAATGGCTGGATTATGAACTTTCAGGTGCATCCCTGTTTCTATTGAGCTATATCTACCCGTTGGCTTTTATGGCTGCAGCAGGGGCAGCGCTACTTTTTACTCCTTTACTGCTTAAAATGTTGGTTGAAGAGAGCCGATACGGATGGCTTATTTCTTTTGTGATTTTTGTAGTTGGTCCACCCGTTTTTGCAGCTTTCTATTTCGAAAATCCAACCGTTGACGGTGTTGGAAAATTTGTGATGATTGGCAGCTTTTATTTCTACTGCGCAATTATGAGATTGGTAATCCCTAACTGGTATCGGCCGGAGTAGCTAAAAGCGGTAATTTATACCCGCTCTAGTATTACCGCATATCCTTGTCCAACTCCAATACACATCGTTACAAGCGCGTACTGTTTATTCTGCTTCTGAAGTTCTATGGCTGCAGTCTGAAGTATTCTTGCCCCACTCATTCCCAGCGGGTGACCCAAAGCAATGGCTCCTCCATTCGGGTTAATTCTTGAATCATCATCCTCAAGACCCATTTTTCGGGTGCAGGCAAGAGATTGTGCCGCAAAGGCTTCATTCAGCTCAATAATATCCATGTCATCGTAAGAAAGACCGGCTTTTTTCAGCGCAATTTCTGAGGCGTATACCGGTCCGATTCCCATAATTCGCGGCTCTACACCGGCTACACCTGATGACACAATTCTCGCCATCGGCTTCAGATTATGTTCTTCCGCTGCTTTTTCTGAAGCGATTAGCATGGCAGCTGCTCCATCATTCAACCCGGAGGAGTTACCCGCAGTTACGCTACCGTCTTTTTTGAATGCGGGACGTAGTTTCTCTAAAACTTCCGGTGTTGTTGATGGGCGTATAAATTCGTCTTCTTCAAAAAGGAGTGGGTTTTGCTTTCTTCGGGGGATTTCTACAGGTGTAATTTCATCAGCTAATCGACCGGATTTTCTTGCTTTGGCTGCTTTTTGCTGAGACCAGGCCGCAAATTTATCCTGATCCACTCGGCTGATACCGTATTTCTCAACTAAATTCTCGGCTGTATTACCCATTCCGTCCGTTCCATAAAGCTCTTCCATCTGTGGGTTGATGAATCTCCAGCCAAAGCTGGAATCGTGCATCTCTGAGTCGTTTCCAAACGGCTTGGATGATTTTGAGATGACCCAGGGACCGCGTGTCATGTGCTCCACGCCACCGGTGATAAAAAGGTCTCCATCACCTGCCTTGATAGCTCGATTTGCATGCACGGCGGCCGACATACTGGAAGCACAGAGCCGGTTCACCGTTTCGCCGGGAACTGTAAATGGCAAGCCCGCCAGCAGCAGAGACATTCGGGCTATATTCCGGTTATCTTCCCCGGCCTGATTGGCACAACCCATAATCACATCGTTTATAGCAGACGGGTCCAGGTCTGAATTTCTCTCCATCAATGACTTGATAACGTGGGCTGCTAAATCATCGGTTCGTACAGGAGAGAGCGACCCACGAAAATTTCCAATTGGTGTTCGGATGGCATCAATAATAAAGGCTTCTTTTTGATCAGACATGAGACAAGTGATATGAGATTTGAGATGTTTCTAAATAAAAAGTTGTAAGGATGAATCAGTTATTGTGTCATATATAAAATGAACTGAATATAAGATATAGGTGACCAAGATGAATAATTTTAGAAAACTAAAGATTTGGCAGAATTCAGTCCAATTTGCCACAGAAATCTATAAAATGACCAATTCGTATCCTTCACTTGAACAGTGTGGGTTAGTTTCTCAAATAAGACGTTCAGTAGTATCCATTAGTTCAAATATTGCTGAAGGAGCGGGGAGGAAAGGATCAAAGGAATTCTGTTATTTTTTAAGAATTGCTTATGGATCAGCCTGTGAAGTAGAAACTCAACTAATTATTTCTAAGAATTTAGAGTTTATTCAAAAAAATCAGTTTGATGAACTGTTTCAAATGTGTGATGAAATTCAGAAAATGATTTATACTCTTCAAAGAAACTTATCGGAAGAGTAAATATAAGAAGTGAGTGTCGTTATGATTCTCATTTCTCAAATCTCATATCTGTTTCATTTCTGTCTTAATTCTGATTATTCTCCAAATATCGAACATATCTGGGCGGCAACTCAAACGGACGCTCTTCAGGAATTGCCGGGAGTCTGGGAATTTGAATCATCGGTCTGGTCGGTTGTTGTTCAGGATTCCAGGAAAAGTTGTCCAATCTTCGATTGACATTTTGTGCGGATTCAGGAAGGTATGACCCATCTACATTTCTCTCTGCTCTGAAAAAATCAAATTCGCCATCAAGAAAGTACATCGTTGATGAGCCCTGAGCAATCAACTCTATTAAACCGTCGGGATCGTCATTTTCATCGCGTTGATGAAAGATGATTTCACTTTCATCAAAAACGACAATTCGTTCAACTACACCTTCGCTGAAATAAGCGTGCAGAGTATCTCCGGCCATCTGGTGCAATCTGCCTGTTAAGGTATCTTCCTGCACAGCGATGGGCCGAGTGTAGGATGACAGGAAACGGATATCATCATTCTCGAGGTGTGCCTCTATGACCGGGCCTGTAAGCTGAATATTCTTCTGCCAAAGCTTTGGGTTCGATCTCAGCTCAAATTTTTCTTCATGGTCGCGGTATAGGGCTGTATCTGCAACAGCTGTGAATTTTGTTGACCAAATCCGGACGCTTTCAAATGCATCCATCGTTGAGGTGGTGTCTGTCTCCAGAAGCTCAATTTTTTTGGCAAGCAAATGTGTTGTATCGGCTTCATTTTCGCTCAACTCCATAAGCCATGCGTCATCGCCGGTCAACAATCTGTATCCTGTAGAATCTGCATACAGGTAATCTCCTGAAAAGATGACGTTATCCTCAAAGTCCTCAGCATAAACACGGCCAAAAAGTTCGTACAGATCTTTCTGTCTGTTCATAAAGAGGGAGTCGGACTCCAGGTATTGAGTGCTGTCGGCCAGCTGTACGTTACCGCGGAATGCGGCACTGTCTACATCCTGATAGTAGAGTCCGGATTCTGCTAATAGAGTACCCCGTTCGTCTTCAAATCTGACAGGATCACTGAATATGATAAGCTCAAGAGAAAGTGCCACATCCATGTTGTCGCTGAATACGGTGTTGTTCTCAGACTTTATGATAACCCGACCACGCAGCTCGCTGTAGTCGGTCTGTGTGTTGTAGTAGAGAGTATCTGCCCAGATTATTTCATTTTCAGTTTCAATCTGTATGTTAAACCCTTGAAGCCGTTGCCTGTCTACAAACTGGTAGACACTATCAGCTTCCATGTTCATTTCGTCTGTAGATAGAATCACGTTTCCGAGGAGTTTACGAACGTTTTCACCATTAATAATACCACCTTCGGCCCGATCTGCCTGATGAATATTGACCAAACTCTGACCCTGTGAATCATATGGAATACTCAAAATAAGGATGAAGGTGGTCAGAATCAGCAGGGAGGGTATCGGTAAAATGTTTTTTTTCATCAATCCACCAGCATTCTGCCGCTAATTTCTTCAATTACATAGTCGGCGAGATCAGTTCCGCTTTCGAACCCTCTTCCTGCAATACTGTCGGTTGGTGTAATGATTGTAACAAATCTTGGAGAGGTAATTCGATCTGTTTTTTGTGACCAAACCAAAAAATCTGAGTAGAGTTCACGGTCTGTATTGGTGAGTACCCGAACGGAGTCATACAGCTCAAATTCACTTTTCGTTTCCAGGTAGACTGCCCGATTACTCCAGGCTTCTGTTTCAACAGAGCCGGTTGTGTCAAAAAGCTGAACATAGACAGGGCCATCAATATGAGTTTCTGCGCGATCTCTACCCTGATAGGTGATAGCATAGCTGCCCTCGATGTAGATACGGGCTCTTTCTTGCTGCATGAGCGTCATTTTTACATCCCAACTTTCTGTTGTTGTAATCAGAGAGTCGTTTAATGTAGATTGCACCTGCTCACTATCATAATCGGAAAGATCACTGCAGGCTCCTGCAATAAGCAGAGAGATTAAAAAAACCGGGATGATATGATAAAAATGATAGTCAGACACTTTTTATACTCTGCAGTTTGTCAATAAAACCTTTAAGATCGTGATAGTGAGATGGTAAAAGTCCGGTAGTTCAACCTTATCTATGTTGTGCCAAAATAACGATCTCCGGCATCGCCAAGGCCCGGAACAATAAATGCGTCACTGTTCAATTTCTCATCTACTGCAGCAGTAATAATACTAACATCAGGATACTTTTCGCTGATTCGTTCCAGCCCTTCGGGTGCAGCTATTAACGAAATAAAACGGATATTGTTGGCTCCCTGGTTTTTCATAAATCCAATAGCATCATCTGCACTTCCGCCCGTGGCAAGCATGGGATCGACCACAAGAACTAAACCGTCCTTAACTCCATCGGGAAGGTTAGAGTAATAGTCAACCGGTTCGTGAGTCTCTTCATCCCTGTACATTCCTAGGTGACCAACTTTTGCATCGAGGATAAAATTGATAATTGCGTCTACCAAGCTTAAACCGGCTCGGAGAATGGGCACTATTATAATTTCAGTGTCAATTTCGCACCCCTCGGTTTTAGTGATAGGTGTCTCAATGATTGTTTCCCTCAGCGGAAGATCTTTTAGTGCAAAATATGCAAGAATAGTGGCAATACGACCCAAAGCAGCACGGAATTCGGCAGTGCCGGTGGTGTTATCTCTCAGGATAGAGAGATCCCTGGCTACCACCGGATGATCGATTACGGTTACTTTATCTAAAATTTCCTGCCGTTTACTCATCGTCTTCAGTCTCTTCCATTCTGTTGAAGTACTCTTTCGAAGTAGCATATACCACGCCTGAGAGTGCGAAGAGGGCAATAAGGTTAGGGAAGGTCATCAAACCAAGGGCAATATCCCCGATGGCCCAGATTGTACCCAAAGCAGTAATTGCTCCAACAAAGTGCAGCAGTATATAAACCCCTTTGTAGTAGATGATAGACCTATCTCCCAGTAGATACTGTATGGATCGATCACCATAATAACTCCAGGCAATGGACGTAGAAATCGCAAAGAGAAGCACACAGATAGTAACTAAATATTTACCGCCCGGAAACAGTGGTGCGAGACCAATTTCGAAAGCTTGTGATGTAAGTGTGGCACCGTTGTAAACAACGTTTCCGTAAACGGTACCTGAGCTTTCGCCGGTATCCGATCGGAATGCGGTGTTCGTGCTCATATCAATAGTTCCTGAAAAGAATTCAGTCTGAGTCGGATTAACATAGAGCGTGTCTATTGAGAAGTTATTTCTCAGCAGAGTACCGTTCTGAACAATTCCATCCTGAACCTGAAGGATAAACGGACTCTCAGCGATTTCAACAACTTCGTAACCCATATCCGGTGAGTTCAGGTTTACATCTGTAGGGTGTTTGGTATCCCAAACTCCGGTGGAAATAATTACAAGACCGGTCATTGTACACACTAAAATGGTATCGATAAACGGTTCAAGTAGTGCTACAGCACCTTCACGTACAGGTTCTTCAGTTTTTGCTGCACCGTGAGCAATTGGTGCTGAACCCTGTCCGGCTTCATTGGAAAAGAGGCCTCGCTTCACACCCCATACCATCGTAGTAATGAAAAGTCCTGACCCTACACCAAACGCTCCGGCTACCGGATTGAATGCGTATGTGAAAATAGTTACAAATGAAGGGATAACCTGATCGTAGTTGAGAAGAAGTATGATCAGTGCTCCCAATACATAAAGAATAGCCATGAGAGGTGTGAGGCGAGCAGTAACGTATCCAATTCGTTTAATACCCCCGATGATTACAAAACCTACCAAAGAAGCTGTAATAAGTCCGGTTACATAAGTAGGTACCGTGAAAAAGAATGAGTTCTCCATTACGTCGGCAACCGTATTAGCCTGAATAGCGTTACCGGTAAAGAAGGAACAGATAACGGCAAGAGCAGAGAATGCAACGGCAAGCCATTTCCAGTTGGGACCAAGACCGCGCTCAATGTAGTACATCGGACCACCTGAAACAGATCCATCTGCATTCTTGATTCGGTATTTAATGGCAAGCAAACATTCGGAGTATTTAATGGCCATACCGAAAAATGCTGTGACCCACATCCAGAAGAGGGCACCGGGACCACCGTAGTGAATGGCAATAGCTACACCGGCAATATTACCAATACCAACAGTTGCCGAAAGAGCAGTAGAAAGTGCCTGAAAGTGATTGACGTCGCCGGTATCATCGGGGTTATCATAGTGACCCATTACAACTTTTATACCGTGACCAAACTTTCTAAGCTGTATGAACCCCATTCTTATTGTGATGAAGATTCCAAAACCCAAAAGGGCAACCACCATAAGAGGTAACATTTCGGGTGTATTCCAAACCAGGCCGTTTAAAAAATCAACTACTCTGTCTAGCGTTTCCATTCTTATTTTTTAGATTTCAATTTATTCAAGTCCGAATGTATAAAAGATTTATCTTAAAATTTTGTGAAAAAAGCTATTAAGTGAACGATAGCTTTTCAAAATCACTTTCAAAACTAAAGAGTTCAAGTATACTCTCTAAATTGATTTCGTAATAATTCATAAAAAATTGACGTAAATCCCATAATTATGACTAAAGCTGATATTGTTGATGTAATCTCTTCATCGACGGGAATTACCAAAGTGGAAACAGAAGCTGTGGTAAACGGATTTTTAGACACAGTAATTGATGCCATGAAACGCGGCGAAAATATCGAACTCCGTGGGTTTGGCAGCTTCAAAGTTGTGAAGCGTGCACAGCGTGTTGCCAGAAATCCAAAGACAAATGAAGAAGTTATCGTACCGGAACAGCATGTACCGGTATTGAAAATGTCTAAAGATTTTAAAGAGCAGGTAAATAAATCTCACGATTAATTGATCATTTTGAGCGAGTGTTTCTGCATTCTGGATCTGCAGATGCACTCGCATTTGCCGCTCTAAATATTGTTAATGGATATCGAGGAAGAACATTTTTTCCTCTGTCATTTATTTAGCTAGCTCTTTTTTTTAAAATCTTGCTTTCCCTTTTGATAATGATTTAGCGATTTTCAGTACGTAAATCGCTAAACTTCATATCTGCAGATGAGAGGATTTGATTGCCATCACCTCGTTTATTTATTACTTACCATCCCATTCCTATTTTGGTCTTGCAACCGTCCGCCGGTTTCAGATTACTATGAGGCTGATGGGATTATATCTATAGAGACAACCACTGCAAACCAAACTGACAACTGGATTGCAGACTCTACAGGAGTAGCTCACTCCATAGTATCACGACAGCTGGATACAACAACTGCAGGAGAGACTGATTTTACATTTTATATTCGAACACCCGGACAGTATGCTTTCTGGTTACTGGGGAACACGAGCAGAGAACACAGCCAACCGTTGCAGCTACGGTTTTTAAATGAGCAGGACGAGACAATATCGTTTCACCGACTCGAAATTATTTCAGAAGAAATTCCTCGATGGGTAAATATTGATCAGATTATCGAAGAGCCGGTCGTGCTTGAAGTTGAGGAAGAGGGTTTCTACAGTGTGCAGCTGGAGTCGGGTGGTATGGGGGGACTACACGTTAGTAAACTTCACTTTTCAAAAGACGGAACAGTGATTCCCACAGGTTCCGGCTATCCCGAGACAATAGACTGGCGAATGGAGCCTGTTATTGATAAAAGGCTTGAGCAAGCGAGAATACCGCCAAGCTGGGTTTTTGGGTTAATTGTGAATCAGCATAGATTCATTACAGATGGTCTGGTGATTGACATGTATTATGGAGGTGGTAATTTGATGCTTCCGGATACAAAAATTGGCCGTCACATGAATACTGAATTAAAAAAAATAGATTTTAAGTTTTTTACAGATCTGGAATCTTTCGATCGTTCCGCCTCTGATGCATCACATTCCAGGTTGTTCGATCTCTATCCGCTTCACGACATCCTCCATGCAACTCACAAGAATTTTCCGGTACCGTGGTACAGGCCGAAAAATAGCACCGGATTTGAAGCGTTAAGGGAGACGATTGGTCTGCTATCAAACCCGGATTTGGTTACTTACGAAAGTCCTTGGCTTTTGATTTTGCCGGAGTGGTACGATCCGCAAAATCCTTTGGAAGATGAACTTTCCGAAGAGTTGCTGATTCGAACCTTGCAGCTTGCCACGTTTCAAAATATCATGTTTGTGCCATTTCAGTCGATAGATCAGGCTGAAAAGCACCGTGAGTATTTCAGGCAACTGATCGATTTCAGGCGTCAGCTTTTCCCTTATATCTACAGTTATACAAACAGAGCGAGAACAATCGGCACAAAGCTGATCACAGGGGACCGAAATCATCCGGATCAGTTTCTGTTTGGAGACTATTTTTTAGTAGCACCTGTTTATGAAGAGGGAGCAGTGAATCGTGAACTTAACTTGCCTTCTGGCAACTGGTATCACTACGAATCAGAAGAGTTCTTTGAGGGTGGGCAAAGGGTTGAAGTGAATGCAACTCGCTACTCAATCCCACTTTTTGTGAAGGCCGGAGCTGTTATTCCAAGGAGGACCGATGGCACGCTTCCGATTAAAATGGAAGATAATGACGAACTTATTTTGGACGTTTACGGAGGGGATTCCGGCACTTTCCGGCTTTATGAAGATGATGGAGAATCTCTTGGCTATTTATCTGGGGAGTTCTCAACCATCGCGTATCGCTATTTTGAGGGAGATGGGTACTCAACCTTCAACATAGGAGCACAGGTTAATAACTTTCCCGGAAGGAGGGATCAAACCGAGTACACAATCCGATTTAAATTTTTGGATAGGCCAACTCAAATAATTGCAAACGGTAATACTCTTTCGCAGGAAGACTGGCTCTATCGAGAAGATCAGCGGCTGCTAATTCTGAACTGGACGCAAATTGATAGAGAGAGAACGGAGTTTAGAATAGAGTTTTAAGTTCATGGCTGTCTCGACAGAGATATCATAGTAAGGTAGGTTTCAAAATAGGTATACCATTCCGGGTTCAGAATAAAAAAAGCCCAAAGCTCTTCGATATCATCTGCGTTCATGTTGCCACTTATATAGTCTTCGATTTTTTTTGTGGTGACAGGATCAAAGTCCGGTCCGGAGGTGGAATTTACTTTCACTTTAGTAGTTTGATTTTAATTGAGTGATTTCTCTTGTTGAATGTAATTTTTCAGAACATAACGTAAACTGCACGTAAGGCACCGATTTCGGTTAATCCTTACAGTGAACGTTGACTTTTAATGAAAGATAGATGTTTAGAAGTAGGGGGAATTACCTATTACTCTGGAAATAAAAAAAACCGGGTGTATAGTTGATGATTAAAACAGAGAGTGTTGATATTTATCCTCATCCTCAAGGATCATACCCGTACCTCTTACAACCGTAGTGAGGGGATCGTCAGCTATATGAACCGGCAGGTCAATCGCTTCTGATATCATCCGGTCCAGATCTTTGAGCAGTGAGCCACCGCCTGTTAACATGATTCCGCGATCCAGGATATCTGCACCGAGCTCCGGCGGTGTGTTTTCAAGTGATTTCGTGATGGCATCGAGGCAGGCGTGAACGGATTCATGAATAGCCTCACGAACATCCTCAGAAGTTACGGTAAGGGTTTTAGGAACACCGCTTACTAGGTTTCTGCCCTTCGTTACCATCTCCTCATCATGGTCTCCTCTGATGGCTGATCCAATCTGATGTTTAATTTTTTCTGCAGTACGCTCCCCGATTAACAGGTTATGCTTTCTGCGAATAAAATTGACGATCTCCTCGTTCATTTTTTCACCGCCAACCCTAACCGACTGGGCATGAACAATGCCGGAAAGTGAGATGATGGCAATCTCTGTGGTTCCGCCGCCGATATCTACTACCATATTTCCCACCGGCTCATTTACATCCAGACCCATTCCAACGGCTGCTGCCACAGTTTCCTCAATCAGAAATACCTCTTTAGCACCTGCATTTTCTGCACTGTCGCGAACGGCCATTCTCTCCACAGCAGTGATTCCATTTGGAACTGTAACCAGCATCTTTTTTACAGTTGCAAACCACCGTTTTTTCATCACCTTCCGGATCATTTCCCGCATCATCTTTTCAGCAATATCAAAATCGGCAATTACGCCTCCTTTCAGAGGACGAACGGTTTTAATATTCTTATGAGTTTTTTCGTGCATCATTTGAGCTTCCTGACCCACCGCAATAATTTTTCCTTTTGGATCGAGGGCAACAATGGAGGGCTCATTGAGAACAATTCCCTGGTCGCGCTGATAAATTAACGTATTTGCGGTCCCCAGATCGATGGCAAGGTCGCTATTCAGAGAGTTGAAAAAACCTTTTTTCGATTTGGCTCGGGATTTATTAGCGGCAGTATCACTTTTCATAGATGATAGGGTTGGATGTTCAATATTATGGAATCCGGAACCACTCAGAGAGAGCGTCCACTCATCATGACTGAGATTAAAACAGTTTGTTCCCTGTTTAGAGTGTAGAATTCAATTTTATTTAAAATTGAATTAGTAAAGTTTGTTCCCGGCCTACTCTCAACAGAAAGAACAACCGGAAAGTAATTGCTGGATAGATCATTTTTTAACAGAAAAGATTGGGTAGTGAAATAGATAGAAAATAACCCTGTGCACTCAGTAGTATTTACTCTTTTAGACTTCTAACGGGGTAAATTCAACAATAGTAGCGGAATGTTGTAGAGGGCTTTGCAGAACCCCCTTATTTTCGAGGTTTTGGTTAATAAATTGTAGATTTCAAGGGAATCATCACAGACAATACCAATTAAGCTAACTTTCGCTATGGATCATCGATTTCAACTCGGC
>LKNA01000073.1 GCA_001564065.1 Chitinophagaceae bacterium T5-Br10_B2g13
CGAAGGAAATAGTGAAAAAACTTTCGTACTCCCTTGTACCCTCGTGACTTCGTGGCCACCCATGGTGGGTATGGGTAAATTTCAGGCTTCCTATTTTACCACGAAGTCGCGAAGTAGTACAAAGAAAATACCTGTAGTTTCAAGAGAGGTTATCAATATCTGATTTCTCAATCAAATATCTCAGTCAGAATTTTTGAGGCGATCTCTGATTTTTGTCCTGTAAATTCTTTTTGAGTGCCCGGCCCCAAAAGATGGATCGTATTTGTATCACTGTTAAATCCGGAATTTTCACTGTTTAACTGGTTAGCACAAATCCAGTCGAGATTTTTCCTCTCGAGCTTCTGTTTGGCATTATTGATCAGGTTTTCCGTCTCCATGGCAAAACCGATCAGAACCTGACCTTTATTTTTACGTTCTCCCAGCCAGGCAAGGATGTCAGGGTTTTTTTCAAGTTCAATTGTAAGCTCGGCCCGGTCTTTCTTCTCTTTTTGGTCTGAACGGGTTTTCGGTTTGAAATCAGAAACCGCAGCTGACTTAATAAAAATATCCGCATTGCGGTGGCTCTTAATTAACTCGAAAAGGTCGTCTGCTGAGACGAACTGTTCAGATTGTATCCGGTCAGGAACAGCAGCTGTTATCGGGCCGTGAAGCAGAGTAACATCGGCTCCGAGTGCCCGTGCGGCATCCGCCATGGCGATACCCATTTTGCCGGAACTTGGGTTTGATATAAACCGAACCGGATCAAGAAATTCCCGGGTGGGTCCGGCAGTAACCACCACTTTTTTACCGGTGAGTGGCCCCTGAATACGATGATCTTTAATAATTTCTGCAGATCTATTTATAATCGCCTGCGCTTCAGGAAGCCGTCCTATGGCATCAAGTCCGCTGGCCAAATAGCCTTTTTCAGGTTCGAGAATATAGTAACCCATCTCTCCGGCCTGTTCCAGGTTCTTTGATACCGAGGGGCTTTCATACATTTCACCGTCCATTGTGGGACAGATCAAAATAGGGCACCGTGCGGCAAGGAGGGTGGAGGTGAGCATGTTATCGGATTGGCCATGCACAATTTTTGAAAGCGTGTTGGCCGTGCAGGGAGCAATCACAAATAGATCGGCCCATTCGCCCCAGTGAATGTGTTTGGTCCAGTTTTTACCGGGTTGGGCATCGTTGAATACTTCAACGGCTACTTCGTTTCTGCTGAGTGCGGCAAATGTTTCAGAACCAACAAAGCGGGTAGCCGATGGGGTCATGGTAACCCTGATTTCAGCTCCCGCTTTTTGAAAATCACGTAAAAGATAAACCGCTTTATAAGCAGCTATACCACCGGTAACGCCAAGTATGATGCGTTTCCCGGTAAGCATATTTAAATCTCTTTATTTGGGTAACGGTAAGTGACTTTGTCTTCCACCATTTCACTCACCGAACGCTGCGTAGCGTGTGGAAGTTTTTCGAACGCTTTTGAAATTCTCTCCTGCTCTTCGTTGAATGTGAACTCATCTTCATCTTCAAAGCCTTCAAAATATTTAAGCTTTTCGTCGAGCTCCATTTTTTCCTGAGCAGCAATCTGACGGGCACGTTTAGACATCGCAACAATTTTCTCGTAGCGATTACCTTTTTTGCTACCCATTTCTTCTAAGTTGAGTGTTCGAATCGGCATAATAGTGTGTTATGAATTAATAAAATTTGAAACCGTTTCTTTGATCCGGCTATAAGCTGTTTCCAGATCATCGTTGACAATGATGGTGTCAAAACTGGATGCATATTTCATCTCTTTTTCAGCTCGTTCAATTCGAGTTTCGAGAGATTCTTTTGTCTCTGTGCCTCGTGCTATTAAACGCTCTTTTAAAACGTCAAGAGATGGCGGTTGAATAAAAAGAGTCAACGCTTTATCTCCGTAGAGCTCTTTAACATTCAATGCACCCAATACATCAATGTCAAGCAAAATAAAATAGCCTTTATTCAGTTCATTTTCAACGACTGAGCGCAAAGTTCCGTACATCGTGCCGTTGTAGAACTCTTCCCACTCCAGAAACTCGTTGTTTTCAACTTTATTCTTAAAAACATCTTTGCTCAGATAGTGGTAGTGAACACCGTCCTGTTCTCCTTTTCTTGGCTCACGAGTGGTGGCACTGACGGAGAATTTCAGCTGATCAAAATCTTTTAGAAGGCGCTTGGTCATGGTCGATTTTCCGCCGCCGCTAGGGGATACCAGAATCAGGATTTTGCCCTTTTTACTCATAAAAGTAGATGGATAAATTTCAGAATTGAGTTGAACCGCTATTCTATGTTTTGAACCTGCTCGCGAACCTGTTCCAGTTTTTCCTTACCCAGAACAATATGGTGGGCTACTTTTGAGTCGTTCGCTTTGGAACCGATGGTGTTTAGTTCGCGGTTAATCTCTTGGCATAAAAAGTTGAGTCGCCGCCCGACCGGTTCTGCTGCCTCCAGAGCTTCAAGGAAAAACTTGAGGTGAGACTGCAGCCGGATCACCTCCTCGTTGATGTCCATTTTATCAACTAACAGAGCGATCTCCATCTCCATACGATCCGGATCGATCTGTTCCTCAGAAATCATTTTTTTGATACGTGTCTGCAGTTTTTCACGAACCTCCGGAGCCCGTTTATCAGAGATTTCAATCACGTCATCCAGCTGCTTCGAAATACCGGTCACTAAATTCGAAAGGTCACTTTTTAACTCCTGCCCCTCGTTTTTGCGCATAGTATTTAAATTTTCAAGAGCTGATTTAAGGGCATTCTCAGTACATTCCCAGATAACCCTGACCTCTTTTTCATCCTCTTTTCGAGTCTCAAAAATATCATTGAATTGCAGCAGATCGCGAACTGTAATTGGCTCATCAATATTACCTGTACTTCTCAGATCTCTTAAGATGGAGCTGTAGCTTTTCACCAGCTCTTCATTCAGCTTGATGGCCGGCCCTGCACTCTTCGTGCGATCAACATTAATATTCAGATTAACTTTTCCGCGTGAGATCTCTTTCTGAACAAACTCCTTTAGCTTAATCTCCTTATCCTGTATGGACTGGGGCATTCGAACGGATATATCCAGGTAGCGGCTGTTTAATGTTTTAATTTCAACGGTTACCTGATAGCCGTTTGATGAGTGTTCACCTCGGCCAAAGCCTGTCATCGATGTAATCATTCTGAATATTTAATTTGAATGTAATTGACGTTAAAAATAGAAAAGCTTTCTGTAGAAAACACGACCTGTTTGAAACTGTTTTACAGGCAGTTACACTATCTCTTTAAGCGATCACCGATAGAATTTTATCGGCAAGCTGTGCAGCTTTTTCCTTCGTTTTTGCTTCGCTGTATACTCTGATAATCGGTTCGGTATTCGATTTTCTAAAATGAACCCATCCTTCATCAAAGTCGAGCTTAACACCGTCAGTTGTGTTTGGATTTTGTTCTGAATAGATATCCGCTACTTTTTTGAGCAGATCGTCGGCATCCATTCCCAGGTCGTTCAGCTGAATTTTCTGCTTGCTCATTTCATAATCTGGCAGCGAGTTTCTGTATTCAGATGCTTTTAGATCGCGCTCAGCGAGAAGCTGCAAAATCATAGCCGTTCCAACAAGAGCGTCCCGGCCTGGGTGCAGGTCGGCATTGATCACACCGCCATTCCCTTCACCGCCAATCACGGCACCTTTCTCCTGCATCACCTTAACCACATTGATTTCACCCACAGCGGATCGATGGCATGTATGTCCATATTTTTTTGTGATGTCGTCAGCAGCTCGGGAGGAGGAGAGGTTTGTGGCAGTGTCGCCCGGCTTTTTACTCAGCAGCAGATCAAATGCAGCTACCTGGGTATATTCCTCACCAAAAAGTCGCCCGTTTTCATCAACCAGCGCAAGACGGTCTCCGTCAGGGTCGGTTACAATACCGAGATCGCAAGAGCTCTTTTTTACAAGGTCGCAAATTTCTGTCAGGTGAGCGGGGAGGGGTTCGGGATTGTGCGGGAATATTCCGGTCGGCTCGCAGTAAATGCACTCCGTTTCAACTCCCAATGCCTCGAGCAGTGCAGGAAGGGCAACCGATCCGCCTCCATTAACGGCATCTACGGCAACTTTAAAATTTTTACTTTTTATCAAATCCGCGTCGATGTATGGCAGGTCTAATACAGCCCGGATATGGCTGTTAATGGCGTCCGTGTCTTCCTTAACGGAACCAATCTCATCAAAAAGCTTGTAGCGGAACTCCTCCTTTTCTGCAATATCCAGAACCTCTTTACCCTGTTCCGCATCCAGAAATTCACTTTTGTTGTTCAGTAGCTTGAGGGCGTTCCACTGCTCCGGGTTGTGGCTGGCAGTGAGGATGATACCGCCATCTGCCTGATGCTGCAGCACGCTCATGGCAACAGTCGGAGTTGGTGCAATTCCGATTTTAATCACATTGCACCCTACGCTTTGAAGGGTGGCACAGACGATATCCTCGCAGATCTGTCCGGTAACCCTGGAGTCTCGTCCCACAACCACCGTACCGCCATCAAGCCAGGTTCCGTATGCCGATGTGAAAGTTACCAGGTTTTGCGGAGTAAGATGAGAGCCGAAAATTCCGCGAATTCCGGATACTGAAATCATTAATGCCATAAAGCGTGTAAATTTTTTGGGTAGTTTAGTTTAAAATGATGTGTGTTCGGGAAAAGATTAATAATTGAGAGTTCCACTTAATAGGGTGGGTAAGCGCTAAATTAATATTTTCTTTTAATGAATTTGAAGATTTCACCTTCTTCGTAGGAAGGTGATTAAGGGGTGATCCAAACAAGTCATGTCTATGTTAAAAATTTTTCTGAAATAATCTCTTCGTGCTGCTTCGTGTCCTCGTGTCTTTGTGGCAAAAGATTTACTGCCACGAAGGCTCAAAGTCACAAAGGTTCACGAAGTTGACTCAAATAATTAAACCATCCACGTTTCAAATACATCTATTCGGGTAGCCTCACTTCCTGTATTGATATTTTCAATAAACTGTTGTCGAACTTACTAAATAATCGTTACTGTTTTTTTCGTGGCTGCCAGGGTGTTTCCGGTTCGCCGGCTTGCCTGTTTTCATATCTGGCCAGGACAAATAGAAGATCCGAAAGACGATTCAGATAGATTACCGTTTCGGCAGAAATAGGATCATTTTGTTTCAATGCAACGGTATTTCGCTCGGCTCTGCGGCATACAGTTCGGGCCATATGAAGAGTGGCACCGGCAGGAGAGCCGCCCGGGAGAATAAAGCTTGTAAGAGGAGGGAGGTCGGTTTCAAGTTCATCAATCCACTTTTCAAGTTTCTCGATGTCTTTACTGCCAATTCGCTCAATCTTTGTCTCTTTTGAGTGAAGCGTGGCCAGGTCTGCCCCCAGTACAAATAGCTGAGACTGGATGTCGTTTAGAATTTCTTTTCCTTTGTCGCTCAGCGGATGTGTTAACACTAAACCGATATTTGAATTCAATTCATCTACCGTGCCGTAGGCGTGAATTCGCAGGCTGTTTTTTTCAACATTTGCACCTCCGAATAGTGATGTATAACCTTGGTCGCCTTTCTTTGTATAGATCTTCATGAGTTTTTGTTTTTAAGGTAATAAGCTGAAGAGAGATTTTCAGCTACTTATTTAATGTGATACGATTCACCTGTTTTTTCAAAATCTTTAAACAGGTGCAGGTACGGTTTTAGGGCTCCCTCAAACTTTATCTTTTCTGAATCGGGGCAGCCGAACTCGTACTCAACATCTTCAAGATATGTTGAATCAATTTCTATCAGGGTGAAATCGTTCTTTAGCTTATCAATAATACCCTGGTGTTGATAGTCGTACTTAATCTTGTAGGTTTGAACCGGAATCAGCTTTCGCAATCCGGCGGATTGGATACAGAGGCGGGCCGACTCCCCATAGGCGTCAATCAGGCCCGACTTTCCGAGTTTGGTTCCACCATAGTAGCGGACAGATACCAAAATACAATTAACCATTTCTGCAGATTTCAGTGTGTTCAGTATGGGCATGCCGGCTGTGCCTTTAGGTTCCCCGTCATCCTGTTCAAACTCTTCAGTATTGTGGGCACCTACTCGCCATGCGTAGCAGTGGTGTGTTGCAGTTGGATGCTCATTTTTTATTCGTTCAAGGAATTTTTCTGCCTCCGTTTTACTGTTTGCGGGGTAAAGAAAGCCGAAAAATTTTGATCCTTTTATCCGGTAATCACTTTCAAAAAGCTCAGTAACTGTATACAAGAATATGGTTTATTAATATAAGAGGTTAATATCTAATTTAGACCTTTTCTGAATTAGGCATCTGCACGAATCGAAAGCCCTTCCACCTTGCCTTTTATCGTAAAAGAGACGACTTTTAATGAATAAGAAATGGAACAGAAAAATATAGTTGGTTGTTTATTTGAACAATTATCATTCATCTAACTAATCACGTTAATAATAAATTCTACAGTATGCCAAATCTATTACAAGCAGCTACCTCTCAGGTTGGGCGAAAGATCTTAACCGGCCTGACCGGTATATTTCTCGTCTTGTTTATTGCATTTCATCTTGGCGGAAACCTGGCCATCTTCGGGGAAGCAGATGCAATGAATCGCTACTCTATGGTACTTCACAATTTTGGCCCACTGCTCTGGGTTGCCCGAATAGGTCTGCTGGCAGTCTTTGTAATTCACGCCTGGATTGGTATTTCCATCTGGCTGAAGAAAAGAAAGGCACGCCCCAATAAGTATGAAGTTTACAGCAGCAAAGGCGGCCCAAGCAAGCAGAGTCTTAGCTCAAGAAGTATGGCCTTTACCGGTGTTGTCCTTCTGATCTTCGTGATTTTCCACGTTAATACATTTGCACTGGGTGAAACCGGAACCGTTATGATAGACGGTCAACAGACACACGACATTAAAACATTGGTTATTGATACGTTCCAGAATAGTGCATTCTATGCATTTGGATATGCATTTGTTATGCTTCTGCTTGGAACTCATCTGGGGCATGGAATCTGGAGTGCCTTTACTTCTCTGGGTATGAGGAATCCAAAAACATCGGCCCTGGTTTATACAATCGGCGGAGTTTTTGCAGTTATTTTTGCGATAGGATTTCTTTTCATTCCTCTCTACATCTACTTCGGTGGAGGTTGTGAAGCCGCACTTATTCAATGCCAATAATCATTTTGTAAATCTACCTATACTATTATGAAATTAGATCCAAAAGTACCCTCAGGACCACTGGAAAAAAAGTGGGAACAGCATTTACAGGATATCAAACTGGTTTCTCCAAACAATAAGCGTAAGCACAATGTAATCGTTGTGGGAACCGGACTTGCAGGCGCTTCTGCGGCGGCCAGTCTTGCAGAGCTTGGCTACAACGTAAAAACATTTTGTATACAGGATTCTGCCCGTCGTGCACACAGTATTGCCGCTCAGGGTGGAATTAACGCTGCAAAGAATTATCAAAACGACGGCGACAGTGTCTGGCGACTTTTTTATGATACCATTAAAGGCGGTGACTACAGAAGCCGCGAGGCCAACGTATATCGCCTGGCCGAAAACTCAAATAACATTATCGACCAGGCCGTAGCACAGGGTGTTCCGTTTGGTCGGGATTACGGCGGTCTGCTAGACAACAGATCATTTGGTGGAGCCCAGGTATCACGAACATTTTATTCACGCGGACAGACCGGCCAGCAGCTGTTGCTTGGAGCTTACCAGGCGATGATGCGTCAGGTTCATACAGGAAAAATTGAAGATCATCCGCGCCAGGAGATGCTCGACCTTGTTCTGGTTGACGGCAAAGCACGCGGAATTATAACCCGTGATCTTGTAAACGGTACTATTCAGAAGTGGGAAGCCGATGCTGTTGTTCTCTGCACAGGCGGATACGGAAACGTATTCTACCTCTCCACAAATGCAAAAAATTCAAACGTAACCGCTGCCTGGAGATGTCATAAACGTGGAGCCGCTTTTGCGAATCCCTGCTATGTGCAGATTCACCCAACCTGTATTCCGGTGTCGGGTGATTATCAGTCCAAGCTAACGCTGATGAGTGAGAGTTTACGTAACGATGGCCGTGTATGGGTTCCCAGAAAGAAAGGGGATGATCGCCATCCAAATGAGATTCCTGAAGAGGAGCGGTACTACTATCTCGAGGAGCGATATCCAAGCTTTGGTAACCTGGTTCCGCGCGATGTTGCATCACGAAACGCCAAGATGGTATGTGATGAAGGATTGGGAGTAGGAGAGACAGGACTTGCGGTTTATCTCGACTTCCGCGACGCGATTAAGCGAGACGGTAAAGAGACCATTGCCGCTCGATACGGAAACCTCTTCGACATGTACGAGAATATTACGGATGAAAATCCCTACGAAGTGCCGATGAGAATTTTCCCGGCTGTCCACTACACAATGGGTGGCCTCTGGGTTGACTACAACCTGATGAGTAACATACCCGGACTGTTTGTGGCCGGTGAGGCTAATTTCTCCGATCACGGTGCAAACCGACTGGGAGCCAGTGCGCTTATGCAGGGACTTTCCGACGGATACTTTATCATTCCTTACACTGTAGGAAATTACATAGCCGGAGAAGATCTGGAAAAAGTATCCACAGATCATGAAGCGTTTGATAAGGCAGCTAAAGAGTCTCAGGGACAGCTCGATAAACTGCTCGCAGTTAAAGGCGATAAATCCCTGATTGAGTTCCACCGCGAACTTGGTAAGATTATGTGGGATAAAGTTGGAATCTCCAGAAGTAAGGAGGGACTGGAATCGGCCATTGAGGAGATTCGTGCACTGCGCGAAGATTTCTGGAAAAATGTGCGTGTTCCGGGCGAATCCAACTACTACAACAAGTATCTGGAATTTGCAGCCCGAATTGCCGATTTCTTTGAGCTTGCTGAATTGATGGCACTTGATGCACTCGACAGAGATGAGTCATGCGGCTGCCATCTCAGAGATGAGTATCAGACAGAAGAAGGCGAAGCACTCCGAAACGATGAGGATTTCTCATACGTTTCTGCCTGGGAATTCTTGGGTGTTAACGGCAAACTCGAAACCAAACTTCACAAAGAGGACCTTGAGTTTGAATTTGTGGAACTGAAACAAAGAAGTTACAAATAACAGGATTTGATATGAGTACAATGAAAATAAACCTGAAAATTTGGAGACAGAAAAACACCCAGGATAAAGGTGGTTTTCAGGATTATACGCTTGATAATGTGAATGAACACATGTCATTCCTTGAGATGCTTGACGTGCTGAATGAAAAGCTTATCATGGATGGTATAGATCCTGTTGAGTTTGACTACGACTGCCGTGAGGGTATTTGCGGATCGTGTAACTTGGTAATTAACGGCCGTGCACACGGGCCGAAGCATAAAACGGCTGCCTGTCAGCTTCATATGCGGAATTACAGCGATGGCGATACCATCGTAATTGAACCGCCAAGAGCAGCAGCATTTCCGGTTATTAAGGATCTGGTTGTTGACCGTTCTGCACTGGACAGAATTATTGAAGTGGGTGGTTATGTATCGGTTAATACCGGTCAGGCCCCCGAGGCGAACCTTATTCCTGTGAAGAAAGATGTATCCGAACAGGCGTTTGACTATGCAACATGTATCGGTTGCGGTGCATGCGTTGCTGCCTGTCCGAACTCCTCGGCATCCCTCTTTACCGGCGCGAAAGTTGCTCACCTGAACAGTCTTCCGCAGGGACAGCCTGAACGAGATCAGCGAACCATAGCGATGGTAGAGCAGATGGAGAAAGAGGGCTTTGGCGACTGCTCCAACTATGCAGAGTGCGAAGCGGTATGCCCGGTAGGAATCAGCATTTCAGCGATTGCCGAAATGCGAAGAGACTACATGAAGGCAATTCTCTAAGACATCCTTCTTAAAATTAATTACTGAAATTGAAGGCGTGGGTTTAAAAACTTACGCCTTTTCTATTTTTCAGGAGCCTGTTTTCGAAGGGGGATTTAGGGGGATGACCTACTGAGTAATGATTTGGCAAAAAATCATCAAGAAAAATATCTGGTACACATCTTTTATGTATTACGTTTGAGCCGCAGGTCTGTGAATATGTCGTTATTCTGCTATTACCGGAAGTTGACTGTCAGTGATCTGTCGTATAAACTCCTAAATAACAGTTAAAACAGATATTCTGCGACAGGCAGGGCAAGTTGAGTTCTGTCTAATGGTTATATGTTACGCCCTCAAAAACAATTTCGTTGCATGGATACCGTTAATCCATTAAATTGAAAAATGATCAAATCATTCGGAGATAAAGCAACGTCAGATCTGTTTCATGGCAACTCAAGCAGCAAGGTCAGGAAGCTTTCGACCCAAATTCTTGAATCCGCCACCTATAAACTGGATATCCTGAATGCTGCCACTTCTCTTGACGATTTGAGATCTCCACCCGGCAACAGGCTGGAAGCATTGCGGGGTGATTACAAAGGTTTTCACAGTATTCGAATCAACACCCAATGGAGAATCGTATTCCGCTGGCAGGATTCCAGTGCATATGACGTAGTCCCGAAGCATCGGGATAGATTATCACTCATAAACAGAACAGGTGAATCAGTATGATTCCAAAAAACAGAGTAACCACACATCCCGGAACCATCCTGCTCAAAGAGTATCTTGAGCCAATGGGTTTGACTCAAAAGAAGTTGGCGGACCATCTGGATATACCTATTCAGCGGGTTAACGAAATTGTAAGGGGTAAAAGAGGAATTTCGCCGGATACCGCCTGGCTGCTGTCAGAGGCGTTCGATACCTCTCCTGAATTTTGGTTGAACTTACAGTCTATGCACGATCTATCATTAAATCGTCTGGACAGACACATCAAATCCCTGAAAACTGTTCAGGCATAACCAGTATTTCCCTCTGGAGTGTAAGCGTTTGGTTCTTAATTTCTTGTATTTTAAGCCCGCCGCACAACCGCCAAGACGTTATGTTTCTATTCAACTAAACTGCATTTCATTTAGTCCAAACCATTACAAATTCACATTCACCGGTGGCCGGATCCTTTCGTTTCTCAATCTTCTGGAAGCCATGCATCTCGAAACCAAACTATATCCTTCTCTGCCGGATTTTACGATACGCCGTGAACGGCTTGTTGAGAAATTGTGATCTGGTACAGAACCAAAAAATCGAATGAGATACTATCGCTGCCGGAGAAAAATTGATTAAACTTCCGGCAGACAGAGTTCATCTTTATACGGCAGCACGCGCTCCCAAAGGTTCTTCGCTCCCCGTATGCTAGGCCTGTTTCCTTCTCTGCCTCTCTCGCTTCACAGGGGAGGGACCGGTTTACCTCAACAGCCTTTTCCTGTAAACTCTTGAATAACAACCCTTAATTGCAAATGGCAGTATAAACAGATATTCTGCGAGCGGCAGGGCGGGGTGAGTTCTGTCGTGTAATTACTGTCGTGTAATTACTGTCGTGTAATTATAGGTTAGTAGGCTTCAATAATTCTATCGATATGACATGTTCATTATGTAAAAAAACGGATGTTCAACTTCAGAATAGTCATATTATTCCAAAATTTGTTTTTAGATTTATTAAGAAAACAGGGGGAAGCGACTTTTTAAGAACAGCGGAAAACCCAAACAAAAGAGAACAAGACGGATTTAAAAGACCACTTCTCTGCTGGGACTGTGAACAATTACTTAGTACTTACGAAACTGAGTTTTCAAATCATCTATTCTATCCATATTACGACAACAAGAAAATTGTTCTTAATTATGATGATTGGCTGATCAAATTTTGTGTATCAATAAGTTGGCGTAACCTGATAGTGAATAAATTGGATGACGATTTAAAGCATTTAACTCCTAAACAGCTGACGACAGCAAATTTGGCTCTTAAAGTTTGGGGCGATTTCCTGCTAGGTAAAAAACCTAATCCCGGCAGTTTTGAACAACATATATTGCTTCTTGATACAGTTGAAGAGCATACATTTAATCCTGAAAATTTATTTCCAACCCTGAATAGATACTTATGTAGAGCTGTAGACCTCGATATTATGGCAAGCCCAAATCAAGCATTTATATACACTAAATTACCCCTGTTTTTGATTATTGGCATTATAGACATGAAGTCATCAAAAAAATGGATAAATACTAAGGCGAAATTGAAAGGTAAAATCAGTGGAAAAGAGAATAGAAAGATTTCAGGATTAATTGGTGATAGGATAAATGCAGGCGCTGAAAAGATGACTAAAATTCTTCAATCATATTCACCTAAACAGCAGAAGCTAATCGATGATACAATTGAAAATAACATTGAAAGAGTAGCAAACTCAGAATCCTTTAAATCTATGCAGGATGACTATAATTTATTTGGGAAGCGTGTTTTCTTCCCAAGAAATGAAGATAATTAACAATGATTATGAAGAAACTAGAAGCTTTGGGACTATTACTTATCCTTTTTCCATTTGGTTAGCAGGTTTTGGAAGAAGATATAGCAGTATTATCAAGTCAAACTGATAGGTATCAATTACATGAAAAGCTTGATACAATCTGGTTGTTAATGGTAGTCGATTATTACCAAAACCATGCTGATAAAGCTAATCCTCTATCTACTTCAGATATTGACTCACTTAATAAGAATTGGAAATACTGGAGTGGACTTATTGAAGAGAAAGAGAGAGTTACATATCAGTCAAAGGTTTTTAGTGGGGTTCGAATTATACTTTACCTTACAGGTAGTATATTAATTCTTATTCCTAAATTTAGAGAGCCAAAAGTAAAAACTAATAGTTAATTGATAGAATTCATTAAATGTAATTTTGAAACAATTCTTACAGTTCTAACGACTGTGTAAGCTTCCCCATTTTTTTGGTTTTCCAATTGCTGCGAAGACCAAGGCTTGAAATTGAATCTATAATTATGACTGGTTCAAGACGGCGTGGCAATCCTACCAACTATCCTTATGGTACTGATGATAAAGTTTATGCTGATCAATTGAATTATATTTATAACTATGAGATTTCTTTCGAATTCTCTGTTCTTAATAATTCAGAAATAGATGGGTATGATGCTTCGATTGAATTTGATGGAATAGATCATTTAGACATATGGTTAAATGGAAATCTAGGTTTTAGCCCAATCAAAGCACACGACACACAACATTTTGAAGGAAGAATTAGGACAAGTAGAGAAGCTGGTTATTTAAATTCTCCTGAAATACACGAAATACAAAGGGAGATTAGAGATAGGTTATTCATTAGAACTGTAGTTACGAATAAGTATCGTATGAAAAAATTCTACACAATATTTGATGGTAATGAAAATAACTTCTACTTAAGAAATCCAAAATAAAAACAGCCTACTAACAAGGCGATTCAAGCGGACTCGTATAGGGTTTGCAGCCATTATTCCAACAACTCGGCTCGCCGCTTAAACGCTGGGCCGTTAACCACCTGAAACACGGTTCATCAATACTTATGAATTTTCCTCATCGTTAAGTAAATTGCTAATGACATTTAATTCATAGTCCTATGATTACCAAAGAAAAAGTTAAAAAAGAGATTGACAAGCTGTCCGATTCAGAGGTGGAAAAAGTGTACCTATACCTCTCTTCTTTGAGAAAAACGAAGACATTCCCGACAAATATTCGTTCTTTAAAATTGAAAGGGAAACTGGATGGAGAGAATCTGCGATCCATAGCCTATGAGTAAGGTTCTGGTTGATACGAATATCCTTATTTATGGAATTGATGAGGACTCGGCATTTTACAAGAGAGCCCGAAAGATATTGGGGCAAGAGAACTATCAACTCGTCACCACTTCTAAAAATCTGATTGAATTCCTTGCTGTTACAACCAAGTCATCAGGATATAATTTAAGCATTGAAACGTCATTAGAAATTATCGAAGAGATCATACAGGTTATCGAAATTGTTTATCCAACACAGGAATCCATGGCCATATTTCTCGATTTGATGAACCGGTATCAGCCAAAAGGATTGAAAGTTCACGATTTTGAAATTATCAGTATCGGCCTGGCACATGGAGTACAGAAAGTGGCTACGTTTAATACTAAAGATTTTAAATCTGTTAAAGAGATTTCGCTCTCAGAAATATAGGCTCGCCGCTTAGCCACCGAACCATTAACCACCTTCAACCAAAAACAGTGAAATGCGTAGAGGAATATCCTTAACAAAAATACTTATGGTTGCGAGTATTATAATCGCACTTTTATCATGTAATCGAGGGCAGGTTGATAAAGTAAGCATCTTTGAAAAAGAGATTGATTATATTCCTGTTAGCACAGACCAACAGTTTCTTTTTGATAATATTTTTAATCCCAGAAAAATGAGGATTATTGATGGGTTGATGCTTGTCTCTGATTATCAAAATTTTCCTCCTTTTCACGTACTGGAGGTTAATAGTGACGGTTCTTTGAATTATTTGAGAGGTGAGGGTACCGAAGGACGAGGTCCCGGAGAATTTCAACTTGTAGAAGATTTTATTGAGACAGACTCCCTGGTTTACGTATATGATGGAGGGCAGCTAAAACTGATCAGCTATTATAAAGATATGACCCCGGCTCCCCATGATGATATCCAAATGCGAATTAACGGACGCCCCATCACAATGAACGCCCTTTCAAATGAACGTTTTGTAGCCGGTGGTTTATTTTTCAATGATCGGTTTCAGGTATTTAACACTGCAGGGGATATAATTTTGAACGCGGGTGAGCAAATTGTATTTGATGATGATTATCTACCTCGGGAATTGGCCACATCCTGGTATTCGTTTTCAGTTACTCGTACTGGCAAAGATTACGTCTATATCTTCTCCCTGAATGCTAATCTGATCGAAAAATATAATGGAAATGGTGAATTGTTAAAAAGGATTCAGGGCCAAGAATTTGGGCTGCCTAGAAGAAAACTTGAAGTAGTTGATGGACAACAGTTTTCAGTAGATGATGGAGGAAAAGCAGCCTACCTGTGGGTTGATACGGATGAAAACCATATTTATGCTCTCTATTCCGGTGTATTGCATGAAGATCTTGATGGATTATCTGCAAACAAAGTTCATCAGTTTGATTGGGATTTAAATCTTATTAAAGCTTATGAACTGGATCATGACACTCATATGATCGCTGCGGATGGCAATGGAGGGATATATACGTTTATCAGTATAGAAGATGGCACAGAATTTAGGTATCAGAAATTAGAATAATATACACCTTTAAATAAAATGCGGCTTTCGGCCATTAACAAGCGGTTTGTGCGGACGAGTTCAGAGAGTTGTTACATAGATTTAGAATCGTCCTATGCCTACTGCCAAGTTCGAAACCGCAAATCATGCATTAAAACCAACAAATCAAGCGGACGCATTTAAATTTAGTTACTTACATTCAAATACTTAGCCTCGCTTGTTATGCTCCATCCGTTAACCGACACGCCGTTATTCAATCAAACACAATCAAATAAAATGAATAGACTCAAACATCTACACTGCATAACCCTGATATCAATTATCATGTGGGGATGCGGTACACAAGATGAGCAGGAGTACAAAGTGGAAATTGTCGCATACGACTATGCGTTCCAGGCACCGGATGAACTGCCCTCGGGGTGGATTAGTTTTGTTTTAAACAATGAGCAAGCTCATGAAATTCATGAAATAAGTTTTGCCCGTATTCCTGAAGGCATCACATACGCTGAATATTTGGATGAATATATCGGAGCCTGGGAAGTTTTACTGGAAGAGTATCAGGCCGGTGAATTTGAACGCTCCGGTATTTCGGCACGTGTAAATGAACTGCTGCCCGAGTGGGCCGATGGTGTGGAGTATGTGAACGCTCGGGGGCTGGTTTCTCCGGGAAGGTCAGCCGAAAAAACGGTGTACCTGGCTCCGGGACTTTATGCTTTGGATTGCTGGGTTAAAACGGAGGAGGGCATTATTCATATCTCAGGAGGTATGACCCGGCCGCTTACCATCACGGAGGAATCCGCCAATAGCCCTGAACCCTCAGTTGAGAACAGCATCACACTGAATGAACAAACAATCGACGTTGATTGGAATGCTGAAACCGGTTTCCACTCTTTTGCCGTGTGGATGGAAGCAGACTCTGAGGGGAATCCGGCTCATAATAACATTCA
>LKNA01000074.1 GCA_001564065.1 Chitinophagaceae bacterium T5-Br10_B2g13
ACAAGAGTCCTAAACAATATCTGAAGGAAAAAGGAATTGACCTTTATCAGGCCAATGACGAAACTAAACTACAATGTGAACTCTCTAAAGTAGAATACTTGTCCAGTTAATAGGGGGTTAGACCAGACTCGAATAGAGTTTCCATCATTTTTTTATACGCCGGAGTGAGTTCTATACTTCGGCGTTCCATCATTTTTTTCATGGCTTCAATGGATTTGTCAAAGCGATAAGTCTCGATTTGATTATTTGCAACCCAACTGAATGATGGAATCAGTTTTGGAGGGAAACCCTCTGAAAAAAGATTACAGGAAACACCACAAACTGTACCGGTATTCAGCATGGTATTGATGGCGGTTTTGCTATGATCTCCCATAATGGTTCCCAAAAACTGTTGATGGCTGTCTGTCTCTGATTCATCATTCCAATTGGAAATCTTAACGGTGCTGTAGTTGTTCTTGAGGTTAGATGTATTGGTATCAGCACCCAGGTTGACCCACTGACCAAATAAGGAATTTCCTACAAATCCATCATGTGCTTTATTGGAATAGGAGTGGAAAATTGAATTAGCGACTTCCCCGCCTATTTTACAAACCGGACCAATAGTGGTGTCTTCGTAGATTTTGCTGCCAACTTTTAGAACAGACTGCTCGCAGATGGCGGAAGGACCTCGAACAACACTGTTTGCCATAATGTGTGCGTTTTTACCAATATATATAGGACCTTTCTCTGCAATCAAAACAACACCCGGTTCAATAACTGCCCCCTCTTCTATGTGAACTTGATCCGGGTTTATGAAATGGACACCATCATAGTTTTGCTGCCTAAACTTTCGGTGAATTCGTTGCAGGTCACTGGAAATTTCAGAACCGTTTTGCAGAAAAAGATCCCATAGATTTCGAATCTCAATAACATCATTGGCTGATGGAGCAATCGTCTCTAAATTGGTTAGATCAATGCCATTTATTTTCCACTCATTATGAGTATGGGGTTTAATCTTTGCTGCTATCAGTGAGTCTTTGTGCTGGATGGCAACATTTTTATTAAGATTATTAATTTGATTGATTAATGATCTTTTTGGAAGAAATCTGGGGTTAACCCAGAGAAAAAATTCAGGGTTTTGAACGATCTCATTCTCAGGAAATACACCTTTGAGATTCGCTCTGGTAAGACCGGTCATTTCTTTAGTTAAATTTAATGCTCTCTTCCATTTCTCCTCTAACGTGTAAATACCCACCCTCAAATCATAGACAGGCCGTGTTAACGTAAGCGGATGAAAATTTTCTAAGCAATGATCCTCAAATAAAGTGAATTGTAATTTCATTATATTATTGTTTCCTTTTCAGGGAATTTATCTTGATAAGATAGTTTATTAAACAAAATAAAAAATAAAGAAAGACTATGTGCGGAATTGTAGGATACGTAGGAGATAGAGAAGCCGCTGAAGTATTAATCAAAGGATTAAAAAGACTTGAATACAGAGGGTATGACTCTGCCGGTTTAGCCATTATGAATGGCGAAATGAATATTCAAAAAGGGAAAGGAAAAGTCGCCAATCTCGATAAAAAAGTTTTAGACAACAACGTTAAGGGAAAGATTGGAATCGGCCACACTCGCTGGGCAACACACGGTGAACCTAACGATGTAAATTCTCATCCACATCTTAGTGAGTCGGGTAATATTGCTGTAGTTCACAATGGCATTATAGAGAATTACGGTTCACTAAAACGAACGCTGACTGAAAAAGGGCGTACCTTCAAAAGTATGACCGATACTGAAATCATTGCTCAGCTCATTGAAGAGATCTATACAACGTCGAAGAATGTTACTTTTGAGGAGGCCATTCGACTTACGTTAAAACAGATTGTGGGTACATACGGTCTGGCGATTGTTAACCTTGAAACTCCTGAGAAAATATACATTGCACGAAAAGGATCCCCGCTGCTTTTGGGCGTTGGCGATGATGAGATGTTTATAGCTTCAGATGCATCACCTATTGTAGAGTACACCAACAAGGTGGTTTACCTGGATGATGGTGAAATGGCGGTTGTAGAGCGTGGTGGTTATGATGTGAAGACTATTGATGATGTGAGCCTGACAAAAGAAGTTCATGAACTGGCAATCAGCCTGGAAGAGATTGAGAAAGCAGGCTATCCGCATTTTATGCTGAAAGAGATTTTTGAACAGCCCAGATCGCTCGCTGACTGTATGCGCGGGCGAATTGATCCGGATAAGGGAACCATTCAGCTGGGTGGGATTGTAGATGTACTTGATGATCTGGCGAATGCCAATCGTATTGTTATTGCTGCCTGTGGAACCAGCTGGCACTCAGGCCTGGTGGGTGAATATCTGTTTGAATATCTGGCAAAAACCCCTGTTGAGGTAGAGTACGCTTCCGAGTTCCGTTACCGGGATCCACTGATTGGGGAAGGAGATGTGATGCTGGTTATCTCGCAAAGCGGTGAAACGGCCGATACTCTGGCTGCACTGCGTGAGGCTAAAGAGCGAGGAGCAAAGGTTCTGGGAATTTGCAATGTGGTAGGTTCAACTATTTCCAGGGAAACCGATGCGGGTGTATTTACCCACGCCGGCCCCGAAATTGGGGTAGCTTCAACCAAAGCATTTACCGCGCAGGTTGTTGTATTAACAATGATGGCACTGGCTCTTGGTATTAAAAAGGGACACATCGACAAAAAGAAAGCGAAGAAATATATCAAAGAGCTGAATGCAATCCCTGCTAAAGTGGATCAGATTTTGAAGGAGTGTGACGATGATATCAAGGAGTTGGCTAGGATGTTCACGTATGCACCAAACTTTCTCTACTTAGGCCGAAGTTACAACTTCCCGGTTGCTCTTGAGGGTGCTCTGAAGTTGAAGGAGATCTCCTATATACACGCTGAGGGGTATCCCGCGGCTGAAATGAAGCATGGCCCTATTGCTTTGATCGATGAGATGATGCCTGTGGTTGTAATTGCGGCTACTGATCATACCAACGATAAAATGATCTCCAATATTGAGGAGGTGAAAGCCCGTAAGGGAAGAATCATATCGATTATGAATAAGGAGAATAGTGATGTGAAAGACCTTTCGGAATATTCGATCTCTATTCCATCTACGTATGATGTTTTCTCTCCGCTGCTTACAGTGATTCCACTGCAGCTTCTGTCTTATTACATTGCGGTTAACAGAGGTTGTAATGTAGATCAACCCAGAAATCTGGCGAAGAGTGTTACTGTAGAATAAAAATGTAATCTATTAGTGCACCAACCGTTGATTAGATGTATGAAACTTTCGGTAAAAAATATGGTTTGTCCCCGCTGTGTGGAATCTGTTTCAGATATCCTTGTGGGGATGGATCTGCCGGAAGCGAGCGTTGAACTTGGATATGTGGAACTGGACCGAAAGCTGACCGATACAGAGCTGGCTATTTTTGGTGACCGTCTTCAAACCAAAGGTTTTGAGCTGATATTCGATAGAGAGACAGAGCTTGTGAACGAAGTGAAATCGGCACTGATTAAATACATAAAACATCTGGAGAACTCCAAAAACCCGGATAAGCTCTCCATTTTTGTTGCCGGCCAAACAAACTATAACTACTCTTATCTAAGTAAAGTCTACTCCGATCAAACCGGCGCAACGATTGAAACCCACCTGATTGACATGAAAATTGAAAGAGTAAAAGAGCTGCTCAGTTTTCGGAAGTGGACACTCAGCGAAATTGCCTGGAAACTAAAATACAGCAGTGTGCAGTATCTCTCCAACCAATTCAAAAAAGTGACGGGAATGACTGTTACGGAGTACCGTAAATCAGGAGCTACGGTAAGAAAATCTCTCGACACTATTTAGCCAAAAATATTACACATCTCTCTGCTCGCTGTATAACAACCGGTCAGTATCATTTCTTTAAATTACCATCAGAAACGGAAATAGCGATAGCTAATTATTTATAAGATTTTCCAGATATGAAAAAGCGTATTCAAATTAATGGTATGCACTGTGCAGGTTGTGTTAACTCTGTGGAAAAGGCACTGGGTAAAGTTGAAGGCGTTAAAGCCGCAAATGTACAGCTGACTACAGAAAGTGCCGAAATTGAAATAGAGGGTGAAGATTTTCCATTTGAAAAAGTTCGTGAAGCTGTAGAAAATGCGGGCTATGAAATGGAAGATCCCAAAAATGATTCCATTACGTTTCAGATTGGAGGTATGCACTGTACGGGTTGTTCTTCGGCCGTTGAAAAGGCGATCTTAAAACAGGATGGAGTGGTAAGTGCAAATGTAAATCTTGCTGCAGAAAAAGCCTTTGTCGATTTTGATAGTTCCATTATCTCAACAGATCAGATAAAAGAGAGTATTAAGAATGCGGGTTATGAAGTAGTTGACGAGCAAAAAAAAAAGTCAATAAGCTAGACCAGAAACGAGAGAGAGAAGAGAAAAAGCTCACCGCCGCCAAACAGAAAATGGTGAGGAGCTGGTTTGTAACCGCTCCATTAATGATCTGGATGTTTCTCAGTATGGTACTGGGCATTCACATCACGTCTCACCTCGTGATGGAAGTTGCAATGGTACTGGGTGCCGGTTATGTGCTATTTGGCCCCGGATATGAAACTCTCCGGAGTGCACTGATCTCATCCAAAAATCTGACTCCAAATATGGATGTACTCATCGCTCTGGGTACAACGGCTTCTCTGATTACGGGACTGGTTTCACTCGGTTACATTCTTGGATTTGTACAGTCACCATTCTATAGTTTTGCCGGAATTGCAGCTATGATTATGGCATTTCATCTCACCGGCAGATACATAGAAGCAAAAGCAAGAGGCCGTGCATCGGATGCGATTACAAAACTGCTTACCCTGGAGGCAAAAACAGCCCGTATAATTAAAAACGGTGTTGAGGAAGAAATTGAAATAGATGAGCTGAAAAAAGGCGATGTAATGGTGGTGCGGCCCGGTGAAACGATTCCGACTGACGGAGAGGTCGTAGACGGGAAAAGCTCAGTAGACGAATCTATGGTTACCGGAGAGTCAATGCCGGTGGTTCGCGAAAAAGGTGATGAGGTAATTGGAGGGACAATCAACACGGAAGGTTCCATCCGCGTGCAGGCTAAAGAGGTTGGAGAAAATACTTTTTTAAATCGCGTTATTCAGATGGTGGAAGAGGCGCAGGGGTCAAAAATTCCAATTCAGGATTTTGCTGATAAGGTAACGGCAATTTTTGTCCCGGTCATTCTCCTGCTGACGGCAATAACTTTTACAGTGTGGCTGCTGTTTCCCGAAACCCTTCGCCCAATATTAACCTGGGCTGATTCTTTTATACCCTGGATTATCACCGATCTCGAGCCGATAAGCCAGGCCTTTTTTGTTGCGCTTGCCGTTCTGGTCATTGCATGTCCTTGTGCCCTTGGGCTGGCCACTCCAACTGCTTTGATGGTTGGTACAGGGTTGGGTGCAGAAAACGGGATACTTATACGCAAGGGTGAGGCAATCCAGAGACTGCAGGAAGTTACAACGTTCGTATTTGATAAAACGGGCACACTCACTAAAGGAGAACCGGAAGTAACGGACTGGATAGAAATCAAAAAAGGCGATCAGGATTTTATAAACATGATTGCTGCAGCAGAAAATTACTCAGAACATCCTATCAGCAAGGCAATACTAAACTACACCGGCAATGAAAATCTGCCGGAATCTTCTGAGTTTGAATCGTATACCGGTAAAGGTGTAAAGGCAGAAGTTAACGGCTCTCAGGTGTTGGCTGGTAATGCTGATCTGCTTCTACAATTTTCCATTAATAAAACAGAAGAAGTTGATAAGAAAGCTGAGGAATTACTCTCGGGTGGGAAGACTACTATATTTTTTGTGATAGATGAGGAAGTGGTTGCTCTGTGTGGAATTAAAGATACGATTAAACCGGAAACGCCTGACGCTATTCATGAAATTCAGAAGCTTGGCTACAAAACTGTGATGCTGACCGGAGATCAGCAAAAAGTAGCAAATATTATTGCTGAAGAGATAGGTATTGAAAAAGTGTTTGCAGAAGTGAAACCGGATGAAAAAGCCGATGTGATCAAACGACTTCAGGAAGAGAATGAAGTTGTGGCGATGGTAGGCGATGGAATTAACGATGCTCCGGCTCTTACTCAGTCGGATGTTGGAATTGCGCTGGGTACAGGTACGGATATTGCTATAGAATCAGGTAGCATGATTCTGATTGATGGAAATCCTAAGGCAATTGTAAGGGCCATCAATTTGAGCAATGAAACATTTAAAAAAATCAGGCAAAATTTGTTCTGGGCATTTTTCTATAACATTGTGATGCTTCCCGTTGCCATGATAGGCTGGATGCATCCTGTGTTGGCGGAAATTGCGATGGCTCTAAGTTCGATTAATGTAGTAGGGAATTCAAAAAGATTGCAGAAGAAAAAAATTTAGTATTGAAATTAAAAAATCAGGGAACTTTCAACTCAGTTTTTTGTAACAAACGCCTTTTAAAATACTCTTATAAAATACACAGCGGTTACAAAGATTTGTAAATAGTTGTGATGAGTTGAAATTTAAACTTGATTTTGGCTGCAGATATTTTTAGATATATAGGTCTCATTTAGCCATTCTTTAAAATTTTTGTGTTCTCTGATGAAAAACTGGAAAACTTTACTCTTTAAGGTAGCTCTGCTCGTAGTTATCGCAATTGTTATTTTTACCGGCTGATTTAAAATCTATCCGGCTTCTTATAGCTATGGTCGCCACATTTTTATACATTCATAATCGAATAATAAAATGAGTGTATAAATGAGAGACAACGAAAAATTCCTGGGCGATCATCCCGAACTCTTTGGGAAGCTATTAGATCACACTTTTGACGCCCTTCTTATATCTAAACCGGATGGTGAAGGCCTCCGGACTGTTTTTGCCAATCAAACATTCTATTCTATTAGCGGTTTAAGTGAAGATGAAGTTATAGGTTCACATCCACGACTAACGGCTTCATCAAATTCTACAAATCAATTATATGATTCCATATTGGATCATTTTATAAATGATGAAGTTTTAGAAAAAGAGTGTACCGGTGTGAATAAGGCAGGCTCACCATTTTGGGCGATTCTAAAATCATACCCCTTGGAAGCAGACGGTGGAAAGTTTTGCGTGACGATCATTAAAGAGATTACGATTCGTAAAAAGCGAGAAAATGAGCTGAAGAAAGCACTGCGGGCAACAGAATCATCCAAAGTGGTAAAGGATCAGTTTTTGGCAAATATGAGCCATGAGATGAGAACTCCGCTCAATGGAATTCTCGGGATGACTCAGCTTCTGGAAGGAAAAGAGATGGATGAAGAGGCTGAAGATTATGTAGAGGAGATCAAGCTTTCGGCAGAAAATTTACTTGCGATTGTTAATGATATTCTGGAGTTCAACTTTTTAAAATCAACAGATTTTAAATTAGAGAACCGGAAATTCAACATCCGGAAGTTGATGGGGCAGATTACCGACAATATCCAAAACCGAACCGAAGAAAAAGGACTGGGATTGGAGCTGGTTATATCAGAAAATGTGCCTGATTATTTAGTCGGTGATTCTGTAAGATTGTCTCAGATTGTAATGAATGTACTGAGCAACTCCATCAAGTTTACCAAAGAGGGTGAAATTGTTATCTATGTGACTAATCGGGAAGTTGAAAATGGAAAAATTCCAATAGAGATTAGAGTGAAAGATACCGGCATTGGAATTCCGGAAAAGATGATCAGTAATATATTTGAGACATTCAGCCAGGCGTCCAGATCCACTTCATACAAGTTCGGTGGTACCGGAATAGGTCTTGCACTGGTAAAGCAGCTTGTTGGTTACATGAATGGAAAGGTGAATGTTGACAGTAAGGAGGGAGTAGGGACGACTGTTACACTGCAGATTCCTTTTTATCTGCCCGAAACTGCTGACAACTTTAAAACTATAAACCGTGCTGAACCGGAAAGTGAAAAAGAAAACTTTCGTGGCCATAAAGTTTTAGTTGTTGATGATTATACCGTCAACCGGCGCATTGTAAAAGGGATGTTGAAAAAACTGGGTGTGGAAGTTGATGAGGCTGAAGATGGAAGCACTGCCCTGAATATGATGGATAAAAATAGATATTCTGCAATATTTATGGACGTCCACATGCCCGGGATGGGGGGGCTGGAGGCTACAAGAAAAATTCGTGAACACGATGATGAACAAAAGCGAAATACCCCTGTTATCGCCATTACGGCATCGGTGCTGGATAGAGATATCGAAGAGTGTAAACTAGCGGGTATGGACGGTTTTATTGCAAAACCTTTTACTTATGATGAGCTTTATAATCGATTTAAAGAATTTATTTCGAGCGACAGGAGTGATAGTCGCAAGGCAGAATCGAATAAGAATTACAAGGCTGGATTAGATCTTAATAGTCTTTATGAATTAACAGGCGGGGATGAGGAACTGCTGAAAGAGATGCTGGATCTTTTTTTGGATCAAACACCGGATTTAATGGAGAAAGTTGTAACTCACTACAAAAACGGGGAGTTAAATCGTGTGAAGGAGTTTTCTCATACCCTAAAACCTACGTTTACCTATGTAGGAATGGATAAAGCTACAGAGCTTGCCGGGCAGATTGAATTAACAGCCGGGGAGGATAATCCTGATACTGAAAAGCTTGGACAGTTAGTAAAGGAATTAAATCTGATCTGTGAACAAGCCCTTGAAAAAGTAAAAAAGACTCGCTCTTTGATGTCGTAACTATAATCTTTTGACCATCTGAATGTGCGGAATACCATCGAGTATATAGGTCTCTCCTGCTGCTTCAAATCCAAAGTGATTATAATATTTAAGCAGGTGTGTCTGGGCTTCAATCCGAATATTTTTATGTCCTTTTTCAGATATGCGGTTAATTGATTCCAGTATAACTTTTTTACCGTAACCATTACCTCTGTACGACTTCTTAACTACTATCCGTCCAATTGAAATCTCATCAAATTTGACCTTTCTGGGTACAATTCTGCTGTAGGCGACCAGTTCGTTATCAATCCTCAACAATAGATGTTGAGATAGATTGTCCAGCCCATCAATATCGTCGTACACACAATCCTGCTCCACTATAAAAATGTCTTGTCGCAGTTTTAGGATGTCATAAAGTTCAGATGGTAACATATCGTCGATCCCATCATAAAGAGTAAAATTCATACGGGGTAAACTTTTTCTGCTGTTTCACGTAAGATCAGGAAAATGTAATGAATCTGATGGCTATGTTAAAAATCCTATTGATAAACAGTCTGGTTATATTTTTTGGAGCTTATCTTTTAGATGGAGTTTCGGTAAAAAACTATCTTACAGCTTTGGGTGTTGCAATTCTGCTCGGATTGATTAATGTTTTCATAAAGCCACTCATTGTCATCCTTACCCTTCCACTTACCATTTTAACACTGGGGCTTTTTATATGGGTGATTAACGCCTGGATGTTAATGTTAATCGATAAACTGGTTGATGGATTAACTATTCGGAATTTTTGGTGGGCGCTTTTCTTTGCTCTGTTTATATCTCTGCTTAATGGGGTTCTGTTGCGATTATTCTAAACCGCATAAATAACAGTTAATTATTACTTTTTATTACTCAAATCAGTGATTTATGCTGCTCACAAAAGTGATCAGCTTTTTTCTTATTTTTGGTGAAGATTGTAAGAGTATTACACCTATTTTATGCCAGATATGGCAAGAGTTTTCAGGATATCTTCTATCATAACTGCTCTGCAAATCAATTGAGCTCAATTTAAAAGATTTTAAATACCGAATGGTAAAGAAAACAGTTACAGTAAAAAATGAAGCGGGATTGCATGCTCGTCCCTCATCAGTACTTGTAAAAACTGCATCTAAATTTAATTCAGATTTTTACATAAGCATGTATGGGTATAAAGTAAATGGTAAAAGTATTTTGGGCGTTATGACGCTTGCAGCTGAATGCGGGGCAGAGATGGAGCTTATATTTGAAGGAGATGACGAACAAGAGGCTCTGACTACAATTTCTGAACTGTTTGAAAATAAATTTGAACGTAACTGAATAATTCTGCTATGGTAGATCGAATCGAGTTTGAGGGTGTGCCGGCTTCAGGCGGAATCGGAATAGGTAAAACTCACATTCTTGAAGAGAGACAGGATGATATAAGCCCTGAAAAAATCCAGGAGGAAGAAATTCAGTTTCATGTTGATAAATGTAACCGTGCTTTCCGAAAGATTAAGGAAGAGTTTATAAAACTGAAAGACGGTACAGACGGTGAGGTTGCGGATATAATTGATGCGCAGATAGAATCGCTTAAGGACCCTGAGCTATATAAAAAAATTCTCGAGAAAATAGAGTCTGAGCGATACGAAGCTGAATATGCTATCTACAGTACACTGAACGAATACATCCACATAATGGAAAATGCGGATGCTGAGTGGCTGAACGAGCGAACAATCGACTTAATGGCAATCAGGGATCAGTTGATCGATGCAGCAAGAAACAGAGAGTTAGGCGGACAACTTGAGCCGGGCTCCGTAGTATTCGCTACCAATGTATCACCAACTACAATGATTGAACTTAGCAGAAACAGCATTGCAGCACTGGTTATGCAAAAAGGCGGATTAACGACACATGCTGTTATATTAGCTCAGTCTCTGGATATTCCATGTGTAATTGGAGTTGAGTGGAAAATCAGGAGATTTAAAAACAGTGAAGAAGTTATTGTTGATGGAGAACAGGGGCTGGTTGTGGTAAGGCCGTTGGATAGTGAGAAAAAGAAGTATCAGAAGCGAAGGAAAGAAAAGGAAGAAGAGGCTGTTAAATTTCTTCAGGTCGTAAAGAAGCCGAGTGAAACGGCTTGTGGGAAAAAATTTAAACTCCAGGCAAACGTAGAGTTTCTGGAGGAGCTTCCGAGGGTAAAAACACATGGGGCTGACGGTGTTGGGCTTTTAAGAACGGAAACAATTTTATTTCAGAAAACAGGATTTGATGTGGCTTCCCAGCTTGACTTCTACAGAAAAGTAGTAGATGCGAGTGGGGATTCTGATGTGACGATACGCCTGTTTGATGCCGGTGGAGATAAACTTTTGGACGATTCGGAGACCGAAGCAAATCCCTTTTTAGGATGGCGGGGTATCCGAATGTTATTGGATAAAAGTGAACTTTTAAACAACCAGCTGGAAGCGATTTATAAACTATCAGGGGAGTTTAAAAACAGAATTAAGCTACTGGTTCCAATGGTGTCATGCGTTAGTGAAGTGTACAGGCTTAAGGAGAAAATTAATGAGGTGAAGGAAAAGCTAAACAAAGAGGATGTTGAGTTTGATCCAAATCTCCCGGTAGGTGTGATGATTGAAGTACCCAGTGTTGCAATCATGGCGGATAAAATCGCGAAAGAGGTGGACTTCTTCAGCATCGGAACAAATGATTTAACTCAATATACATTGGCCGTGGATAGAGGTAACGAAAAAATTTCATCTCTTTATCAGCCCTATCACCCCGCGATTTGGAAGCTCATTCAAATGACTGCAGGTGGAGCGAAAAAGAGTGGCATACCTGTAACTGTTTGTGGTGAGATGGCTTCTAAACCAAAAGCTGCAGCCTGCCTTTTAGGACTTGGGATAGAAAACCTGAGTATGACAACAGGAGCCTTGCCGGTTGTAAAAAGTTTACTTTGCAGCCAAAGCCTGAAGGATATGCGAAAATTATCGGGACAAGTGTTAGACGCAAACTCTCCGGAAGAGGTGATAGCACTGATGGACAGTTTTGGTGAATAGTTGATTCTAGTATTTATCACTTATGTTTTTTGACTAAATCAGAAAAACATAATAAATACAGTTATTTATCTCGAGAGGTGCTGAGTCTTAAGAAGGAAAGCGATTCCAAAGTTTAATAATTATCCCTGTTATTTATTTTTAACTTAATAAATAAATACAGGAACGGGATGAAACGAAATTAATGTATATGTAATCCTTTATTTAAGTAAGAACATTAGCTATTATTCTATTTCAAACACTTAAATAAATATATTATAAAATGATCAGTAAAGCTTATACACCAAAAAGAACGATTTGTAAAGTGACATTCACTGTACCCGGAGAGTGGGCAGATGAGGGAGTAAACCTGGTTGGTGATTTTAATGACTGGGACGAGGCATCTGATCCGATGGAAAAGAACAAAAAAGGGAATTGGGAGTTAACTCTTAGGTTAAAGCCGGAGTCAACATATAAATTCAGATATTTACTGGATGGAGATAAATGGGAGAATGATGATGCAGCAGATCGTTATGAGGCAAATGAGTTTGGAAGTGAAGACTCTGTAGTTGTAACAGGTAAATAACGTAGAATGAGTCAACTTTTTGATAAAGAACTTTTTCAAAAAAAACTGACATCTCGTTGGTTGGGAAAAGAGTTTGTTCATCTCAAGAAGGTTGATTCTACAAATTTATACTTAAAAAAAATTCCGGCTGAGAATTTACGGCATGGAATGGTTGTTGTTGCTGATGATCAGCAGAAAGGCAGGGGGCAGCATCAAAAAGATTGGGTAACGAACCCCGGCGAAAATCTGACATTTACACTTGCTTTGAAGCCGGATCGAGCCGAAGGTTTATCGTTATTAACGCTTTCCAGTGCACTCGCGGTTGCCGATGTTTTACATCGATATGTGGAAAAAACATTTTCCCTTAAATGGCCAAATGACATTTATGTTGATCAAAAGAAGATTGGCGGGGTTTTAACGGAATGTTCTTTTCTGGGGGCAAATCCTGAGAAAGTTCTCATTGGTATCGGGGTAAACATAAATCAGAAAACCTTTGAAGAGGAGCAAGTTGGGAATGCGGTCTCTTTGAGCCAGTTGGCAGGAAAATATTTTTCGAGGGAGGAACTGCTGGCTGATATTTTAAAAACGATTGAACAGTTGTATCAGAGCTGGGCAGAACGCGATAAAACACTGCACAGAAAAGTGAGCAGTGCATTGATTGGGTATGGTGATTGGGTTAGGTTAAATGTTGATGGAGAGTTAGCTGAAGGGCGATATAAATTTTTGGGAGTTAATGAAAAAGGTGAGTTATTAGTAATAAATGAGAAATTAGAGCTCAATACCTATTCACATGAGCAAATTCGAATCATCACCGGTAACAAAAGCATTTCGAAAATCCGTTAACGATTACCTGCCGGATTCCTCATTATTAATTGTTGGAGCCAGTGGCGGTCCCGACTCCATGGCGCTCATGTACTTATTGCATCGTTTTGAATTGAATGCAATTATCGTGCATTGCAATTATCAAATGAGGGGAGAGGATTCTGAAAAAGATCAGAGACTTGTAGAGAAAATGAGCGCATTCTGGGGATTTGAGTGCGTATCAGTACGTTTGGAAATCGACTCAACCGGCAATTTTCAGGAGTGGGCCAGAGAACGGAGGTATGAGATATTTTCAGACTTAAAGCGTGAGTTTGATGCAGATTTTGTGGTTACAGCCCATCATCAGGATGACCAAATTGAGACGATTCTGCAACGAATTTTAAGAGGCTCGGGAATTTCTGCCTGGAGCGGAATTAAACCGATTGAAAACCGGCTATTCAGGCCATTGCTTGACGTAAGTAAAGCTGAAATATTGAGATTTGTAGAGCAGTTCAACGTACCCTACAGAATTGACAACAGTAATGAGGAATCAACCTATGCCAGGAATTTTCTGCGGCATAACTGGTTTCCGGAGCTTCAGAAATTTTTTCCGGGGTGGCGGGAAAATATTTTAAAACTGTCGGTTCGGGGAACAGAATTTAGGTTGATGGCAGATGAGTTATTAAAATCGGTAAGAGAAAGTGACCGCTCACTAAATAGGTCTGAATTTTTAAATTTGCCAAAGCAAGTGCAGCCACCTGTGCTGTATCAATTTTTGGAATCTGTAAAGTTTGATATTGATGTGAGCAGTTCAGTAAATAGTATATCAAAAAAGTTATCTGAACTGCAGTCGGGCAGAGCCGTTCATTTGTCGGAAAAATTTCAGATTATCAGAGACAGAGATCTCTTTACAGTTCAAAAAATTGGAAGAGAGCAAAAATCTCCGGTTGAAATAACTTCTGATGATCTCAGTCAAGTCAAAAAAGTATATGGTATTCAACTGGAGATTGAGAAGTTTACCGGAGAGTTTAGCCCGAGAGCACTCTCAATGGATTTATCTAAAATAGCCTTTCCAATAACTATCAGGCAGTGGGAAGAGGGGGATTCAATCAGGCCGCTGGGAATGAAAGGCACACAGTTGGTATCAGATCATTTAACGAATAGAAAAATATCATCGGCTCGAAAATCTGAAGCTTTTCTGATAGAATCTTTTGATGGAAATATTTGTGCCGTTATATTCCCTCACATTAGTTCAGACGATCAAATGGGGACCATATCAGAGCTAGTCCGTTGTTCTTCTGAAACAAAAAAAGTACTAGTTATTCGCAATTAAACGTAATTCATGAATTTGTATCTGCCCGAAAAAATTAACGTTCAGGGTGAGGAGTTTAGGGTCTATCTCACCCAGGAAGAAATTCAACAAAGAATAAAAAATATTGGTCAAACACTGAGCCAGAAATTTATGGACAAGCGCCCCATTTTTATTGGTGTGCTCAACGGCTCCTATATTTTTCTGGCAGATTTGATGCGCTATGTAAGTATTCCCTGCGAGGTGGATTTTCTGAAACTGAGCAGTTACGGTGATGAAAAAGTTTCATCAGGTCAGGTGCGTGATTTAAAACAGATTGATGCAGATATCAGTGATCGGCACGTAATTATTGTAGAAGATATTGTGGACACAGGATTATCAATGAAGTATTTAGTTGATAAGCTGAAATTTCATAAACCGGCCTCTCTTACGGTTGTAACATTGCTGCATAAAACAGAAGCTACTAAACACGAAGTGCAGATTGATTATACTGCTTTTAAAATTCCAAACCTGTTTGTTTTAGGTTATGGATTGGATTTTGCGCAGGAGGGTAGAAATCTGGGGCAGATTTATATTCAAGTAAAAAAGGATAAGGATTAAATTTTGATTTATTTGTAATCGAGGTTGCAAAGGGCTTTGAAAGCTTCATATATTTGATGCTCTCAATAAGATGAGAAAAAATTTCGAACACGGAGAGATGGCTGAGTGGTCGAAAGCGCTCCCCTGCTAAGGGAGTAAACCCCGAAAGGGGTTTCGAGGGTTCGAATCCCTCTCTCTCCGCACTTTAAAAGGATGCTATTTGAAGAAATGGCATCCTATTTTTTTATTCAAATCAGGTTATATCATGTCTCTTCTGGTTTTAGAATTTATCCCTGCCGCTTTTATTCCCCTGTTTATCTTTTTTGCACGAATACTGGATGTAAGTATCGGCACCATTCGGATCATGTTCGTTTCGAAAGGATACAGAGGCAAAGCAACCCTCCTGGGATTTATAGAAGTGTTGATCTGGATTATCATAGTCGCTCAGATTTTTCAAAATCTTGATAACTGGCTCAACTATGTAGCATTTGCCGGCGGGTTTGCTACCGGTAATTATGTAGGTATGTATATAGAAGAAAAAATGAAGATGGGTGTACAGATCTACAGAATTATTGTTAATCAAGAGAATTCGGGATTAGCGGAAGAACTGATGAATAGAGATTTTCGCGTAACTGTTGTACCCGGAGAAGGGAAGTTTGGTCCGGTTAAAGTACTATTTACTGTTGCTAAGAGAAAACGCTGGCAGGAGTTGTCGGATGTTGTAAATGAGTTTGCACCAAATGCTTTTTATTCTGTGGAAGATGTAAAGAGAGCATCAGATATGGAAGATGTCATTCAGCACAATAGTCAGGATCTCCTTTCAAGGATGCTGAGATTAAAAAAGGGAATTTGATCTCGAAAATTAAAGGGAGATAGTCAACTCGCACTGATCAACTTAGAATAAGTTGCCAAAAGGCGTTTCTAAACAAGATGGAAAAGGCTCTCCAAT
>LKNA01000075.1 GCA_001564065.1 Chitinophagaceae bacterium T5-Br10_B2g13
TAGTGGCTTTTCTTATAAATTTGTGCTTGTATACGGTATTAACGTTATAGAGTAATAGATTAAAAAAAGTAATAGTCGGATAGCATAAGCTCTTTAACACTTCTTGAAATTCTGACTACAATTTCAAAACTAGACAATTAGTTAGTTAAGATGACAGATTAAGTTATTTGGGTCTAACACATTTCATTTTTTGTATAACCTGTTTTTACAAAAACATCAATTAAGAGGAAGTCTCAATCTGTGAACTAAAACTTTGAGAGTGTAGACATCTTTCAAAAGATGAAACATAATAAACTTTGTAAAAACATAATGATATGGAATTCCTGTTGTTTCGTGTAATCTATCATTATACTATGATAGATTTAATCTTGTGAGCCGGTTTGGCAATCTAAAAAACCATCTGAACGCATAATATATTCCAAATGTCCTGTATGCTCATCAGGCTGTTTTCCGGTCACTTTAAATCCCTGCGATAAGTAGAACTGATAGGCGGATTCATTTTCTTTGTAAACAGATAGCGTCAGCTTCGGCCTCTGCATTTTAGCGTGTTCCAGTAACTTTTTGCCAAACCCTTTGCCTTGCTCCGATGGCAAAAGAAACAGAGCGGCTAATCTGTTCCCAACAAGTGAATAGAAGCCAAAGATCTGTTTCCCGGATCTAAGTACCCAGCTTTCGGATGCCGGGAGCCAAATATTTTTTATCTCTTCAGCTTTTGACTGCCAGTAACCGGCTGGTATGAATGAGTGTGCTTTAATAGATGATTCGAGCCAGATTGCAGCTGCGTTTTTAATATCAGACTGCGTGAGTGGTAATATTTCGAGATTTTGCAAAACGGTAAAACTCTGAACGAGAACTGATTATTTTAAGATTTAAGCTATTTAAAAAGGAACACTCACCAATTCGAGAATCAAATTTCTGAAGTGAGTATAATTGTCTTTTCCAAAATCAAAGTCGTCAAAATTGGCGATCTGTCTCACCGCAACAATACTGGTTTCAGGTACAACAACAATAAACTGGCCCAGATACCCATCGGCATACCAGGCTTTGATTTCACCGTATTCATGATGAAAAATTTGATCAAAACCGGCAGGCTTGAAGTATTCATTTCGGGTATCTGTCCAGTCATTTCCCAAAAGTTCGGATTTGGCCTGATTTCTCTGCTGAATGGTTTCGAAACGCTTTCCCGATACGGGTTTCAATTTATCAATAATCTGCCCGGGGATGCCTTTTTGTCTGAATTCATCCAGCCTCTTTGAATCAATTTCATAATATGAGTACTCGGGAAGCAGCCACCAGAGAAGTCCGCTAAATGGATACAGTTCCTGTCCCGGAGTCACCATCGCTCTGATATATTCCGGATCAATTATCTGTTCACCGTTCCAAATTCCATCATTCAAAACCAATAACCCGAATTTTGCAACATCAAGAGCATGCAATTGCAGCCCTGCCATGGCATGTGGATTTCCGGCCTGATCGTAATAAAAGCTGTACTCTTCAATGTTCATCCGGCTGAAAAATTCCTTCCTGAGGTATTCATCCATTTTCATACCGGATGCTTTCTCAATAATGCCACTGAGAAGATTCACGGCCTTGTTGTTGTAGGCAAACCGGGTTCCGGGTTCATAATCCAGCTCTGCTGCGAGTGCAAGCCTGATAGCATCGGGTGCAGGATATATTTCAGCGCCAGCATTCGGTTTGTTTTGAAGTCCTGAAGTGTGATTCAGCAGGTGGCGAATCGTGATCAGCTTTTTCTGACCCTGGTTCCACTCCGGATATAAAGTGTACACCGGCTGGTCCAGTGAATCTATCATCTGTTGTTTTAAGAGCCTGCCAACAGCCAGCGAAACGATAGATTTGTATGCCGACATGGTTTCAATTGTCTTTGGCTCTTTCCCGAAATACCACTCCGCAACGAGTGTGCCGTGCCGGTAGATAACAACAGCATCACTGTTGGTTCTTTCAGCTTCCTGTTTTAGAGTTTCCAGTTTAACAGGGTCAATATCAGGCACAGAGCTTTGTGCCAAAATTCCGGAAAAGCCGGCTAAATTCAGGAATAGCGACAAGATGATTACATTGAATAAATACACGATAATAGAGAGCTTTATTTTTTTGACAGAATACAGTTTGAAATTGAGGATTACCTATGCGAAACAGGAATTATTTTTCGAGTTGTATCAGTGAACACTGAACCCGTAAACCACACCATCCAGACCGCCGAAAAAGACCCTTCCGTTTGAAGTTACAGGTGATGATACCACACCATAGATATGGGTGCCGGGCAGTTCATGCATTACAAACCGCCACTTTTCATCCCCGGTTTTCCGGTCTACGGCTACAAATCCCCCGCGATGATCAATAAAGTAGTTTGCATTGCCGAATATGCCGGTAAAAACGGTTTCGTCCGTTACGGCCGGTTTTGCCCAGGGCGAACCTCCCGTGTCAAAACTCCAGATAAGTTGTCCATTGGCTGGATCGAATGCTTTGAGGAGCTGATTATCTGATGAACCGATATAGAAGAGATCATCATGGAACACGCCGGATGATTCAATCCATGAGAACCAGTAGAAGTATGTCCAGGCAGGTTCACCTGTTTCGGCATCGAGGGCAAAGAGGTCGGCGCTGCGGCTGCCTGTAATTACCAGTCCATTTTGTACCGCCGGCGAAGAAATCACTGCCTGTCCGGTATCAAATTTCCACTTCAGTTTTCCGGATTCAGCATCAATGGCATACAGATGATGGTCGTTGCTGCCGGTATAGAGGATGCCGTTCTCAACAGCCGGAGTGGAAAGAACGGGTGCTCCTGTTTGAAATCGCCAGTTTTCTTCGCCGGTGGACCTGTCAATCGAATAGATCTGTCCGTCCGGGCTTCCGATAAAAACCTGTTCACCTGAAATGACAGGCGCAGCACCCATGGTGTCGTATCCGGGTTCATCATCGTCAGGCAGGCTGCGGATCCAGTCTGCAGCCCCGGTTTCGAAGGTCCAGACCGGTTCAGCGTTCTCTTTTCTCAGCTTGTACAGGAATCCGTCATCCGAAAGCGTATAGATGAATTCGCTGTTTACCAGTGGGGTTGAGAAGATGGGGCCTTCGGTTTCAAAGGTCCAGGCCGGTTGGCCCGATTCAGTATTGAGGGAATACAGCTTTCCGTCAGTACTGCCAATAAACAAATGTTCACCGTCGGTTGCAGCACCACCCCAGATGGCTCCGTCCGTTTTGAATGTCCAGTCAGGCTGTGCGGTGGATTCACCATCGAAGGGCTGTTTCTTTTCCGGCACCTTTTCAGCAGGGGATAGCGAGAATCTCAGGTCTCTAGGTGAATTGTGAAAGGAACCTGTAAGCTTACTGCCCTCATAATCCAAAGAAAACTGAATGGAGCCTGCTCTGAAACGGTTTTCAACGATTTCAACCTTGCCGAGCGACAGTTCATGGAAATTGGTGACAGGAAGTGTTAAATAAACAGCGATCTCATTCTCCTCATTATTGCGGAAATCCAGGTAAAATGGAGTGGACTGAGTGCCGAGCTCAAGGGTTCCGCCCCAGCTGCCCGGAGAAAGCGTGTGTTGAGCATGCAGAGATGTTGAAAAAAAGAGGGTACTGAATAGAAGACAGAGAAATTTCATCAGATTTAATAGGTTCTTAAAAAGTTGTATGGTTCAAATCATAAAGCCCGGCTGAAAAACCGGGCATGGATTGGAGGCAAAGCTTATTGCTTTTTGATAAAGGCGTGTTCGCCGGCTCCCTGCTTGAGAACGAATCCTGTAACCGTGCCTTCATCGGCAGTGAATTCAAGGCGGGCTTCAACCCTGTCGTTATAGAAAACCGTTTCCTCAATCGGCATCACGGGCAGGGCAGGCTGGCCTGCAAGTTCTGCCATCAACAGGTCACCATTTACTGAAATGGTCATATGAGGCAGGGTTTCGGAGATAAACTCGCCGGTAAACATCTGCAGCTGTTCCGGGGTCATTTCAACCACGTCGATGATAGCGGCCAGGCTGAATTGATCATTGATGAGGTGGCGGCCGATGTCCTGAACATCATTGGTGCCGTTCGACATCACTACGGCTCCCTGGCCACTCACCGGACTATATCCGGCAAACGTTCTGAACCCTCCGGTGCCTCCACCGTGAAAAGCGACGGTATCTTCGAATGCAGTGGCCACTATCCAGGCGTAGCTGATGTTAAAGGCACCATCCAGGTTTTTCAGTGTCTCTATATTCTTTTGGAGCAGTACCCCTTTAGGGTGATCCAGGTAACCCAGTTGCAGTTTTACGTAGTTGGCCAGATCATGCGTTGTACTGAGTATACCCCCGAATCCCGGCACATGTTCGGAGTGCCATCGCTTTGCGGGCAGGCCCGAGGTGGTAGGCTGGGCAAGTCGGAGCGAATCGCTCAGAAACCGGCTGGTGGATGGCATATCCAGCTTTGAAAAGTACCATTCATCCAATAGCTGATCGTAGGTTTTTCCCGAGATCGTCTGAAGAGCCTGACCCAGCACCATATAGGCGTAGTTGGAATATTCGAACTCCTCGCCGGGATTCCTTGGCAGTTCATAGCTGCCGAGAAACTCAAACAGCATCTCCGGGGTGTATTCATTATATGGATCGTTTATGTCGGCAGGGCTGAGATTTCCGGGCAGGCGCGGCAGGCCACTAGTGTGCATCACAAGATGCTCAAGGGTAATTTCAATTCCATCTTTTGAAGGAATGGTTACGTCTTCACCAAAGATTTCCCTTAGCGGGGTGTCAGTTGAAATGTTGTATTGATCCATCAGTATTTGGAGAAGCCCGGATGAGAACGTTTTTGTAATGGAACCCGATTCAAAAATGGTGTGCTCGTTCACCGGCTCTGCACTGTCGAGCCCCATGGTTCCGTAATTATGGAACGTTACAGATCCATCGGAGTCGATGAGTGCAATGCTGATGCCGGGAATGCGCTCAACAGCCATTCGTTTTTCGATGTACTCACTGAATTCGGAGGTAATTTGGGCGGAAACCTGATCTGACAATATGTTTACAAACAGAATCAGGAGAATGAGTAAATTCTTTTTCATTGACATATATTAATGATTAGTTATTGAAGATTGCTACGAACATCTGGTACCTGTAGTTTCAAAAAATTTAGGTTTATGGATTTTTTATTCATTGAGTCTCAACAATTTAAAGTATATGTGATGAAAGGAATTCAGACTGGATTGTTACCGTATTACATATTACTACCCTGTCTAAACGTTGTTTTTAAAACTCAATCAAATAATTGTGGCTTGGTGTCATAACCACGCTTTTATCGAGTGTTTCGCCAAACACCATCATCAGACTTATAACAGGATGAGGAAACAGAAGCGGTAACCAAGAAGTAGTACCCCTAATTCAGAAACCGTTTAAAAAGTGACATAAACTCCTACATTTCTTCCGAGTCTGTTGTTAAATACAGTAGTCACCAGATAATCGACGAAATTTTATTATTGTAAACCTAATGTTGACTTACAGTTCCGCAGCTGTTTTCAGGTCGCTTAACCATTTTGCCAGGATTTTCTCTAACTGAGACGTCCGCAAAAACCATTTTGCAAGTAAACCTTCCATCGATTCTGATGTTGTAACCAGGGTTTTGTTATCATCTAATTGTTTAAGATGCCAGGTGTGAACAGCCCTGATACCAAATAGTTTGCCTTTCCAGGTGAGGCGACTATTCGGTACCACTTCAATAATCGCGGAGTTAATTTTCAGTCTGTTCTTTTTCCAGATGACCGTTGTGCCCGGTTCTAAATCCCCATTAATGATGGAATCGGACACTGAGCTTACCCACATGGGCCACCTGTTTATATCAGACAGAAGCACCCATACTTCATCAATTTCCGCATGTATCACCGTTTCGCAAGAAGCTACTAAAGGAGCATTATGGTTTATTTCAATTCCGGTTCTGCCAATTTGCTTTTCCATTTGAATAAATGATTTTCTTGATTGAATATTATCATCAGAGCAGCAGTCATCAGAACGTCCATCCCACATGAACCGTCGGAAATGGCCGGATGGATGCCTGCTCGAATATCTGTCCGTCTACCTCGATATCATTTGCATTAAACAGGTAGCTCAGTCCGAACCACGGTTTTACAAACAGGTGTTCTGTTACCTTAAATTTATAGCCGATGTTGATGCCTGCTCCAAATTGTGTAACTGAGGTTTCGCTTCCCGTCTCATCCAGTCTCACACGTGATGAAGTAAGATCTATACCGGCACCGGTGTAAAGGCCTCTGTCTGTTCCGTTGAAAAAATAGTCGGCTTTGGCACCGGCTCCCCATATGTAGTTATTGAAGCCGTCATTACCGTGAAGTGACTCGGGCACTTCGATTCCAAACAGGCCGATGTCATATCGAATATGGTCGGTATTCATGCCGGCGTGAACGGAGAACCCTTTTAATGCATATGCTATCGGGTCGATCTCGATATCGATTTTCTGGGAGTAAGCACTGTTATGTATGGTTAGCAGGAAGAATGTTACAAGGCAGAATTTGAGTAAGGTTTTCATGATTTATTGATTTGTACAGTTGAATGTAATCCGGACAAAACCCGGTAGTTTGTGAGAGCTATAGTACGGGAAGGGAGCAGGCGAATCGTCTGACTTTGCTGAATGGAGGTTCGGATTCACGAAAGTCGGACATGTTTGATGAAGTCGAACGTCAGTAGGTTAGTGTCCTATCAACAATAAAACATGAGTTCGATTCTAAAAAATCGAAAAATGAGGCTCCCTTCCTTTCCCAGGAAGAGGGCGGGGTAGTTCACTGAATTATTTTATGACTATAGATTAAAAATAGATACATAGCCTTTTCTAACCACCCCTAAATCCCCTCCTTTCCAAGGAGGGGATTTTCAGAGACTCAATCGACATATTTATAATTGAACTCAGGTTTGAAATTAAACTACTGCTTTTTCCGGTATTCGGAAGGGGTGGTGCCGGTGCTTTTTCGGAATGCCGTATTGAAGGAACTCTTAGAGTTAAATCCGGCATCCATTGCAAGTGCAAGAATGGTGAAGTGTGAGTGTTCGGGATCAGTCAGGCGTTCTGTCACCTCACGTACACGATACTCATTTACAAAATCAAAGAAGTTCTGATTCAGATGGCCGTTGATAATTCGAGAGAGAAGATATTGGGGGATATTGGTCTTGGAGGAGAGATCTGCCAGTGAGAGATTATTGTTCCGGTACGGTTGTTTTTTCTCCATATAGTTTTGCAGCTGTTTCAGCAACTGTAGTTCTTGTGCAATATGGACTTCATCAGGCTCAGTTTCCTTGTCGAATCGAAGATTACCCCAAAAAAGATGCCGTTTGGAATCGGCCTGCCATGCAGGGTAATCCCTGTCACCGAAAACCTGCGGTTGTGTGAGAGACCAGTATCCCAGCAGATAAATAATAACTGCCAGAACAAAGCCGAGGATATAGTTGGCCAATGTGGTTTCGAGGTATCCGGCGGCTGAAATACCGAAGACGATCAGCGACAGCAGGCCGATAAACAGGAGGGTAGCTGTCAACCTTCTGATCCATCCAAGGTCAGTCTCTTTCAGGTCGGGTGCAATTCCTCCAATCTCCTTTCTGTGCAGGCCCAGAAGGAAGTAGATCCATCCGAGGTAACCAAATACATGGGCCACTTTAAAGAGGTTGATCCAGGCATCGGTTTGTGAGAGAGTCAGTGAAACCTCCACCCAGTCTATTTTTTCTTCAGCAGATGAGAAGTAAAAGGGAAAAAGCCAAATCAGATAGATCAGGAAAGGTAGAAGGTGCAGCCACTGAATAGCCGGCACTTTCCCGATTCGAAGTGCAGTGATATAGAATAACATAACCGGGCCTAGCAGCAGAACAAATGGAGCCCCAATGCGGATAAGGTGGGGTACTGCTTTATATATTCCAGTTGCCCCGAGGCTGGTGCCGAGAATAATAAAACTAAAAGCCAATATAAGTAAAGAGAGTATCTGATTAGGCCGGCGATTTTCAGCAGGGTAACCGTTAAGTAATACAACGAGGAAAAAACCCTGAACTCCCGCAATCAAATGAATGTAGCCAATTATTTTTATCCACTGATCTTCGTTCATAGCATAAATATAGCGTATTTAGATTGACAATCTGACCTCCAAACAAACAGCACAGAGACCGTTTCCGAGCTTCTGCTCAAGAGGCTTTCAAACCGTAAGTGCATAGAACATTTTTTTAAATCATCTAGAAATATTTTCTAAAAATATCCAAAAATAAAAGGAGTTTTTTCAGTTGAAACTGAATCAATCAAACTGATTGAATAGAATGGATTTGTTGTGTAACCCTCCCCTGAGATTCTCGTGTAAAATGATGAGATATTTCTGTCTTGTAGCGTTTTTTCAAAACCGTACGTAATAGAAGTGAACTGGAAACTATAGTTAAAACTAACTTATGATGATGAAGCCAGCAATATTCTTATCAGTAGTGATCTGTCTGATGGCGATCGGTTGCAGTAATCCTGCAAATACTGAGGATGTTACCTATACAGAAAAGCGCGACAGCTATACCTTCTACGTGAGCAAATCGAAGGCAGACTACGCCGAGCAGAACCGGGGCGTAGAGGTAAGCGAACCTTTTGATATTGAAGATGCCTGGATATCGGTTGCTGACGGTAAGAAATATCTAAATATTAAAATGGTTCTGGAGGAGGGGTGCAGTGAGTCGTACCCAGAAAAGTATGAGGTGATCTGGAGTGGAGTCACGATCACCATCTATCCACCTCAACTTCCCTTATTTATCGGTTTTGACAATTCGGGATGCGCCGAACTGGAGAGACGTGTCTCCGATATCCTCTCGATCGATTTGTATGACCATTTCAATAATAAGGAGTATGCCGACAGTGCCACCTATATCGTTGTGAACACCTCAACAGAAGAACAGGAACTGATTAAAGTAGTACAGAGCGACTCTCAGGATTAGATGATAGCAGACTCAGCAGTTGATTTACATTCCGGATATGCCATCCCGGCAGTTATCAGGAGCTTCCTCATTCATATAGAGGGGGCTCCCTCCTACGAACCTCACTCTGAAAAGAGAACAGAGTTGGAGAATCGGGTTGCTGCAATCATCAAAGGGTGCCGGAAGAGTGATGAAAAGAGCTTTGAGTTGCTCTATAAAAAATTTTATGGGTATGCTTATTCGGTAGCCGTAAAGTATTGTATCAACCGTGATGACACGATCGAGGTTGTAAATGACAGTTTTATGAAAGTGTTTGATAACATCCATAAATATGATTCGGGGAAGCCTTTCAAACCTTGGTTCAGGAGGATTGTGGTGAATACATCGATCGACAGGATTCGTAAGCATCGCAGTGACCACCTCGATATTGATGAAGTGCCGGTTGCCGGCAATATGCATGTGGAGGAAGAGCTAACGTTGAAAGAAACATTAAGTCTACTGGAAGAGCTGCCCGAGATCTACAGAGCTGTGTTCAATCTGTATGAAGTTGACGGCTATAGTCACCGCGAGATCTCAAAAAAGCTGGGAATTGGCGTGAGTTCGTCCCGAACCTATCTGATGCGGGCCAGAAACCGTCTTCAATCCCTTTACACCCAATATTTCACAGAAAAGAGTTATAAAGATGCAAGTTCCGGATCCAATTAATCAGATCAAAAGTACTCTGCGCGAGTATGAGGAGCCCTACCACCTGGGGGCGTGGGATAAGTTTAAGCGTCACCGAATGGCAAAACGTCGGGAGTATCTTTACAAGCGCCTGGCCGTAGCCTGTGCACTTCTTCTAACGTTGTTCTCGGCTTGGTATTCGGGCATCATGAACCGAACTGATCAGGTTGTGACAGAATCCCACTCTGTTGTGCCGGAGTTGCCATCGCCGGAAATCACCCCAGTCTTACCCGACCTAGGCGATGATCGTGAACTGCCGGGAGGAGATGTAACGGACGTCTTTCTGAAATCTGATCTTGCAGCCGCAGCAGAGCCCCGTCCACATGACGATGATGGGGATGTGCACTCAAAATTCCAGCCTTCATTGCCTCAGTACGTTATAGATCTGGGTGCAGCGGGCTATGTGTCCGGTTTGGAGCGGATCACGGATGCCACTGCCATGCCGCTCTCTCGTCCCGCTTACGGCGATTCGTTTGATATGCTGTCAACTCACTATGGCGGGGATGAGGCTACCGGAAATCGGACAGTTGGCCGGCATGATTTGACAGCTGGCGGCAAAGAGAGGGATCTCACTTTCGGGTTTGCCTACTCCTCGCTGCTCAATATGAGTTCGGCATCTACTGACTGGAATGTGGGCGGAGGGTTTACCGTGAACTACGGCCTGAACAGTCAGCTCACACTCTCATCTGGAATCTATCTGGCTCAAAGCCGGCTACGGTATCATGACGCGTCGGAAACCGAATTGATGGCGACCAAAGATAACATTACCTCTAGTGTGATGGAGATCAACTTTTTGAGTTTGGAGGTTCCCCTGAACCTGCAAGTTGCCGTTACCGATCGCATCTATTTTTCAGGCGGAGTCTCATCAGCTTCATTTCTGCGTGAGAGGTATCACTTCAGCTATGAGTATCAGGAGCTGGTCACCACCACAATTTTGATCGAAGGTGAGCATAAACCGGTTGTTCAGCTTCAAACATTTTCAAGCAGCGAGCAGGAGTCAGAGCCATCACTGAGTTCATTTCATCCGGTGGCATTCTATAACCTTTCGGCCGGTTACAATTTAACCGGTTCCGGTAACAGCCGATATACCGTGACGGTAGAACCGTTTGTTAAATTACCAGCCGGCTCATTTGCCTCTAAAAATGTTTCCTATTCAACCGGTGGCCTTCAGCTGAAGATCTCCTTCTAAATGACTTTAAAGCATTTAGACTCGATTAATCGGTGTTTCCCCACAAATGGATACTCAATACGAATTATCTAGCGAGATGTGTCTGTCGTAACAGTTTTTTTAAATGAGAAATAAATCAAATGAGAGTCGGTTAAATGCGGAAAAAATTTTTTAAAAACTGTAGCGCAACTCTGTCTTCACTCGTAATGTCATTGAATCTAAACTATTAATTACAAAATTAATGATATCATGAATTTAAATATTTACAATACTCTATTATTCTCACTTTCAATCATTGGTATGATGGCTGCCTGCAGCTTAGGCACCGACACGGCGCCCGATGAACTGACCGGTGAATCGATCAGCTATGAGCTGACGGCAACAGGTCACTCTGAAGTTTCTGGTACCGTTTACTTTGCGGAGCGGGCAGACGGATTTACACGGGTTACTGTTGAGCTTTCGGATCTTCCGGAAGGGGATGAGTTTCCAATTGTGATCCATTCAGGAACTGTACTGCAAGGTGGCGAAGAGCGGATACTTCTGATGCCTGCCAATGAAAATGGCATCAGTATCACAAATGTCTATTCGGATGTAGATAACCAGACGGTGAGATATTCACACTGGGAGGAGATGGATGCGCACATCCGCATCTACAATATGGAAGATGCAGAGGGTGAAGGGTCCGGTGAGATTCTTGCAACAGCAGATATCGGGGGCAACGAACTGACCGGTGAAGCGCTTAGCTACGATTTCGAAGAGCATAATGAATCGGGCATTACCGGATCGGTTGAGTTTTTTGAGCGAAATAGCGGGGAGATTCTGGTCTTGGTTGAACTTAAAGGGGCCGGCACTGATGAGACATATTTTGCCCGACTTTACAGTACAGATGAAGAGGAGGGTGAGGATACCCTGATCTTTACCTTTTCAGAAATTGGAGGGAGTAAAGGATTCAGTGCGTCCGACCTGGTTGAACTGAAAGACGGAACGTCGTTGACGTTCGAGGATCTTGACGTATTCAGCGGTGCTGTACGGATCTATTCAGAAGAAGATGGCCATGGTCTTCTGGCGACTGCCCTCATCGAACCCGAAGTGGATGAAGAGGGTAATCTATCGGTAGGTCAATATGAAGGGTAAGCCGCGAATCGGATAACATATCCCCTAAATTCAAAACAGCTTCCGGTTTCTGTCGGGAGCTGTTTTCATATAGACGCATTAAAATTTATAGAAAAATTACAACCTAAAGATAAAAGTTTAGAGTAAGAGTAAGAGTGAGAGATTTTGAAATACCTGTAGCTGTTTCATTTTTATAAAGAAGCATTAATAGATTCACTATATGACAGTTTTCTCAATGGTTTTGCGCATACATTAATGTGTAGGCTAAATTTATAAGAGAAAAAATATCATCCATGAAACAATCACTAAATCTATTCATCACATTATTCATAGTTTTATTTTATCTGACCTCCTGCGGAGATTCCGGCCCTACAGGTCCGGAGAACGGAGAACAGGAGCCGGAACCTGAAACCTATACTGTATCGGTTGACGTGAACCCATCGGGTGCCGGTACGATTACGCCATCAGACAGTGAAACCTACGAAGAGGGAGACACGGTGGAGCTGCAGGCCAATGCTGAAGATGGGTATGTATTTAGCGGCTGGACCGGTGACCGGGAGAGTTCACAGAATCCACTGACGTTTACGGCAGACCAGAACTATTCACTGACGGCCAATTTTGAGATCAGAAGTTATGAGTTGACGGTCAATGTTGAAGGCGAGGGAGCCGTTACCGAAAAGGTGTTGCAGCAGAAGTCCACTGAGTATGAGTACGGTACCGTGGTTGAGCTGACTGCAAACCCTGCTGAAGGATGGCGGTTTGTAGGGTGGCAGGGTGAGCTGAATGGGGATGAGAATCCGGCTCAAATCACCGTGGATGAGCCGAAAGAGGTGACGGCGGTTTTTGAAAGAAAAAGCTATCCTCTGACAATCCAGGTGGATGGCGAGGGTGCCGTAAGTGAAGAGCTTATCCAAGCTAAATCGACCGAGTATGAGTATGGAGCAGTTGTAGAGCTGACAGCGAATCCTGCCGATGGATGGGCGTTTTTGGAGTGGCAGGGCGACCTGGATGGCAGAGAAAATCCTGCGCGGATTACCGTAGAAGATACAACTCGTGTGACGGCGTTTTTTGAAATTGATCAAGTTGAAAAATCATTTTACCTCGGAGATAATGGAGTCACAATAATGTGCCCGGATGCTGAGGTTGGGGAGGCAGGTATTGTTAATGGTGTTGAATACACCAAACGCAGCCGTGACATGATTACCCCCGAAAATGCATCCACAACGTGTACGAGCGGGATTACTTATATGAGTGATATGTTCAGGGATGAGGCAGATTTTAATGAAGATATCACCCATTGGGATGTGAGTAACGTGACGTTAATGACCGGAATTTTCGCTAATGCAAGTTCTTTCAATCAGAATATAGGTGACTGGGATGTGAGTAATGTCACCAATATGCGAGAAATGTTTATTCATTCAACTTCTTTTAACCAGGATATTGGTGGTTGGGATGTAGGTAGTGTCACAAGTATGGGCAATATGTTTTCTGGGGCTTCATCGTTTAACCAGGATCTAAGTAATTGGGATGTAAAAAATGTTACAAGTGCGTGGCAGATGTTTAGGCATGCTTCATCCTTTAATGGAGATGTTAGCGGTTGGGATGTGAGCAGTATTACTGAAATGCGTTCTATGTTTGCAGGGGCATCATCATTCAATGTGGATATTAGCGACTGGGATGTGAGTAATGTGACTTCTACGCGTACTATGTTTGCCAATGCAACTTCGTTTAATCAGGATATTGGCAGCTGGAATGTGAGCAGTGCCGAAGATATGAGTTTCATGTTTAGAGGTGCATCATCCTTCAACCAGGATATCGGAAACTGGGATGTGAGCAGTGCCGAGGATATGACCAGTATGTTTTGGGAGGCATCTTCCTTCAACCAAGATCTAAGAAATTGGTGTGTAGAGAAAATAGACTCAGAACCGAATAATTTTGCAAGTCTTTCAGCTTTGGAGGATGATTACAAACCGATTTGGGGAACTTGCCCATCAAATGCGTTCTATTTAGCCGAGAATGCAGTCACAGTAGTGTGTACAGAAGCCGGGGTCGGTGATTATGGCTGGGTGAACGGTGTGGAGTATACAAAACGAACCAGCGACATGATTACCCCAGAAAATGCTTCTACAACGTGTACAAGCGGCATTGTTGATATGAATGAAATGTTTAGGGATGAAACTGGTTTTAATGAAGATATCAGCCATTGGGATGTGAGTAGTGTGACAAACATGAGAAGCATGTTTTACGATGCAGAATCTTTCAACCAAGATCTCAGTAACTGGGATGTGAGCAACGTAGAAGGTATGTTTGGTGTGTTTTGGAATGCTTCTTCATTCAATCAAGATATTGGCAGCTGGAATGTGAGCAACGTGAAGGATATGGGAAGCATGTTCAATAGTGCTGCATCATTTAATCAGAATATCGGTACTTGGGATGTGAGTAGTGTAGAAAATATGGCCTCAATGTTCAGCAATGCCACATCCTTTAACCAGAATATTGCAAACTGGGATGTTAGCAGAGTGACAGATATGCGCAGCATGTTTCGTGAAATGTCATTTGACCAGGATATCAGCGACTGGGATGTGAGCAGTGTGACCAATATGAGCTGGATGTTTTATTTTTCAGATTCATTTAATCAGGATATTGGCGATTGGGACGTGAGTAGTGTTGAGAATATGGAGAGTATGTTTTGGGGGGCAGATTCCTTTGATCAAGATGTTGGCAGATGGGATGTGAGCGCTGTTACGGATATGACAAGAATGTTCTATAGTGCCAATGTCTTCAATCAGGACTTAAGGAATTGGTGCGTTGGGCAAATAGGCACAGAACCTGATAGTTTCGCAAGTTTTTCAGCTTTGGAGGATGATTTCAAACCGATTTGGGGAGAGTGTCCATCAGACGCTTTTCAACTGGCAGAGAATGGAGTTACTATCACGTGCACGGAGGCTGAAGTGGGAGATATAGGTATAATAAATGGTGAAGTGTACACTAAGCGAACCAGCAATATGGTTACACCGGAAAATGCTTCGACAACCTGCACGAGTGGCATTACTAATATGAATGATATGTTCAGAGGAGAATCAGATTTTAACGAAGATATAAGTCATTGGGATGTGAGTAGTGTTACTGAAATGAGGTGGATGTTTAGTGGTGCATCATCCTACAATCAGGATATTAGTAAATGGGATGTAAGTAATGTAGAGAATATGGGCAGTATGTTTCAGAGGGCATCCTCTTTTAATGGTGACATCAGTGGTTGGGATGTCAGCAGTGTGATAAGTATGAGCCGTATGTTTAATAACGCCTCTGAATTTAATCAAAATATTGGCGGCTGGAATGTAAGTAGTGTATTATACATGAATGAGATGTTTCGGGATGCGACGTCATTTAACGGTGAAATTGGCAGTTGGAATGTTGAAAATGTTACTACGATGGAATTAATGTTTTATGGTGCTGAAGCTTTTAATCAAGACGTCGGCAATTGGGATGTGAGCAGTGCAACATCTATGAAATCCATGTTTGGTGAAATGCCCTCCTTTAACCAGGATATCGGATCCTGGGATGTAAGCAGTGTTACAGACATGCACTCCATGTTTTACCTTGCAGAATCATTTGACCAGGATATTGGCGACTGGGACGTAAGCAGTGTTACGGATATGAGGTTCTTATTTCATGAGGCATCATCCTTTAACCAGGATCTTCGGGCATGGTGTGTAGAAAATATAGATTCTGAACCAAGTGATTTCGCCTCAGGTTCAGCACTTCAGGAAAACTACAAACCGATATGGGGAACCTGTCCGGCGGATTAACGAGTAAACTTGCCAGGTCTTCAGAATTTGAATATCAGAAATAAAACCGCTGTTCGAAAGGGCAGCGGTTTTTTATTAAGCTAATATGAAAATTACTTTTATAAATCACTTCGAAAAATCGCTGTCTGTGCTTACTGATACCACATCAGGCACAAGAAA
>LKNA01000076.1 GCA_001564065.1 Chitinophagaceae bacterium T5-Br10_B2g13
CCATCTTTCAGATCACCTGAGATTGTGATATGCTCTTCAGCAATATTTTGACCATACCGTTGGAGATCCCAGTATCGGTGACCTTCCAGTGCGAGTTCTAATCTTCGTTCCTGACGGATATTTTCCAGGGTTGCCGCTACTTCAGGCATTTGTACTCTATCCCGAACACGGTCTAAATATGCTTTAGATTGAACAGGATTACTGTCTAAGTGTAACTCAGCTCCCATCAGAAGTACATCGGCAAATCGAATCACCCGGTAGTTATTTCCCCAGTTGAGCTCAAGCTGTCCGTCTTCGGGGGCATAGGCTTTATGGGTTGTATATTTCTTGGTGAATTTACCGGTGTGTTGATATCCAATACTGATTCCCGCATTCAGTTCATCTTCGAATAGAACGGTCGCTTCAAGCCGTGGATCGGCAGGATCAAAAGCATCTACCAGCTCCTGTGTAACGGTTGTGAAGCTCCAGCCACGCATATAATCTTCATCGTCAGGCTGATCTACACGAGGGCCCTGCATTTGAGGAGCCATGTTTCCTTCACCACCCTGAATGAAGCCCCAGTCCCACCATGGTCTGGCGTTTGAGTAGTAAATTTCAAATACGGACTCTTCGCTAAATTCATGTTCAGGCTTAAAGATATCTGCGTAATTAGGCAGCAAATCGTGACCACTGAGATTAACTACATCGTCAATCATCTGTGCCGCCATGCCTCGGGTTACGGTCTGATTACCCGCAGGTAAATCGTCACCAAATACACCTGAGTAGTAGAGATATACTTTAGCCAGTTGCGATTGTGCAGCCCAGGTAGAAATACGTCCCAGCTCGTTTGAAGGGATGGTTTCCGGCAGATCAGGGATGGCTGCAAGCAGGTCGGAAGCGATCAGTGAAAATACTTCTGATGGATCCGCTTGTGGCTGATTGTACTCATCCGGGTTATCAAGAGGCTCTGTGATTAAAGGTACATTTCTGAAGAAACGAACCAGATCAAAATAGAAGTAAGCTCTCAAAAACCGTGCTTCGGCCATTGTTCGCATTTTAAATGCCTCATCTTCCATCTCTAGATCTCCAATCTCAGTCAGGAATTTGTTGGCTCTGTAAATACCGATATAGTACTTTTGCCAAAGTCCGTGAACTTCCCCGTTTGTTGTTCGGATATTGTGTTTATCCACCTCAATAATATTCGGAGCATCATTTCGGCTGGCCCCGCCGGCGAATGCGTCATCTGACGCGATATCGCTCAGCATTTCCGGTACGTGGAATCCGACTACCGTATTCCACTGCAATACGTCGTAGATAGCTACTAATGCTTCCTGTGCATCATCTTTCGTTTGATAGAAGTTAGACTCTACGCGCTGGTCTAACGGATCTACATTTAGAAAGCTGTCGCAACTGACCGCAAAGCCCGCAACAGAGACTATCAAAAAAGCTATTGTTATTCTTAAAGTTTTCATGATATGATGTTTTTAAATGTGGATAATACGATTAAAATGTAAAGTTGACGCCAACTCTGAAGCTTCGTGCCTGTGGGTATACACCGCGGTCTACACCTACGCTTAGGGCAGAAGCTGATCCAATTTCAGGGTCAAATCCACTGTATCCTGTAATCGTAAATAGGTTCTCAGCAGAGAGATAAATTTTAGCTTGTCTCATGCTTAAGCTCTGCAATATTTGGCTAGGGAGGTAGTATCCAACCTGTACATTCTTCACTCTTAAGTAGGATCCGTCTTCTACGTAAAGATCTGAGATTCTCGACCAGTTTCCGTTACTGTCGTTCCATGTAAAGCGGGGCAGATCGTTTGACGTACCGGGGCCTGTCCATCTTTCAAGGTACGATGCCGGCATATTGGTAGTTGTAAGGTCATGCCGCCGTGTAGCGTTAAATATGTCGTTACCCAGTGTTCCCTGAAGGAAGAGCGACATTTCGAACTGCTTATAGTTGGCTCCAAAATTCATCCCGAAAGTAACGTCCGGTGTAGGATTACCAATCATGGTACGGTCTGCATCATCTATTCTGCCGTCACCGTTCAGGTCACGGAATCTCACATCACCCGGCCGGGCCTGAGGCTGTATCAGTTCTCCCTGACTATTTGTGTAGGAGTTGATTTCATCCTGAGTCTGGAAGATGCCATCTGTTTTGTAACCCCAGAAATAACCGATAGGGAATCCCTCTTCGGCACGTGTTACAATCCCATAGGTGGCAAAACCGGTACCTACAATTACACCCTCAGCATTTCCTATGTGAGTTACTTCGTTGCTGTTGAATGCAAAGTTCAGCCCTACGTTGTAGTTCAGTTCGCTTGTATAATTTCGGTAATCGATACTGAATTCAAATCCTTCGTTTCTAACACTACCGCCGTTAATGAACGGAGGGTTGTTACCAACGTGGCCCGGAATCGGAGCCCTGATCAGCAATCCTTTGGTATCTTTTTGGTAGTAATCTGCTGCAATAATCAATCGATCCTGCCACAGTCCCAGATCAATACCGAAGTTCAGCTGCTCGGATGTTTCCCACTTAAGATTAGGGTTTGGCACACTTCCGGGAACAGAACCGGTGGTGAATGTCTGGTTTTCACCGAATGTGTAACCGTATCCGGATTGAATGGTAGACATAAAGGCAAAGTTACCGATGTTCTGGTTACCATTTTGTCCCCAGGATGCACGGAGCTTCAACAGGTTGATATTATCGTAATCATCCATGAAAGACTCATTACTCATAATCCAGCCAAGTGATACGGAAGGAAATACAGCGTACCTGTTGTTAGATCCAAACTTAGAAGAACCGTCTACACGAAGTACGGTAGTAAGCAGGTATCTGTCTGAATGGTTGTAGTCTGCACGTCCGAAATAGGAGAGCAGGCGTTCACTATATCCACCGCCGGCAGCACGCATAGACTCCTCATCTGCGGCAACATTAATGAAGGCGTTTGATGGGTTATCCATCAACAGATTAGATTTTGATCCAAACAGATCTTCAAACTCAACTTTTTGAGCGGATATACCACCTAAAAGTTCAATGTTTTGATTGCTGAAGGTCTGCTGGTAAGTAACAGTGTTCTCGAGGTTCCATGTGTACCATCTATTTTCAGACTTATCAACCAACGAGTTACTGTTACTTTGCGAAGAGTTCAGATAGAATGTAGGCACGTAGTTATTGTTTTGTACAAATGCGGCATCTATACCAAAGCTACTTCTGAAAACTAAATTTGGCAGTAAATCAAACTCAGCAAAAGAGTTGTTAACCAGCTTGTCGACCTGAGTTTCGCCATGTGTAACTTCTAAACGAGCCAATGGGTTAACGATCTCCTGAGTTACATATCTTGAAATTCCATAAAACCTTCCGTCATTTTGCACGGCGTGGCTTGGGAATGTATTAAATCTGGCAGGGTCAGATTCATAGATAGGAGTGAGTGGATCCATATTCAACGCATTACTAAGCGGTGATCCCCATTCGCTATTACTTAAAACTGCATTTCTGTTAATTCGGCTATAGTTAAGGCTGGTTCCAACCCGGAAAACTTCACTTACTCTGGTGTTCAATTTTAGATTGAAAGTATTTCGCCCAAACTGCGATTTATCTCCGCCAACAATACCCTCTTGCGAGAAAATGGTGAAACCGGTTAAGTACTGGGTCGATTCATTCCCGCCGGAAATGGTGAATTGATGATTGGTCATTGGGGCATTTTCATTAAAAACGGCCTTTTGCCAGTCGGTTCCGCCTGATACATCCGGCGACAGCGGAAATGGCATAGTTAAGCCTGCTGAAGCAGCTCCTTCGTTCATCATCATCATATACTGACTTGCGTCAAGTACATTTATTTGTTTCCATGGGTTCTGGATTCCGGCGTACCCTTCGTAGGTAACGACTGTTTCATCCGGGCGACCAGATTTAGTGGAGATCAAAACGACGCCATTTGCAGCTCTCGCTCCGTAGATAGCTGCTGAAGCAGCATCTTTAAGAACTTCGATTGACTGAATAGAGCCGGGGTTCAAATAGTCAATTCCGCTTACAGGCATTCCATCAACTACATACAGGGGATCTGCACTGCCTGTTGTACCAGCACCACGAATACGAATTGTGGGAGCTTCTCCCGGCTGACCGGACTGGTTGGCTACAAATACACCGGCTGTTCTTCCCTGCAGGGCTTGTTCAACCCGAAGGATTGGGGTTTGTGCAATCGCCTCAGAGCTGATTGAAGATACAGAGCCTGTAATTTCACTTCGTTTTCTGGTTCCGTAACCGACAACGACAATTTCCTCGCCCGATTCCAGTACACTCGGTTCAAGCGCTACATTAATTTCACTTCGGCCATCTACAGGTATTTCAACTGTTTGAAACCCGAGATATGAAAATCGCAGTGTATCATCCGGCGAAACATTTCTTAAAGTATAACGACCATCAAAATTTGTGGTAGTTCCGCGATCGGTTGTCCCTTTAATCAGAATATTTACACCAGGCAGCGTCTGATTGGTGGAAAGGTCAGTTACAACACCTGTAACTGAATCTGCGTCAGCCTCTATTTCCGGAGGATCTATCCCGGAAATGACAAATGTCCGGTTATCAATATATGTAGAGATCAAATCGTGAGGTTTTAAAACCGACTCTATAACCTCATATACTGAACCATCCAGTGCTACAGGAATATTAAACTTACCATTTACCAGGTTCGACTGATAGAGAAAAATTACGTCGTAACCGTTTTCTATTCTCTTTAAGGTTTCCTCTAACGTTACCTTTTTATCCAGTTTCTGAGCCGACAAAAGGTCAGCGCTTGAAACATAATGTTCCGTTTGTTTTGCCCCCAATGAGCTTACGCCAAAAAGGAAGAGTAGCAAAACTAACATGTAGGGTATCTTAGTTTTCATATTACTTTGTTTTTAGGTCGTTATTATTGATCCAATTTTTTTTTGGATCAGTTTTCTTTGATGTATACCGTTTGTTTTTGCTGATCGATATCTACCTCCAGCATTTTTGAAAGTCCTGTTAGTAAAAAGTTTAAATCGGTGTTATTAAATCGACCGGTAAGTTCTTTATCTAACAGAGATTCATCCTCAACTCTGACTTCAACGTCGTAGGTGAACTCCATTCGATCAATCAATACTGAAAGCGGAGTCTTATCCAGAACCAGACTATTGCCTGTCCACGAGGTGTAAACTTCTGTGTTTACTCGTTCAACCGATATATTCTCCAGGTTTTTAGAAAAAAGCGCTTTTTCTCCCGGCGACATGATGTACTCACTAATCGGTTCGTTATCTGTTTTTTGTACGCTTACTTTCACACTGCCCTCCGTTAGTACAACCTGGCTTTGATTTCTGGTTGTATTCACCGTAAAGCGTGTTCCAAGCACAGAAACAGAGCCGTCGGGTGTGTGAACTATAAAATTCCGGGATTTAGATTCATCCTTGCGGGTGATGTCAAAAAATGCTTCACCTTCAAGCCAAACCTGCAGGGTATCCGATTCTACCATTCTTCTGGGCAGGCGTATCTTAGAATTGGCATTTAATGTGATTTTTGAACCGTCAGAGTACTGAATGGTAGTTTTTTGTCCGGTTTCCGTTTCAAGAGTTTGATAATCGATCTCGATCATCTGTGTGAGTTGCGGTTCATCATCCTGAAAAAATGTGTTTCGGGTTAAAAACCCAATCAGGAGCAACAAGCACATTGAAGCTGCAATTGTTGCCCACACTAAATTTCTACCGCGATTATGAGAAGAATTGAAAAATGATGATTTATTGTTGCCTTCAATCCTGTTCATTAACAGCTTGAATTCAACATCCGGGTCCGGCTTTGGTAAGGTTAGGACGCCACTCTCCAACAGATTCCGGCCCTTTTCAATAAGCCGGCCATGCGGGTCATTTTCCTTCATCCATTCCGTCCAGCGAGTCTCTTCTTCTTTTGTAGCTTCTCCCTTGAGATAGCGTACAAAAGAATCATCCATTAAAAGTTTAGAGAGCTTAGATGGCATATTCTATAATTCGTTAAATATTTTTTGGTTTCTACTTCTATAGAGAGGAGTCAAAATGAGTTTTACTCATTTTTTTTAAATAATTTTTTCTGCAGTAAAAGAGGGGAGTGTAAGTATTTGAAATTATGACCTTTAAAATTTTATAAAGGAACTCTATTGATCTATTTGTCGAGGTACTCTCTTAAATTATTTATCGCATCAAATACCAAATTGTAAATACTTTGTGCGCGAAGGTTCAACATTTGAGAAAGTTCTTCTGTAGATAAACCTTCGTAATATTTTAAATAGATGACTTCTCTTTGGCGGGGGGTAAGGTTTTTAATGGCACTCTTTAACTTTTTGCTCTCTTCCTCTTTTAGTTCCAATATTTCTTCCCAGTTGTGATAACTGAAAAGTGTATCAAACTCCTCGATATAGTAGTTGTTAGAGACTTGGTCTCTTCGCTGGCCGGCTTTTTTTTTGTTTAATAACTCCCTGCGCAATGAGATGAAAAGATAGGCTCGTACAGAATCCGGTACTGTTAGCTTATTACGATATTTCCAGATTTGGAAAAAAACTTCCTGAATGGCATCCCGTACATTTTCTGACTCCGGTGTGATGCGGTATCCGTAATTATAAAGAGGGGCAAAAAAGTGCTTGAAAAGCTTCTTAAATGCATCTCTGTCGCCTGACATTACTTTTTTCCAAAGTGCTTCAATATCTGATTTGTAATATGATTTTTGGGGCACCTCCATTAAAATAAAATGTGTGCAATTTTTGGATCCTTAATCTTCATATAACGCCAATTAGATTGTGGGATATTTAAAGAAACGTAGTAATGCCCTAATGAATATTGAGTGATATTTGTGATGTGATAGCTTCTATATCAATATCAAATTATCTAAAAATTAGGATCTTATAAAACATTTTACATCGATTTTTCAAAGCAACTCTTAAATATCTAACTGGTCTGTGTACCAGACAGTTAAATCTTAAACTTTTATTCCCTGTATTGAATGACTGTGAATTGAATTAGATTATTGAGATTTTCATGCTTTTACATTTTTAATACAGTAGATATTACCGGAAGTTCTCTCTACTAAGTTTGAAAAGTACAGTGCTGTTTACAGCCGTTATCAGTTCCTATTGCTACTAAATCACCACTTCAATTTATTTTGACAAAAAATTTACATGCATATTCAAACTATTGACTCAATCAGCCAACATTTGAAAATTCATAAATACCCGGTTCCCACTATTTTAATTCTAATCCTTTTAATGAATATAAATTCAATGGTTTACGCTCAATCTTATTTAGACTCCTCCGTTTCTGTGGACGAGCGAGTAGAAGATCTTCTTTCAAGGATGACGCTTGAGGAAAAGGTTGGGCAGATGACTCAGCTTAACATAACGATGGTTAACCATGAGGGTGTACAGCGTGATGTTAGTCTTGACCCTGAAAAAGCAAGATATCTTCTTCAGAATCACCACATTGGCTCTTTTTTGAACGGCGAGGCTGTCCCTCCCGAACAGTGGCTTGAGTATATCAATGAACTTCAAAGTATTGCTGTAGAAGAAACCCGTCTCGGTATTCCCATTATATATGGGATCGATCACATGCATGGAGCAAGTTACCTGGAGGGGAGCACGATTTTTCCTCATAATATCAATCTTGGAGCTACTTTTAATATTGAACATGCAAGGCAAACCGGCAAAATTACAGCTCTTGAGTCCGGCCCGTTAGGCCATTTCTGGAATTTTGCCCCAGTACTGGATCTGGCAAAAAACCCTTACTGGCCTCGATTTTATGAGACATTTGGGGAAGATCCTCATCTGCTTTCTGAAATGGGGCGTTCATACGTAAAGGGTTTCCAGGGTGATCACGATCTTTTCCCATACAAATTAGCTGCTACCGGAAAACACTTTATCGGATACTCAGTTCCGAGATCGGGCTGGGATCGAACTCCCGTAGATTTGTCGATGCAGACTATTCATGAATTTCATCGCCCACCTTTTCAAGCTGCAATAGATGCGGGAATGAAAACGATAATGGTGAATAGCGGTGAGGTGAATGGAATACCGGCGCATGCATCAAAAGAGCTTCTAACAGGTCTTCTCAGGGATAAAATGGGATTTGAAGGAGTGATAGTTACAGACTGGGCCGATATTGGCAAGCTTTACAATTTTCATAAAACTGCACGCGATTACGATGAGGCCACACTTCAGGCTATTGAAGCCGGAATTGACATGAGCATGACACCAACTTCTCTCAGATTTAATGAGAGCCTTTTAAACCTGGTAGAAAACGGTTCTGTTACTGAAGAACGACTGGATGAATCAGTGAGACGAATTTTAAAGCTGAAGTTTGAACTGGGCCTGTTTGAACATCCATATCCATCCGGACAGGGAATCGATGAAATTGGCAGTAATGATCGCAAAGATATTGCACTGAAAGCTGCACAGGAATCAATGGTGCTTTTAAAAAATAGTGAGAATATTTTGCCACTGTCAAAGAGTATTGAAAAGCTGCTGGTGGTGGGACCGTCTGCGGAGAGTAAACGTAATCTGGCCGGTGGCTGGACACTGGCATGGCAGGGTGCAGCGGAAGAAAACTATCCCGAATCTATGAAAACGATCACCGAGGCCTTGAGAAATGAATTACCGAATGCGGAGATTATCAGCATGGAATCGATCGGTAAAAAGTATTCCAAAACCAGAAGAGAGTTCAATGAAGTTGCTGAAAGCGCCGATGCCATCATTATAGCGGCAGGAGAGGAGCCATATACGGAATTTGTAGGAAATATCACCGATCTGAGTCTTCCGGAAGATCAATTGGAGATGATCAGAGCTGTTAATGGCACCGGGAAACCGTCAGTACTTGTTTTAGTTGCGGGACGACCCAGGGTTATCAACGAAGTTGTTCCCGATACGGATTCAATAATTTGGGCCGGACTTCCCGGTTTTGAAGGGGCTGAGGCAATTGCACATGTTATCAGCGGTAAGATTAATCCGAGCGGAAAACTGCCGTTTTCATATCCACAATTTGTGGGGCACTTTATACCTTACAACCATAAACCAAGTGCAGCTTACTATTTTGATGATACGGTTGCTAACGATATTGTGGTAGACGTTGAAGCAACTCAGATGTGGGAATTTGGGTTTGGCCTTAGCTACACTCGTTTTAATTACGAAAATCTGGAATTGAGCAGCACGGAACTCAAAGAAAATGACCGTATTACGGCAAAAATATCTGTAACAAATGCAGGTGACATTGTCGGGACAGAGTCGGTTTTGTGGTTTTTAACTGATGAAGTGGGCCGCATCTCCCGGCCGGTGAAAGAGCTGGTTCATTTTGAGCGGGTAACACTTGAACCGGGTGAGACTGCTGAACTTACATTTACAATCGAACCTGAAATTCATTTAAGTTATCCCGGTTTTGATGGTGAGTCCATTCTGGAAGAAGGGTACTTTACAATTCAGGTGGGCGAAAAAAAATCGCGGTTTTATTTAGAAAAATAACCCGATTGAGTTGTTTTTCTATAATCCCAATTTCAAATATTGAACCATTAAAATAAATAAGGTCTAGAGGTGAATGTGATTCTTCAAAATAGATGTGCTTTAAGGTTCATCTGTTTTAATTAAATCCGATTTACACCTCTCTGTATCTCGCTTCGCGGGAATCGCCTACGGCTCGGAGCCCCTTCATTAGGGGAGAATTCATTTTCTAAAATTGAAGTCAACTATATCAATTAAAAAAGTCGCGAATAGCATCCTGAATCTGTTCTGCACCGCTTTGAGCCGCCGCACGAAGAGAACGATCAACAATCGCCCCGGCAATTTCCTGAATCACATCTTCCACTGCCTGGCGTCCGCCACCGCGGCCCAGATCATTAAGCTCAATCTCTGCAATCTCAACACGGGCTGATCTCTCACCGCCTACTTCCGTATAAAGATCTGCGCGTCCATCAGTCATTAGAAAGTGTTCAATGACAAGTGCTTTATCTGTGGTTTCGCCGGATGATTTTTCATTTATTGAGTTCATAATAGTTCGAAGATTATTTTCAGGCATCTTCTGCTCCACATAGACAGATGGTGAAATAACCTCAATGTTTTTTACAACGATTTCATCAGTAAAGAGTGAACGAATGCTCAGCTCAATGCTGAAATCTTCAATTTCAATTGCATGTCCTTTTTCAAAACCCTCAGGATTTTCAACGCGAAAACCGCTAATAGTACCACTGCCAGAAAAAGGAGAGATTGAAACCCTATCTACAGTTACGGCCGTGCCGGTCATTTCTGAACCGACGGTTTCTATGCCGGATTTTACGATAGAGTCGACAGACATGGTGAGTACCAGAAAACCGATTAGAAAGATTGCAACTATACCGCCCAGCCCAAATTTTATTGCTTTACTCATAATTTTGTTTGTTTAATAACTTGGTTCAATCAATGATAGCTGTATTTTATGTCGATTGTTTCAATGTAGTAAAGAGTAAACCATTTAGTAAATATATCTGACAACGTTTTTGATGGAAGAAATAGACCGGCAACAACTTGAAGAAGATTTAACAGGGACTAATATGCTGGGAATGTCCCTGCTCTCATTTCTCTTTTATCTAATTCTGTCACTGCTTCTGATTTATTTCTTACATGATAGTGGATTTTGGTCCATTTTTGAACATGGCTATTCCATTACCGTTCAGATGGCGATCGGTTTAAGTGCAGGTGTTGCCGCATCTTTTGTTGTAATGTTTCTCGCTTCCAGATCCCCGATAGCAGATGTTCTCGAGGATTTTGCGCTATTTCGTGTAATTGCCAAAACTGAATTCTCCCCTTTCGATAGGGTTCAGATCTCCTTTTTTGCAGGCACAGGCGAAGAGATTCTGTTTCGTGGCGCCATCCAGCCCATTCTGGGTATATGGGTCACATCAATTATTTTCGTAGCCATACACGGCTATTTCAAGTTTAAATCAGCCGGACACATTCTTTTTGGGCTGATGCTCTTTTCATTGAGTATGATGCTTGGTGTTCTTTACGAAACGTCGGGTCTAATTTCAGCAATGGCAGCCCACGCTATTTATGATATGGTGATGCTGGAGTGGGCGAAGAGGAGGAGGGTTGCAAAATGATTGCTGTGCCACACTATCTGTTCAGAATCAGATATTGATACGAATCCATCTGAAGAAGTTCCCCTAATTGAATTATTTCTCCCGTCATTACATTTGTGATTTGACTGTTTTGGAGCTCTTTTGGGAGTGAAATAGTCTGTTCACTATATTCGGTATTGATGAATGTAAAAACGGTGTCTGATTCTGAATAGCGCATAAAACCGGCAACTGAAGCATCACTAAAAAGCGACTTATACTCCCCGGAACGTAAAACTTCTGTTTCTGCTCTGTAGTTTAATATTTTTAGATACTCCTCTCGATAATCACTATTTGTATCCCAGTTTATGGTATAGTCAGATCCTTCGAAAAAAGGAATAGAGGTGGTAATTCCCAGCTCCTGTCCGTTGTACAAAAGAGGTACACCTCCAGAATATGTTGCTGCTACAAAAGCAGAAATAGCGGGTTGTTCTCCTCCAAAGATCTCAATGGGTGATCCGTCCCAGGCGTGCTGATCGTGATTGGTTACCCACCGAACCACTTCCTTCTCCTCCTGAAGGCCGGAATACTCCTGAAGATGGCCGGTATCTAAACCATCAGCAGAACCACCGGCAAAAGCTTCCAACAGAGTTCCGTAGTACGGCCAGCCAAAAATCATATCAAATCCCGAGTCCAGGAGCTCTTTATTGGCAGTTTCAGCAAACAGAATCAACTCCCGGTTGGGAATTTCTCTGAGTTCGTCAATTGCCAGACTCCAAAAGTTACCCGGAACTCCCGTAGCGTAGTCGAACCTGAATCCGTCAATATTGGCTTCCAGTACCCAATACTTCATAGCGTTAATCATCTCCCTTCTCATATCCTGAGAGCTGAAGTTGAGTTGAGCCACATCCATCCAGTTGGTTCCCGGTGGGTGGATGATATTCCCGTTACTGTCGGTTTGATAATATTGCGGATTACCAGTAATCCATTCGTGGTCCCACGCCGTATGGTTTGCCACCCAATCCAGTATCACGGCCATATCGAGGCTGTGTGCTTTATCTGTCAAATTTCTCAAATCTTCGAGCGTGCCATATTCAGGATTTACAGACATGAAGTCCTTGATTGCGTAGGGAGATCCCACTGAACGCTCTTCTCCCGTGGGATAGATAGGCATGACCCACACCGTATTTATTCCCAGTTCTTTAATTCGCTCCAGATTCTGAGTTATACCGTTCAGATCTTTTGAAGAGCTGAACACTTTTGGATTTACTTCATACATGGCCACATCTCTGATTTCAGGCACATTTTCGAATGGTTCACCATACTGCTCAAATTGCACATTGGGCTCTTCCTCTTCACTGTTGTCCGGCCGGACCGGGTTATCGCCACTACATCCGGTGATCAAAACAGAAACCAATAAAAGTATCAGATGAATGGCTTTGATGAAGTAAAATTTTCCCATTTTGGCTGAACAAGTCATTTGAAATTATTCGTTTTATATATAACAATTATTCATTCATCAACCCACCCGTTTTCAATAATGAGAACCACACGAAGTACTGCCCCATCCGGAGCAGGGGGATACGGATCTTTGTCTTTGTGATACAAAGATACTGCCTCTCTGAGGCAGGGAGATTACGTGCAGTGATCCGGTAATAAATTACCGCTAAACCGCCGCTAAAGCTATAGTCTGTAGACTCGTTTGTGTTACCTATGAATGGGTATAATTCTCTTTTTGATACAATAGAGAGGTTTTCTGATTAACGAATCAACGATGGACCGATCTGCGATTTACGATTTGAGCCTCGAATTTTGAAATGTGCAGATTATCTAACTCCGTAGGAGTGTCCAGATTGTAGCCCCAGGTGGAGTGCAACGGAACCTGGGGTTGTAGATGAGACAGTCATTTCCTCGCCGAATAGAGAGATTGGGTTGGAGTGAGAAATCGAATAGAGGCGTTATTGTTTAGATTTTATTTCAAACCATATTCTATGTTCATTTTGTCTTGATACAAAACGAACCAATCCCGAATTCTCGGGACCGGCAAGCCGGAAGGCAGCGAAAAATTGACAGCGTGCCCTGTTCGAATGAGTCACAAATTCAAGGCCTGTGAAATTATTTTCATGTGCTTTATTCACAGGAGGCTGGTGAATTTGTGATCTTCTCATTCTCACATTTACACTTGACTCTGTCAATTTCTCTAGGCCGGGTTTGGGCAGATTCCGGTGGAATAGTGTAGTCGGGGGAATAGAAGATCTTAAATCGAGTATCGTATATCGAAAATCGCATATTGATTGACGAATCACCGATAGACCGATCGGCGAGCTACGATTTGAGTCTCGAATTATGGAATGTGCAGATTATCTAACTCCGTAGGAGTGGCGGATTGTAGCCCCATGCGTCAGCGTGGGGTTTAAAATGATAAATATCTATTCCGCCGAATAGTGGGAGTGGTTTGGAGTGTCAATCAAATTTGAGGCGGTAATACGAATATCTCATTTTAAACCATATTGTCTTTTTTGTCTTGATCCATAAGAAGCCGGTTCATCACAGGGTAAACACAGTCCCGGTTAATTTCGACACCGCTAAACATCACTCTGAAATAAAATCTGAGAAAATCGATTTGAAGTGATTAAAGAAGTCCGGAATAACCGTTAGTGGATAGCTTGAGTTCGCGTTAATAAGAATACTGATTCCTATCTCTTCATCCGGGGCGAAAGCGATTTCACTGCGGTAACCATTTACATATCCACCGTGGTAGACAATCTTTTGCCCATCATTTTCAAGTACTCGCCATCCCAAACCGTAATGAGATTTATTTACCCCATCCCAATATCGGCTGAATCGTCGGTTATTGATGGTTGCTATCGGTTCATAAATCTCTTTTAGTGTTTCTTCGGAGATTACATCAGGATAATGTCCCGTTAACAGAAGAAGCCACTTTCCCATATCTGCTGCAGAAGCGTTAATGCCACCGGAAGAAACCGCATTGTAATATTTTTGTGATATCGGAATGGGAACGCGTCCTCGCGAACGGGAGTGGTAGACGTGAGGTAAAGCTTTATTATCGGAGTTAGTTATGCCATCATAACTAGCCGAAGAGTAATTCATACCCAACGGTTTGAACAGTTTTTCTTCCAGCAGAGTATTAAAGTCGGTTTCAGTCCGTACCTCAAGTACTTTCTCAATCGTTGAATAGGCTGCATTCTGGTAGGCAAGTTGTTCACCTTCCTTTGCAATCAGTGGAACCTGTGCAAATCGGGGAATAATACGATCCAGAGAAAGTCCGTCCTCAACGAGATTTGTATAAGCATGGCGTGGCAGACCCGAAGTATGAGAAAGTAAATGCTTAATCTGAATCCGCCCGGTTTGTTCCGGATTATTCAGGTGAAAATACTCCAGATACCGGTAGACGGGATCATTCCACCCTACAAGACCATCTTCTACCAACACACCCGTCAAAACGGATGCAAAGCCTTTAGACACGCTTCCCAATCTAAATATGGTATGTTCGTCTACCTCTTCACTATTTCCGATCTCTTTTACGCCAAATCCTTTTTGAAATATAACCCGGCCATCTTTTACGATGGAAACCGCCCCACCGGGAATTCGTTGATCGGTCAACCCTGCTTTAAATTCCTGCTCGAATTGATCCAGGTATAAGGCTAAGGATTCATCCATTATCCATTCTTCAGGCTCAGCGACGGGTTCTGCAGTATTAGTTTCTGAACTGGAAGTCGTAAAGGCCAGGTAAGATCCGAAAACAACAATCAGTAAAAGAATAGCAGAGAAAATTCGGGTCACAGTTTTTCAGTATTTGGCTTTAGAAGGCAGTTCATACTCCTCTTAAATTTCATATCCAAGGATACATAAAAACTGACTTAAATCGATAATAGTATTTATAAAAATTCATTACTGAAGATGGTTTCATTGATGTCCGACAGCATTACTCATTAATGATTTTCAGTCTTTTAAACGCTACAGATTGACTGCTATCTTTTTGGATTGAGTATAATGCTCGGCGTTTTGTACGAACTGACGGGCCTTATCTCAGCAATGGCAGCACATGGAATTTATGATATTGAGATGCTGCAGTGGGCAGAGAGGATAAGAGTTCAGGGTGAAGAAGTTAACCTCTGATACTAAGTACAACAATTCACATTTCAAGAGCACCGGAAGTTTGGCGTACCTTAATAGCTTTGTTTGGCTAAATAAATATTACACCTTGAATAATAAGAGGGTGTTTATAAAAGCAAATCTTTGGGCATTAGATGTTATCTCTCGAATGGGTGTGTTTACTGCTAAATGAAGAGTAAACTTTAAAGACGCCTAATATTAAAGTGATTTTGCCCTCTTTTATTAGAGCTCTTATCCAATTAATTCGATTACAGTTAGAGAACACTATTTTTTTGTTTGATCAAGTTCGAATAGTTTATCAGTGAAGATTAAGATACAAATGTATCCGATTCTAGCAGTTAGTGAGCGATTAAGAATACGATATTGAGAGAGTTGAAAAATCAGAGATAAGATTAAAATGATCCATGAAGCGAAAGAGCAACGCTTCTAAGTTAAATCGACAGAGGATTTTGGCGGATACCCAAAATCCTCTTTTTTTATGCCAGAATGAGTAGGATTAAGAATAACTCCTTCAACTTCTTAGCTTTCCGATCGTCGGTGTTATGAAAATGTAGCCGCCTTTCCGGATTATTGGATAATCCTATGTAGTAGGTTTCCTTGACTTCTGATCGGAGTATGTAGAGGTAATATTCCATAAAACAAAAAAAGC
>LKNA01000077.1 GCA_001564065.1 Chitinophagaceae bacterium T5-Br10_B2g13
CGTGCTGCTCGGCTTCTTTTAGGATGGACAGCTTCTGCTCCGCTGTCCAGGTTCTTCGTTTTTTCATACGTTAAGATAATTATTCTTAAAGTAGAATTTTCCTCCAGTTGTTTAGGGGGCTAAGACACGGCCAGCTTTCATTCTACTACAATGGAAAGAAACTAACCGAAGAAAGATATGGGTTTCGCTCCTCGGAGGATGGGTTTGAAGTGGATTTCAACATCACCGAAACGGAAATTCTGTTGGGAGGCGGAGCCCGTGCTTTGGGAATGGACCGGCGCGGTCACCGTCTGCAACTTTACAACCGTGCGCACTACGGTTACGAAACACGATCCGAACTGATGAACTACACCATCCCGATGGTTCTTTCATCCAACTTGTATGCCATACACTTTGACAATCCCACCACCGGCTGGCTCGACCTCGACAGCCAGTTCAACAACACCCTTTCCTTTGAAGCTATCTCAGGTCGAAAAAGCTACCAGGTGATTGCCGGTGATCGCTGGGAAAAGATTATTGAAAATTATACGCGGCTCACCGGGTTTCAGCCGCTTCCACCCCGATGGGCGCTTGGAAATTTTTCAAGCCGTTTTGGGTATCGATCGCAAGAAGAGGTTCTCAAAACCGCAGAGACTTTCCGCGAAGAGGACGTTCCGCTCGATGCCATCATCCTTGATCTTTTCTGGTTCGGCAAAGAAGTAACAGGTACAATGGGTAATATCGCATTCGATCGCGACTCTTTTCCCGAACCGGAGCTGATGATCGATCAACTGGAGGAGATGGGCGTCAAAACCGTGCTTATAACTGAACCATTTGTCCTGACAACATCAAACCGCTGGGATGAGGCCGTTGAACACGAAGTACTTGCAACTGACTCCCTCGGCAATCCCGCCACATATGACTTTTTCTTTGGCAACACCGGTTTGATTGATGTTTTTAAACCGGAAGCCCGAGACTGGTTCTGGAATATCTATCAGGAGTTGATTGAGATGGGCGTACACGGTTGGTGGGGAGACCTGGGCGAACCGGAAGTTCATCCGGAATGGGTTCAACACGAAACCGGCAGTGCCAATGAAGTTCACAACATCTATGGTCACGAATGGGCAAAACTGGTTCATGAGGGATACAGAGAAAACTATCCCAATGTTCGACCATTCAATTTGATGCGCGCCGGATATTCAGGTTCACAGCGTTTTGGGCTGATTCCGTGGTCCGGCGATGTTAACCGCACCTGGGGCGGCCTCCAATCTCAGCCTGAGATTTCTCTGCAGATGGGATTACAGGGGCTTGCTTATATGCACTCTGATCTGGGAGGGTTTGCCGGTAATCTTGTTGATGATGAAAAGTACGTGCGGTGGATGCAGTATGGTGTTTTTCAACCAATTTAACGACCTCACGCGCAGGAAGAAGTTCCATCGGAGCCGGTGTTCAGAAGCAGGGAAGCACTGGATCTCTCTCGGAAAGCGATAGAGCTGCGATACAGGCTAATGCCATATATCTACACGCTCTCTTACAAAAATTCAGTATCCGGCATGCCACTCATGCGCCCGCTCTTTTTTGAGGAGCCCGCCAATCATGAAATCTACAAAGTAGCCGGAACCTATCTCTTTGGGGACGACATGCTTGTCTCACCCGTAATGGAGCCTGAGCAAAAGCAACAGAAGGTTTGGTTTCCGGGTAAATCAAACTGGTTCGACCTCTATACCGGTGAGGAGTTCAGCGGCGGTGAACGGATATTTATTGAAACGCGTGAGGAGTCTATTCCAACCTATGTGCGTGGTGGAGCGGTCATTCCAATGGCAGATCTGGTTCAGTCGCTCGATGACTATTCCATAGCATCACTCGATTTGATTCAGTTTCACGATCCTGAAAATGTTTACTACAGAACGTTCATCTATCATGATGACGGAGAGACATTCAACTCATACGGAAGAGGAGAGTTCGAAAAATTACATATTACTTCGTCTAATCGCGGAAGAGAGTCTACCCTCGTATTTAGAAAAGAGATTGGGAAAAATTTTGATTCCAATTTCCAGGTTATACACATGGAAATTAAGAATGTAAAAAAGAGTGTAAAAAGAGTGTTGCTGGATGAAAAAGACATTCCGTATAAGGTCATAGGAAACTCCCTTGAGATACGTGATATACAACTGGATTCAACCCGGCACAAACTGAACATTCTCTGGGAATAATCAGGATCAACTAAAGGAATGAATCTGTTCAGAAGTAGTGTTCAGGTCTGCATACGCACAGAACGAAATTCAAAATTGCAGAATCTGACTTTGCTTTATGATGAGACAAGCCACATACATTTTGCTTCTGATAGTTGCTTCAGTTCTGTTGTATGGCTGTGATTCATCCACACTCACGGATTCACCGGGAGTTGGGATTATAGAGAACCCCGACTGGCTGGTACCGGTAGATCAGATTTATGAGGGAACCGGTCGTGATCAAATCTCTTCTATTGATGAACCTGCCTATTTGCTAGCAAACCAGATTGATTTTCTCGAAGACCGGGATCTTGTTATTGGCTTGAAAATAGGGACTCAAATTCGTGCGTATCCTCACCGTGTGTTAGACTATCACGAAATTGTAAATGATCAGTTTGACGATGCAGCGGTTGCTGTTACATTCTGCCCGTTAACAGGATCCGCTGTAGCTTGGAATCGTGAAATCGATGGTGAAATAACGGAGTTTGGAGTGTCCGGTTTGATCTACAAAAATAACCTAGTTGCCTACGATCGCGGCTCGAATTCCCTGTGGAGCCAAATGCTCCTGCAGAGCATTAACGGAGAAAGGATTGGGCAAAAGCTTAAACGATTCCATTTAATTGAAATGAACTGGGAGAGATGGAAATCTCTGTACCCCGATTCAGAAGTATTGACCGGAGAGGCCGGTTCAAATCAAAGTTACTCCACTCCACCTTATGGCAACTACCCATATGATGATGACAACATCTTGTTTCCCATTCAGCGTGAAGATGACCGCCTGAACAGAAAAGAGGTCGCTCACGGCATGCTTTATGATCAGGACCTGAATGTGCTGCCTATGCAGGAAATTCCCGACTCACCACTGGTCTTTAATCGAAATGTGGCTGGCCGGGAGTTGGTTATTATTGCTGATGGCTCCGGAAAATTCATTACCGCATACAGCGCGGTAACTTCCGACGGTGAATCCCTTCGCTTTTCCACTACGGGAAGGGAACCGCCCGCACTTTTTGAGGATGGTGAGGGTAATATTTGGGACTACTTTGGGGAAGCGATTGCAGGCCCCCGAAGCGGAGAGAAATTACAGATGATCCCGTCATTTAACGCATACTGGTTTGCATGGGTCGATTTTTACGGATTGGATCCGAGACGGCCCCATATATTAACTCCTTAGGCGGTCGATCTTAATAACTGCTTGATTACTGCCCTACAAAAACCCGGTAACCCCACGGTTCAATTTTCAGTACTGAACCTGCGTCTATATTTTCTTCTTCATTACTGAAATATTCTACATAGGAACCATGATGTAAACTTTCTTCAAACTGAACGGACTGCTCTTCATCCGAAAAGTTGATGACAGCAAAAACCTTATTCTCCTCGTTTTGCCTTACGAAACTTAGCACGCTCTCTTCTGACGTATTCGGAACTCGAATCATCGTTGCTCCCCACACGGAGTGCCAGAGAGCGGAATTCTCTTTCATCAGGCAGATCAATTCCTTGTAGAGATCACCGATCGGATGCTCCTGCCACTCAATCGGGTCTTTCTCAAAAAACTCCAATCTGCGGTCATTTCCGGCTTCCTGTCCGTTATAGATCAGCGGCATGCCCTCTCCAACAAACGAGAGAACAATGGCCGCTTCTAACCCGTCACCAAAATTTTCGTACATCGTACCTTTCCACGCATTCTTATCGTGATTACTCACAAAAGTCATCCGCATACTCTTTTTAGGAAAGGCGCTCTCATTCCATGAGTAGTAGACGTAAAGCGGACTCAAATCTTCCGTTTCGCCCATCGTGATTTTGTGAACCGCATCATACCAGCTCCAGGCGTAGGTCATATCAAATGCTTTAGCGTGCAGGTCACGTGATTCCCACTCTGCCAGCATAAAAACCGGCTTTACCGTCTCCAGCTCACGGCGAACATTATTCCAGAATTCCACCGGAACAAATCCTGCTACATCGGCACGAAAGCCGTCAATATCCGCTTCTTCCACCCAGTACTTCATCGCTTTGGTCATATACTCACGAACTTCCGGATTACTAAAGTCCAGGTCGATAATATCTGTCCAGTCCCACCATGGTGTCGGACGAAAATCCCCTTTCCAGTCACGTGCATACCAGTCGGGGTGCTCCTCAGTAAGCGCATTATCCCACGCCGTGTGATTTGCCACCCAATCCAATATCACATATAAGTCCAGTTCATGCGCCTTATTTACAAAACTCTTCAGATCCTCCAGATCTCCAAACTCCGGATTCACACTATAGTAATCCTTCACCGAGTAAGGACTTCCCAATGTTCCCTTGCGATTTTTCTCTCCAATTTTGTGAATCGGCATCAGCCATAGGATATCTACCCCTAATTCCTTCAGTCGGGGCAGATGCTCTTCGGCTGCCTTAAACGTACCCTCTTCGGTAAACTGCCGTGTATTGATCTGGTAGATTGCTGCATGCTTACTCCACTCCGGGTGATCAAGTGTCACATAGGGCTGAGGCTGATACGGATCGGGATTTTCTGAGCAAGCTGACATCATGATAAAACTAGCGATTAATAGAATTAAGAGAATGAGCGGTTTTACTGGTTTCATAGCACTCTGAACTAAATTAACGTGAGTTGGATATAAAATCATTGATTTTGGCAATATGAGATGCCCCCATTTCCAAGGAGGGCTCCGAGCAAAGTGTTTCCCACGAAGTGATTTAGGGGTGGTTCATTTATGATGTTGAGTTAATTTAAACAAATGCAGCACGAGCTCTTCGTGTTGCTTAGTGCCCTCGTGCCTTCGTGGCAAATAGTCTCGAAGGTTCACGAAGTGAACTTTAATTATTAAGGCATCCATAAATCACTAACATCTTTTGGGACAGCCTCAGTTATTTCTCCCAAATCTCAAATCGAACTCACCCTGAATTAAATAAAAAAGGCAGTACTCAAACCTTTCGGTCAAATACTGCCTTTAAAAATAGATTATAATCTGTAATCCGCAATTATCAGCAGATTACGATCTGTAGCTCTTATTCCACTCTTTAGCTACCAAAAATGCCATCTCAAGACTCTGTTCGTAGTTCAGGCGCGGATCGCAATAGGTTTCGTAGTTGGTTCCCAGCCCGGCTTCATTCAAACCGTTGGCTCCACCCACACATTCGGTCACATTATCACCGGTGAGTTCCAGGTGAACTCCGCCAAGATAGCTCCCCTCGGTTCGATGAACCGCAAAAGTCGACTTGATCTCTTCCAGGATATCGTTGAACCGGCGTGTTTTAACATTGCTTTCCGTTGCAAAGGTATTACCGTGCATCGGGTCGCAGCTCCAGACTACCGGATGCCCTGAATGCTTAATTTTTTGAATAAACTTCGGCAGGCTCTTCTCCACTTCATCCGTACCCATCCGGGTAATCAGCACTATTTTGCCGGCTTCGTGGTTCGGATTCAGTTTATCAATAATGGACATGGTTTCATCCATATCAAACGGTGGCCCCACTTTAATACCAATCGGATTCTTGATTCCGCTCAGATACTCTACATGCGCACCATCAAGCTGTTTGGTACGATTACCCAGCCAGACCATATGACCACTTAGATTGAAGAAACCCGGTTTTCTTGGAACCTGCCTGGTTTGAGCTGAATCGTAATAGAGATTAAGCGCCTCGTGCGAAGTGTAAATATCAACCTTATGCAGGGTATTAAAACTGTTGGGCGTAATGGTCTCCATAAAGTTGATCGCTTTATTGATGGAGTTTACCATCGCCTCATAATCTTTGTAGTACTCATTATTCTGCATAAAATCGAGCTCCCACTGCTCCGGATGCTGCAGATCGGCAAACCCTTCGTCGGCAAGCGCCCGCAAAAAGTTGAGAGTCAGCGCAGCTTTTTCATAAGCCATTATCAATCGCTGCGGATCGGGTGTGCGTGCCTCCTTATTGGGCTCAAAACTGTTGATCAGATCTCCCCGATAGTTCAACATTTCTACTCCATCGATGATCTCCGAATCTTTAGACCGTGGTTTTGCATACTGACCTGCAATCCTGCCAACACGCACAATTGGAGTACCCATTTCGTGTACAAGAATAAAGCTCATCTGAAGCATCACCTTCAGCATGTTTACAATCTTAGGCGCTGTACATGCATCAAATGTTTCGGCACAATCACCGCCTTGCAGCAGAAACCCTTTGCCCTGAGAAACATCGGCCAGCTTACTTTTTAGTGCTTCAATCTCCCATGAAGTAATCAGAGGTGGAAGTGATTTCAGTTCGTTATATGTACGTTCCAAATCTGCTGTATCCGGATAGGGCGGAAGCTGTTTGATCGGCTTTTCACTCCATGAAAGCGGACTCCATGTCTGATCGCTATTTAGAGATTTTGTATTGATAGGATTTTCTTCCTTAGCCTTCTGTTTCATTTAGGGTACGAACTTTGATGTATTAAAAAAGAGATCAAAAATAAGGGTTATATGTTTCAATCACTACTTATTTATCTATTCGGATTAACATCAAACGAATGAGTATCGTTTTTAATTTGTTTTTCACGCATGCCATTCCGTCAAAGGTTTCGTATTTTTGACGGTTGCCCATTTGAATTTGTAATTAATCGGTATCTCCTTGCAGAATAACATTATCATCCGCGGAGCTCGCGAGCATAATCTCAAAATTTTCGACATCGACATTCCCCGTGAACAACTGGTAGTCTTTACCGGACTTTCCGGCTCCGGAAAGTCCTCCCTTGCTTTCGATACTATTTACGCGGAAGGTCAGCGGCGATTTATGGAGTCTCTATCTGCCTATGCACGTCAGTTTTTAGGTATGATGGAGCGCCCCGAAGTAGATTTTATCGATGGACTCTCCCCTGTGATCTCCATAGATCAGAAAACGACAAACCGTAATCCGCGCTCAACTGTGGGGACGGTTACTGAAATCTATGACTTCTTGCGCCTTCTTTACGCCCGAATTGGTGTACCCTACTCCTACATCTCCGGCAATAAGATGGAGAAGCAGACCTCCGATCAGATCGTGCAGGCTATAATGGAGCTTCCAAAGGGAACCAAAGCGTACTGCATGGCGCCGGTGGTTCGCGGACGAAAAGGGCACTATCGCGAACTTTTTGAGCAGATGCAGAAGCAGGGGTTTGTAAAAGCCCGGGTAGACGGTGAACTGATCGATTTAGAAGGAGAAATTAAACTGGACCGGTATAAGACCCACAATGTGGAAGTAGTGGTGGATCGGTTTGTCATCTCACCTAAAAGCGAAAAACGAATTTCAGACAGCGTGCATATGGCGCTGGAGATGGCAGACGGCAACCTGATTCTGGGTGTACAGGAAAATGGAGAAATCAACGACAAAGTATTTTCAAAGCATCTTTATGATCCCGAAAGCGGTCTCTCTTACGAAGATCCGGCTCCTAATCTGTTTTCGTTTAACTCTCCATACGGAGCCTGCAAAGCGTGTAACGGGCTTGGCTACCGATATGATGTGAGCCGTGAACTGGTGATCCCAAATCCCGACCAAACTATCGCCGAGGGAGCTATCCGATTTCTGGGTGAACCTCGGGATATTTTCATCTTTAAACAGCTTCAGGCTGTTCTGGAATCGGTTGACCTGGATTTTCACACACCGATCAAAAACTTTTCGGAGGAAGCACTCGACCTGCTTTTTGATGGAGGTGGAGATCAAAAGTTTAACGTCAGTTACGATTTCAAAAACAGCAATGTAACCTATAAGCACTCCTACTCCGGATTGAAAAGCATCATCAGCGATCAATACGAAGACAGTAAGTCGAACAAGCAGAGAGACAAGGCCAAGGCGTATCTGGCAAAAATCGATTGCCCGGATTGTGGCGGCGGCCGGCTCAACAAAGAGGCTCTCTCCTATAAAATCGACGGTTATACCATTCACAATCTTGTTAATCAGGATATAAAAAACCTCCGTATTACCATTGGAAACCTGAAACTGACTGAGCGTCAACGAAAAATCGGACAGCAGGTTCTGAAAGAGGTAATCGACAGAATCGACTTTTTGTTAAATGTTGGTCTCAATTACCTGACGCTGAATCGAGAAGCTCAAACACTGAGTGGTGGCGAAGCGCAGCGAATTCGGCTGGCCACACAGATTGGAACTCAGCTGGTAGGTGTTCTCTATATCCTGGATGAACCGAGTATCGGGCTGCACCAGCGGGACAACATCAAACTGATTCATTCCCTGGAAACACTCAGGGATCTGGGTAACAGCGTGATTGTAGTGGAACACGACCGCGAGACCATTGAACATGCCGACTATGTAGTTGATCTGGGCCCGGGTGCCGGAACTGAAGGCGGTTATATCGTTACACAGGGCAAACCCGACGAGCTAGACCCCGAAGCGATGACCACTAAATTTCTTCGGGATGAAGAGGTCATACCCTATCCTGAGAAACGCCGGAAAGGAAGCCAAAAGTCGATCACCATTCATGATGCACGCGGCCATAATCTGAAAAATGTTGATGTGGATATCCCGCTAGGGAAGTTTATCTGCGTAACCGGAGTGAGCGGAAGCGGTAAAAGTTCACTCATCAACCAGACACTGGTTCCGATTCTATCAAATGAGTTTTACAACTCCAAGTCAGTTCCGCTTCCCTATAAATCCGTTGAAGGCATCGACAATGTAGACAAAGTCATTTCTATTGATCAAAGCCCGATTGGCCGTACTCCACGTTCCAACCCCGGAACTTACACGAAAGTATTTGACCACATCCGATCTCTCTTTGCCGAACTGCCGGAATCAAAGATTCGCGGATATGACCAGGGCCGATTCTCCTTTAATGTGAAAGGAGGTCGCTGCGAGGCGTGCCGGGGAGACGGGGTTCGAAAAATTGAGATGAACTTCCTTCCGGATATCTACGTGGACTGTGAATCGTGCAACGGAAAACGATATAACCGCGAAACGCTGGAGATTCACTATAAAGGCAAAAACATATCCGATGTTCTGCAGATGCCAATCAGCGAAGCAGAAGAGTTTTTTGATTCAGTTCCATCTATCAAGCGGAAACTGGAGACGCTGAACTCCGTTGGACTTGGGTATTTGACACTTGGCCAGTCGAGTACGACTCTCAGCGGCGGTGAAGCACAGCGAATTAAACTTTCGCGCGAACTCTCCAAAATCGGTACCGGAGATACGATCTACATCATGGACGAACCTACAACCGGACTTCACTTTCAGGATGTGCGAATGCTGGTGGATGTAATACAGAAACTGGTAGAGAAAGGAAATACAGTTATTGTTATTGAGCACAACCTGGACCTGATCAAAGCTGCTGACTGGATAATTGATATTGGTCCTGAAGGAGGAGCTGAAGGTGGCCAAATTATTGCTGAAGGAACACCTGAGGAAGTTGCTGAAATTAAGGAGAGCTACACCGGTACGTTTTTGAAACAGGAGTTTGAGAGAGAAAAGAAAATAGTCAGTACTCTGTAGGCAGTTAGCAGTTAGATGTTATTTATAACTCATCTTCTCTGTCAAACTGTTTTCCTTTAAGGAATTGTGCAAAAATTAATTTGTCAACCGCCGGTCATCTGACTATTTTTGACAGTCTGATGAAAAATCGATTTTCATATATCGTACGCACATCTATCGTATCATTCCTGGTGGCAGGAATGCTGGCTCATCTGTTTGTGCCGTTCACGAGTCATGCCCAGAAAACGGCATTTACACAGTGGTTAAATCAAAGTGTAGCCGCTAGCGGAGATGATTCTGAGAATGAGCTTCGAAATGCCATTCGCAAATTACCCGAACAAACTTCGGACTTTCGCGTGCTGGTTGAACAAGCTTCTCAGCTGGTTGCCAGCAACAAAGATGAGTTTAAACTAAATGTAGCGTTTCCTTCATCTACAGGAGATCAGGTTACATCCTGGCTTGTTAGCCAATGGAATGTTTTCCAACAGCAGCAAACCGGTACAGACGCACTTGCTCCGGAGACTTCTGTTCCCGCACAAAAATGGTTAAATACCAATAACCTTTCGAAATCGATTATCGGTTTTAGCAAGAAAATGGATGGTTATGATCGCGGAACTCCTGTAAATCTAATCATCCCGCAGGTTCAGAAAATTCTTTTAGAACCACTCGTTAGCGGAATCAGTATCAACGCTCCCTAATCCTTTCCTCGACTGTTGAAAAACTCTGTTCAGATCAACCTAAACAGTTTTTTAACAAAATTTCTATTCCCTACTCAAACCTTGCCGATTCCCGGCAGTTGATTATCAATACCAAAATTTTGAAGTAAAACCCTATGAAAAGTCAAAACAACGGTTTTAAAATCGGTTCTATCGTCGTCTTTCTCGGACTGACGCTCTTTTACCTGTTTCCAACCTTACAATGGAATTTAGAACAGCGTCATATGGCAGATATGACGGAATCAGAAAGAATCCAGTATCAGGCAGAAAACATGGAGAAACTGCAACGATTGCAGGAACAATCTCTGTCACTTGGTCTCGACCTTCAGGGCGGTATGTACGTAACCCTGGAAATTGGAACACCGCGTCTGGTGCTGGAACTTGCAAGCGACTATGCGGATGACTACCTCGAAGATGTGATTTCGGTAGCCGCTGAACGTGCACTGCAACAGAGAACAGATTTTATTGACGAATTTGTCAATGAATTTGAAACACGCGATCCCGATGCGATGCTCAGTCGATACTATCGGTCTGATGCAGAAAATATTACCCGAAGATCAACAAATGCGGAGATCACCACCTATTTGAAAGATCAGCGTGATGAGGCAGTAACTCGTGCAATGGAAATTATCCGCTCCCGTGTTGACCGATTTGGTGTAACGGAGCCATCCATTCTTCAGCAGGGTACCAACCGAATTGTTGTTGAGCTTCCCGGCGTGGATGATGAAGAGCGTGTAAGAGATCTCCTTCGTGGAACGGCTCGTCTGGAGTTCAGAATGGTAGCTGAACCGGATGAAATAAATGCCGCAAAGCAACAGGTTATTAACTACTTCCAGGATAACCAGGAAGAACTGGAAGAGCTTGGCGAAGACAACTTGCTCGATGTTTTCAATCCTAATGGAAGAAACCAGTACGTTTTCGGTTATGCGGCAGGGCCAGATACCTCAGTCGTTAACACGCTTCTTCAGAAAGAAGATGTTCAGCGTCTAATTCCAAGAAATACAACTCTGATGTGGGGTGCACAGCCTTTTGCATCAGACGGGGGTATAGACCTTTTTGAGCTGATTGCAGTTCGCAGCCAGATTGAACTGACCGGTGATGTGATTTCTGAAGCTCGCGTGGCATTCGACCCAACAACAAACGCCGCCGAGGTTTCCATGACCATGGACTCTGAAGGTGCACGGCGCTGGGCCCGGATTACAGGGGCCAACATTGGCCGGCCTGTTGCGATTGCCCTGGACGGATACATCTTCTCATATCCTACCGTGCAGAATCAGATTAACAATGGCCGATCTTCTATTACCGGCCTTGGCGGTGTTAGAGAAGCGGAAGATTTGGTGAACATTCTTCTTTCAGGTGCCCTGCCAGCTCCGCTCGATATTGTAGAGGAGCGTACAGTTGGTGCATCACTTGGTGAGGCTTCAATTAAAGCCGGACTCTACTCCACACTATTTGGATTAACAGTGGTAGCTCTTTTTATGATTGTTTACTACCGTACAGGTGGGGCTATAGCTGACCTTGCCCTGATCCTGAACATCATATTTATACTGGGTATTCTGGCAGCTTTCCAGGCCACATTAACCTTACCGGGCATGGCCGGTATTGTATTGACGATCGGTATGGCAGTGGATGCCAACGTACTGATCTTTGACAGGATTCGTGAAGAGATGCGGGGAGGTAAAACACTTCGTGCAGCCATCGATAACGGATACTCCAATGCGATGAGTGCGATTATTGATGCGAACGTAACCACCTTCTTCGTAGCTATTATTCTCTACAGTTTCGGCGTTGGGCCAATTAAAGGTTTTGCCGTAACTCTGATGGCAGGTATTGTAGCATCACTCTTTAGTGCAATTGTGATTACTCGCGTGATTGTAGACTACCTGACCCGAGAAAAAACAGCAACCGTCAACTTCGGTTAATCAATCACGAATCTAAACAGTTTAAAAAAAGGTAAATATTATGAGATGGTTTGAAACTCCAAGTTTCGATTTTATTCGAGCACAAAAGGTTGCTTATGCAATCTCAGGAACATTAATTGTTGTCTCTATCCTGGCAATCTTAGGATTGGGCCTCAATTACGGTATCGACTTCAGAGGCGGTAAAGAATTTGTTTTTGAATTCGACCGCCCCGTAGATGTTGTAGAACTCAGAACTGAACTGACTGAGCCCTTAGGAACAGGAATCGCACCGGAAATTAAGCTTTTCGGCTCTAATCGAGAGATTCTGGTCAGAACAGATTCTGAAGAAGATATCACAGTTGTACGGGATATTATGATGAGCACATTTGCCAGCCTCTATCCGAATGCAACCGTAACAGTAGAAAAATCTGACCTTGTCGGTCCACGGTTTGCGGAAGACCTGAGAAGAGGCGCACTCTACTCCATTGTGTTTGCGCTCGCTGTGGTCTTCATCTACATTTTCATCCGCTTTAAAGGCTGGTACTTCTCGGCAGGGGCCATTGCCGCACTTGCTCACGACGTTTTGATTGTACTGGGTATCTTTACAATCATGGCTCAAATTGCTCCATTCGATGTAAGTATCGATCAGGCAATTATTGCGGCTTTCCTTACAATTGTAGGTTATTCCCTGAATGATACCGTAGTAGTATTTGATCGTATCCGAGAAAATTCTATTATATATAAAACGATGGCGTTTAAGGATATGATTAACAAAAGCCTTAACGATACATTGAGCCGTACGGTAATCACCTCGGTTACAACCTTGTTTGTAGTAACTGTGCTGTTTATCTTCGGTGGAGAGGTACTGAAAGGTTTCGCATTTGCACTTGTACTTGGTGTAATATTAGGAACTTACAGTTCACTTTTTGTTGCCAGCGCGCTCGTTGTAGAGCTTCAGAAACGAGCCCTCGAAGCGAAAGCAAAGTCTTAGATTGTTAACTAACAAATAAACGGTATTAATTATGAGCTTTAATGTTTCTGAACGCTATAATTGCGTAATCATTGAATTGAAAGGTAATGTAATGGGTGGCCCGGATGCGGTAAACCTGAATGAGAAACTTCATGAACTGATTGACCAGGGCAAAAAAAACGTCGTGGTAAATTTGAGTAAAGTAAAATTCATGAACTCTTCAGGATTGGGCATGCTCATTGGCGGACTTACCACACTTAGAAAAGCAGGCGGAGATCTTCGAATTGCAAATGCATCGGATAAGATTGAAAGCCTGCTAATGGTAACTAAGCTTATAACTGTGTTTAAACATTTCCGTTCTGTAGATGAAGCTGTTGCTTCATTCGAAAACAACTAAGACGTATTCACTTTTAACTAATCTAACAAGGAGGTGTATACAGCACCTCCTTTTTTTTGGGACTTATGGCTGTACGAATAATAATTGGCGCCCAATGGGGCGATGAAGGGAAAGGTAAAATTGTAGATCTTTTAAGCGCTGAAACGGATTATGTGGTTCGCTATCAGGGAGGAGCTAATGCAGGGCATACGTTAAAGTTTGACGATAAAACGATTGTCCTCCACCTTATACCTTCCGGGATGTTTAACGGAGATTCTAAATGCATCATCGGTAATGGTGTTGTTATTGATCCTATTGCATTGGTAAAAGAGATCAAAGAGGTAGAAGAACTTGTAGATATTGATTTGAAGGAGAGGCTTTATATTAGTGACTCCGCACATGTCATCCTGCCCTACCATAAAGTTCTGGATCAGGTGAAGGAGAAAAGCCGTGGCAGTGATGCTATTGGTACTACCGGCCGTGGAATTGGTCCTGCGTATGTCAGTAAAGTGTCACGAATCGGTATTCGGATGGGCGACCTTCTGAATGAGGAGGCTTTGGAAGAAAAAATCCGGAAAAATTTAGCAGATATAAACAACGCCCTCAAGCATGTTTACGGTGAGCCTGAACTGGACGCAGATAACATGATTAAGGAGCTCAAATCAGCTACCGACTCTATTAAAGGTTATATTTGCAATACTACCCAAATTCTTCACGAAGCGATAGAAGAGAAAAAACCAATTCTGCTGGAAGGAGCACAGGGAAGCCTGCTGGATGTAGACCATGGAACCTACCCTTACGTTACATCATCATCGCCAACTGCAGGCGGTGCCTGTACCGGTAGCGGAGTTCCGCCCTTAGCCATCACCCACTCCCTGGGAATTACAAAAGCATATTGCACCCGGGTTGGCAACGGTCCTTTTCCGACCGAACTTGACGACGATGCCGGAGAAAAACTTCGTAAAAACGGACAGGAATTTGGAGCTACAACCGGCCGGCCCAGAAGATGCGGGTGGCTGGATCTTATTGCCTTGAAGTATGCAGTTCGTTTGAACGGAATGAATGAACTGGCACTTACCAAATTGGATGTTCTGGACGATTTTAAAACAATCAAAGTTTGTACCCAGTACGAACTGGATGGTAAAAAGATCAATCATTTCCCATCAGATACAGAGGATGTTGAACGCTTAAAGCCCATTTACAAATCATTTCCGGGATGGGAATCCGTTACCCGTGACATTTCATCTTTTGATGACCTGCCGGAGAATGCCAGAACCTATATCAAGTTTATTGAAGAGTTTATCGGTGTAAAGTTCACAATCGTATCAACCGGACCAAAAAGGAATGAAACCATTGTTCGGTAAAATGAAAAGATGAATAGCCGGAATACATTTTGGGTAAAATATCAGATTGAGGCCAGTAAAAAAGATGAAGCGGCTTCAAAAGCACGGCAGATCAGTATAGAACAGTCCGTTGAGATGCCGCCAGAAGTGGTTCCGGAATCATCAAAAGGTAAAATTGCTCAGGTACATAAGTTAAATCAGACTGGAGAGAATTCCTGGGAAGCAACAATTCTTTTTGACATTCAAATTGTAGACAGCGACCCTACCCAGTTTTTGAATGTACTCTTTGGTAATATTTCACTTCAGCCGTGGTGTCGGTTGTTTGATGCTGATCCTGCCTATCTCAGTGAGCTGCTTCATGGCCCCTCATTTGGGATTAATGGGATCAGAGAATTGCTAAAACTACCCGACAGGCCACTTAGCTGCGCTGTTATTAAGCCGGTTGGCTCATCTGCTGTTGAACTTGCAAATATGGCACTCCAGTTTGCGAAGGGTGGAATTGATATCATTAAAGACGATCATGGATTAACCGATCAAATATCTGCAAAGTTTGAAGAAAGAGTAAAACTTTGTACCCGTGCAGTACGTGAAGGAGAACAGTTGTCCGGAAAGAAAACGCTCTACTTTCCAAATATCACTACTTCAGCTATCCATATTCAGGAGCGATACCTAAAAGCCGTTGAATCAGGTGCCGATGGAGTATTAATTGCACCTCAACTGGTTGGATTCGAAACCATGCATGAACTTGCAAAACTGGGTAAAGTCCCAATTATGGCTCACCCCACATTTTCCGGTTCATATCTTGTGAATCGAAATGGTATAGATCCTGTTTTCTACTTCGGGAAATTAACACGA
>LKNA01000023.1 GCA_001564065.1 Chitinophagaceae bacterium T5-Br10_B2g13
CGAACCTGGAAACTCTACTCCTCTCTGAGTGAAGAGACTCAGAAGATAATCAATGTTCTGGCCGTCAGCTTTGATTACAAAAACGATACGCCTGATGCACTGAAAGAGTATGCTGAGTATGAGCAGCTCGATCTGCCCGAATGGCACTTTGTAACAGCTGAACAAACCGATATCCGGCAACTCGCCGCTCTTTTGGGAGTCAAATACAGGGAACGCAGTGACGGGCACTTTGACCATTCAAACCTGATTACTGTTTTAGATCCTTTTGGAAATATCAGTCGCAGGATTGAAGGAATTATCGGAGATCTGGATGATGACATAAAATTCATAGAATCGCTGGTTCAGTGAGATGGATCTTCTTCCATATCACCCTCATGTTCCTGATCTCTAACGGAGTGTACGCACAACAAATTAAACCAACAGAATCAGATACCGTTACCATCCAAATTGTGGGATCCATGGAAGATTCCAGGTTTGTACCGGCTGATATTGAAATCCGTAAAGGAGACCTACTAAAGTTTATCGTGGAGGAAGGTGTACATACTGTTACGGCTTACCACCCCGATAACCGCAGGCCACTAGGAATTCCTGAAGAAGCGGAGTCCTTTGATTCCGATGTTCTTCAAAAAGGTGATGTCTGGTATTATCAGCCGAATGTAGCCGGAGAGTACAACTACTTCTGCCGTCCCCACGAACGAATGGGACACAAAGGAAAATTTATCGTCCGATCAACGGACATAATCAACTAAACAGTTTATAAAATTTAAATTTAAAAGAATTATGAAACGTACAATCAAAACAGTTATCACACTTTTTACCGCACTGATCATTGCCATACCGGCATTTGCTTCACAAGAAAGCGATGAAATAAGAACTATCCATATCAAAGGATTGGATAACATGAAGTTCGACGTAGAACTGATTGAGGCTGCACCCGGGGAGACCATTCGCATTGTATTTGAAACGGTGAGCAATATGCCGCCACAAGCGATGGCTCATAATATCGCCGTTGTAGATCTGGGCACCGACGTGGATGCATTCGCAATGGCTTCCATGTCAGCTCGCGATAATGAATATATCGCACCGGATTATGAAGATAAGGTGATCTTTAACACCCCGATGCTGGGTGGCGGTGAATCCGTAGAGATGGAATTTACCGTTCCGGAAGTTACAGGTGATTATGACTTTGTATGCACCTTCCCGGGTCACTACATGGCCGGTATGGTTGGAATATTGAGGGTTCAATAAACCTAAGCTTACGTGAAATCCGGAGTGAATTTGTAATAGACTCCTCCTCTATTTATAAGTGGAGGACTATTTCGTTTTCAAAATTAATAGATCTGGAACTGAAATCATGTTCGACAATGGATTCAAATCACTCTTTAAATAATAAATAATGCTATCTGAATCAGGTATTTATGCAATACGGGCCTGTGAAATACTGGCTCAATTAGATGATCACTCGGTGGTGCCGACCCGGGAAATCAGCAGTGAGCTCGATTTGTCTAATGAATACCTGGTAAAAATACTTCAAAAACTGAAGAAGGCGGGTATTATCCGGTCTCAGAAAGGTGCTGGAGGCGGTGTTCAATTAAATATGGATGCTGGTGACGTTACACTGCATCAAATTATTAAAGCGACCAATCCCTCCTTTCTGGACCATTTAAACCCATCTGATATCGAAGCCCTTAAAGTTAAACATGAGAATTTGTATCAGATGCTCGACCGGCAGATAGTTGACATTCAGCAGTTTCTCAAAACAACGACATTAAAATATTTCACTGATTTCCGATCAGGAAATCAGGCAACAAATTAAATCCCTAAATACTATGATGAATCAAAATAATGTAATAGAAATGAAGGTTGGTGATATTGTAGCCAACAACTACAATGCGGCAGGCATTTTGAAAAAGTACGGAATAGATTTCTGCTGCGGCGGAGGAATCTCACTTGCAGCAGCGTGTAAAAAGAAAGGTGCCGACTTAAATGAGGTGGCTTATCAAATTGCAAATCTGGCAGATGGTAATACAGGCCATCATGAAAATATTAACGATTGGGAACCCGATTTTCTGATTGACTATATTATCAATAACCATCACTCCTTCGTTCGCCGAAAAGTGGACGAAATTGAAGCCTATGCAGCAAAAGTAGCCCGGGTTCACGGAGAACGTCATCCGGAAAATATTGAGATTTACCACCAATTTAATGCACTATCAAAAGAGATGATGGAGCATCTTAAGTCAGAGGAAGATCGTGTATTTCCACTTATTAAAAGCATTTACGCCAGTGTGAAAAATAATAAGACACCTAACCAGACCGGGATTAAAGAGCTTCGTAAAGAGCTCGATTTGATGGAAGAGGAGCATGAGGCAGCTGGTGACCTTATGAAAGCCATTCACGAGCTCAGCAATGGATTTAACCCGCCGGCTGATGCCTGTGCAACTTACCAGATTCTTTATCAAAACCTTGAAGGGTTTGAAAATGACCTGCACCGACACGTTCATCTGGAAAACAATATTCTTTTTAAAAAAGCAGAAAAACTGGTCTCTGCTGCTTAAAAGTTGATTGCTGTAAAATAATAATCGGATCGGATGTGAAAGTCCGTTCCGATCTTCTTTGATCCGGTTTATTATAGATTAATATTTATTAGTCGAAGCCTGAATGTACTTTTGGTCAGCATTTATTCACATAATTATCGCCTGCTTCTGGATTGGCGGGATGCTCTTTACAGCAGCGATTCTGGTTCCGGCTACCCGAAAACGGTTAGCTAATCAGAGGGGACTTCTATTCACAGAGCTTGGAACCCGGTTCAGCAGACTTAGCTGGATTCTGTTTCCAATCCTTTTCATTACCGGTGTTACTTCACTTTTAGGCAGAGGCTTCACTGTTGAAGAGTTATTGTCGATAGAGTTTTGGCATAGCCGGTATGGGGCAACACTTTTCAATAAGCTGTTTGCTTTCTCCCTCATGTTAATTGTTGCAGCATTACACGATTTTTGGCTCGGCCCTAAAGCAGCATCACTAATGGAGAGTAATCCGGATGGGATAAAAACAAAAAGCTATCGTAAAGCGTCCAGCTGGGGTGGCAGAATCAATCTTATTCTTGGATTGATCATTTTATATTTTGCCGTATCACTGGTTCGCTGGTAGCTTAAATTAAATTTAATTTACAACATCATGCCTACTACAACCCGATGGTTCATCAGGTCAGCGGTAATCTATTTTGTTTTGGGTATTACCCTTGCATTTTTAGCAGAATTCCCATCAATAACCGGGGAGCTCTCTCTCCTGCCAATTTATTGGCACATGCTTGTGATGGGCTGGATCACGCAGCTGATTATCGGTGTGTCTGTCTGGATGTTTCCCCGAAAGCATCGTGATAAAAAAGCAAGAGAGTCATTTCTGGTGTGGTCAGCATTCTGGACGCTGAACATCGGGTTAATTCTGCGTTTTCTATCTGAACCCTTTATACCGGCAATCACAGATAATCAGGTCATTAAAATAAGCATCGTTCTATCTGCAATCTTGCAGTGGATTGCTGTACTGTTTTATACCATCGAAATATGGCCGAGGCTTCAAAACCGTAAAAAAAGACGGAGTGCAAAAGCATGATGCCATCTCAGTCTATTTGGATGATTCGCTCATCCCTAATCTATTTATTGGTCTCTGTTAGTGTGGGGTGCTTAATTTTAATGCAAAAAGCAGTAGATCTGCATCCATTTATCTGGGCTCTGCTCCCCGCGCATTACGAGATGGCGATCTGGGGCTGGGTGGTGCAGCTCGCAATGGGAACAGCCTATTGGATGTTTCCCAGAAGGCTGGATGAGCCTAAACGTGGTCCCTTGTGGGCCGGATGGTCAATCTTTATTCTGTTCAATACAGGTCTTGTATTTTTAATTATTTCTACTCTTTTCCGTTCATTGATATATACTGCCATTTTCGGAAGAACATTAATACTTATTGCAATTCTGATATTTGCAATATTGATGTGGCAGAGAATTGTAACCTACCGTAAACACCATTAACTTTGTACGGATTATTAAGATCACACCGATAAAATGAGCGAAAATACACTCGTAAATAAACTAAAATCCAGAAAAATTCAGCCTACGGCCATGAGGCTGCTGGTTCTGAAGTTTCTTGTTGAAAAACAAGCGGCAGTGAGCCTCAATTTACTGGAAACTCATTTTACCAGGTCAGACAGAACCACTCTTTACCGCACCTTAAAAACGTTTGAAGAGAAAGGTCTGGTTCATCGAATTGATGATGCCGGAGACAGCACTAAGTATGCCCTCTGCCCGGCAAATTGTACCTGTACCTATCCAAACGATACGCACCTCCATTTTTTCTGTACCGATTGTGAAAATACATACTGCTTTACCGACCTCTCCATTCCCAATTTTGCGCTGCCGGATCAATTCATTCCCGAAAAAGGGAACTTCGTGATCAGCGGTCACTGCCCGGCCTGCGCTGCGTAAACCATCTTTGCAATTCCGTTGCACCTCCCCAAATGTTTATCTTTGGATCAAAAGAAATGATAATCGTATATAGAATTTTGATCTGATCATGAAGCATGACCATCAAGACACCGGCTGCTCAACTTGCGGGTTCAACCAAAGTCAGGGTATTGATCACCATACGCACTCTTTTAGCCTCTCTAAACACTGGCAGCCAATCATTAGCGCTATATTGCTGAGTATTGGATTAATTCTGGACTATTTCTATCCTGTCGCGCATTTTGATGGCTATTTCCGGCTCTCGTGGTACATTTTAGCCTACCTGCCGGTGGGTTATCCGGTTTTAAAAATGGGCTGGGAAAATCTGATACGCGGAGAACTTTTTACTGAATTCTTTTTGATGGGGATAGCCACACTTGGAGCGTTTTATATCGGTGAATACCCAGAAGGTGTAGCCGTAATGCTTTTCTACTCTGTAGGGGAAGCTTTTCAGCACAGTGCCATTGAAAAAGCGCGAAGTAATATCCGGGCATTGCTTGATGTAAGAGCTGAAGAGGCTCACCTAAAGGTTGGGGAAACCTTCCGGACTGTTCACCCTAAAACAGTTGGTGTTGGACAGACAATCCGTGTAAAACCCGGTGAACGCATCCCTTTAGATGGTAAACTGATTACTGATCGTGCAGCTTTTGATACTTCAGCCATTACAGGAGAAAGTAAACCCCGTCATTTCGGTACCGGTGAAGAGGTTCTGGCCGGCATGATCAACCTGAATCGAGTGATTGAGCTTAAAGTTCAAAAAACATATGAAAACAGTTCTATCTCCAGAATTTTGAAGATGGTGCAGGATGCTGCATCCAGAAAAGCAAAGACTGAACTGTTTATCCGCTCTTTTGCTAAGGTATACACCCCAATTGTGGTTTTACTGGCAACTCTGCTTGTTGTACTGCCGGTATTTTTTGTCTCGCCTTATGAGTTTCATGACTGGTTGTATCGCGGACTGGTGTTTCTGGTCATCTCCTGTCCATGTGCTCTGGTTATCTCTATCCCTCTTGGTTACTTTGGAGGTATCGGTGCAGCTTCCAAAAATGGCATTTTGATAAAAGGCGGAAACTTTCTGGATGCTCTTCGATCGGTCAAAACGGTTGTGTTTGATAAAACCGGTACGCTGACTCACGGAATATTTGCGGTCAGAGATCTCATATTCCATTCAGATGAGGATGAAAAACTTATTCTCTCCTACCTATATGCCATTGAAAGATCATCGACGCACCCTGTTGCTAAGGCGATTACTGACTACATAGATACTCCGGAAAAGGAGCTCCAAGTGACCAATCAGCGGGAAATACCCGGGATGGGATTAACAGCTACCGTTAATGGCGATTCCGTTTTAATCGGCAATCAGAAATTGATGGAGAGTGAGAAAATTCGCCTGAATAGTCGTCAAGAAATAATCGGTCAATCCTTAACCGTCGTTTATCTGGCCATTAACGGCGTACATGCAGCAACCATTACCATTTCTGATGAAATTAAAGAGGACTCAAAAAGAGGAATTGAGCAGCTTAAAAAGCTGGGAATAGAAAACAGTGTTATGCTAAGCGGAGATCATCAGCAAGTGGTAGATGAAATTGCGCGAGAACTAAATCTGAATGAAGTATATGGAGATCTGCTTCCTGAAGAGAAAGCCGAAAAACTGAAAGAGATCATGCAACAATCCGGTGGCTTAACAGCATACGCAGGAGACGGTATCAATGATGCGCCTGTATTGGCACTGAGTGACGTGGGTATTGCCATGGGGGCGATGGGAAGCGACGTAGCCGTAGAGACAGCAGATGTTGTTATACAAACAGATCAACCCTCAAAAATTGCAGAGGCAATCCGAATAGCCCGAAAAACACGCAATATCGTCTGGCAAAATATTGGTCTTGCGATGGGAGTAAAACTTCTGGTATTAGCTTTAGGAGCTCTTGGAATGGCTACTCTCTGGGAAGCCGTTTTTGCTGATGTTGGAGTGGCATTGCTGGCAATCCTGAATGCGGTGAGAATTCAGAATATGAAATTTTCATCCGATGCGTAAATCAAATTATCACTTTTTGGATTTCACATAGATATGAACGGGCTTATACTCCTTCATTCGAATACAAAAAAGCCTGAAAAGCATTTGAGCTACGCCTTTTAAAATTTCCAGGAGCATGTAAAGGCCGAGAAGTCTTGAGAGCAGATCCATTATAAATATTTCGGGTTCGTTTACTAAAAAGAGAAACGAACCCTTGCCATGTTACAGGATAGTGGGGATTCTAATTCTTTTGGTACTTATTAATTCGTCATTCAACATATACCGTTTTAATATTCACAAACTCTTTGATCCCAAAGTGTGACAATTCACGACCGTATCCGCTCTCTTTAATTCCGCCAAACGGTAAACGCGGATCAGATTTCACCAGGGAGTTAACAAAACAGTTCCCTGCATTCAGTTCTTTTGCTGCAATACGTTCTCCTTTTTTCAGATCTTTTGTAAATACAGCTGCTCCAAGGCCAAAAACGCTGTCGTTTGCAATACCAATTGCATCTGCTTCGTCCTTTGCGCTGATAATAGCTGCAACCGGACCGAAAAGCTCCTCATCATAAGCGGCCATTCCCGGTTTTACGTTACTCAGTATCGTAGGCGGATACCAGGCACCTTTTTTATTTGGTATTTCTCCTCCTAACAAACAGTTAGCGCCTTTATCAATACTTTGTTGAACCTGATCGTGTAACTCGTCGCGAAGATCTCCTCTCGCCTGAGGGCCCAGGTCATAAGACTCATCCATTGGGTCGCCCATACTCTTTGTTTTCATCTCCTCCACAAATTTCCCGGTAAACTCCTCTAATCTGGATTCTACGACGATAAATCTTTTAGCAGCAATGCAGCTCTGACCGTTGTTAATCAGACGGCTGTTTACACACGTTGGAATGGCTTTATCCAGATCGGCATCATCCAGAATCAGGTATGGATCACTGCCCCCCAGCTCAAGTACTGTTTTCTTAAGTTCTGATCCCGCTTTCTCAGCAACGGCTTTTCCGGCAGGTACGCTTCCGGTCAGAGTTACAGCTTTAACAATGGGATTTTCTATAACGCCGGCAACCTCATTACTGGAGATTTTTAGCGTTCGAAACAGATTATCTGGAAATCCGGCCTTTTTAAAAATATCCTCGATGGCGAGAGCACAGCCCGTTACATTCGATGCGTGCTTCAGAAGCCCCGCATTCCCGGCCATTAACCCGGGAACAGCAAATCGAAAAACCTGCCAGAAAGGAAAATTCCAGGGCATTACCGCAAGTACGGTTCCCAACGGTTCAAAAGTGACAAAGCTCTTTTGAGCATCTGTTTTAATGATCTCATCCTTTAGGAATGACTCCCCATTTTCTGCGTAATATTCACAAACCCAGGCGCACTTTTCAACCTCTGCCCGGGCACCGGAAATAGGCTTCCCCATCTCCATGGTCATAAGCTCGGCATACTCATCAATATTGCTTCGGAAAATCTTTGCAGCGTTGCTCATCAACCGCGCTCTTTCACCATAATTATATGACTGCCAGTTTAAGAACGCTTTTTCACTGCTGATAAGGATTTCATCGATCTCTGATTTTGTATGCTCTTTATATTCCTCAATTAGTTCATCGTTGGCAGGATTTATTGATGTAAGCATATCTCTGTTTTATTAAATTTATAATTCCGATCTGATACGACAACAAATTTACTTTTAGAATTGATTCAAAACTGTTGGGAATCAATATCCAAACTTATTCTATCCATAATTTACAAAGGTTTCAGCCTTGCAGAAAAATGTCTGAGTACTTTTGGCGCAGAGTCAATTTCATACCCTTTTAGCTGTTCTCTCTGTTCAAAAGCGTGTATGACAACTTCCGCCAGATAGTCGATGTGACTCTGTGTATAAACTCTTCTTGGAATGGCCAAACGTACCAGCTCCATCGCGGCCGGTTTTTCTGATCCATCAGGCTGAAGCCCGAACATAACAGTTCCAATTTCCACCGCGCGAACACCGCCAATCAGATAGAGTGCGTTGGTTAAACTCCATGCCGGATAATCAAGCGGATCTATTTGAGGCAGCATCTCTTTAGCATCGATATAAACGGCATGACCGCCGGTTGGCTGCACGATTGATATCCCAGCGTCAATCAATTTATCTCCCAAATAGGCTGTAGATCTGATGCGATACTTCAAATACCCTTCATCCAGGGCTTCATAAAGTCCGGCCGCCACAGCTTCCATATCGTACCCCGCCATTCCGCCATATGTAGGGAAACCTTCTGTAAGTATGGTAAGGCTCCGGCAATCCTGCGCAAGCTGATCGTCATTCAGTGCCAGAAAGCCACCAATATTGGCCATGCCGTCTTTTTTAGCGCTCATCGTACAACCGTCTGCATAGCTGAAAATTTCACGGGCAATCTCAATCGGTGACTTATCCTCGTAGCCATCTTCCCTGGTTTTGATGAACCAGCTATTTTCAGCAAAACGGCACGCATCAATAAAAAATGGAATGTCAAATTTCCGGGCTACATCAGAGACAGCTTTTACGTTCTCCATACTTACCGGCCGCCCGCCACCCGAATTGTTGGTCAGAGTTAGCATTATAGCCGGAATTTTTTCACTCCCAACCCGTCCAATGGTCGCTTCAAGTTTTTCAACATTCATATTTCCCTTAAATGGATGAATCGTCAATGGCTGGCGACCTTCATCAATGACCAGATCCAGCGCTTCTGCACCATTATGTTCTACGTGTGCCCGTGTGGTATCAAAGTGGGTATTACTGGGTATCACATCGCCTTTTTTTGCAATGGTTGTAAAGAGGATATTCTCAGCCGCCCTGCCCTGGTGAGTTGGGATTACATGCTTGAACCCGGTAATATCCTGAACGGCTTTTTCAAACCTGTAAAATGATTCAGATCCGGCATACGACTCATCGCTGCTGATCATACCTGACCACTGCTGTGAAGACATCGCTCCGGTGCCGCTATCCGTAAGCAGATCGATTAGTACATCTTTTGCCTTAAGCAAAAAAGGATTATAGCCGGCTTTCTTAAGTAGTTCTTTTCGCTGTTCCATCGTTGTAAACCGAATGGGTTCAACAGAACGAATACGAAAGGGTTCAATAATGGTGTCTGTTTTAAATTCCTTTAGCTCCATGGTACTATTTCTACTTTTCAGTCTTTTTAATCTCGGGTTATGATAGTAAAAGCAATATTTATGTAATGTATTTTGCCTTTTCTTTAAACACTGTCTAATTTAAGATAAAAATATCCTAATAACTTTGAATTATCATTGAATCTTTCTTCACACCCAAAAAGGTTGCCGTTATAGGCGCCTCAAGAGATCCCCACAAGCTTGGCTACGGCGTTATTCGAAATCTGTTGAAATACAATTTCAAGGGAGAGATTTATCCGGTTAACAAAAACGCCTCAGAGATTCTGGATATCCCCTGCTACTCCTCTGTGGAAGAGCTGCCGGATGGTATAGATCTGGCAGTAGTTGTACTGCCGGCTACTATCGTGCCTAAAATAATTGAACAGTGTGGAGCTAAGAAGATTAAAAACGCCATTGTAGTAAGTGGGGGGTTCAGTGAAACAGGTGAAGAAGGCCGGGAACTGGAAGAAAAATTAAAGGAAGTAGCAGAAAATCACGGAATTCGAATAATAGGTCCCAATTGTATCGGAACCATAGATACACATGCACCCGTAAATACAACATTTGTAGTGGGAATGCCCGAACAAGGCGGAATTGGATTTATATCGCAGTCGGGAGCAATGGTTGCTGCGGTTATTGACTGGGCACGGGGTGCAGGTGTCGGTTTTTCAAGGATTGTGAGCCTGGGAAATCAGATCGATGTAACGGAAACAGAAATGATCGACCTGATCGGAAATGATCGCCAGACAGAAGTGATTACCGCTTATGCCGAGGGCGTTTCTGACGGTGCACAATTTTTAAAAATATCCCGGGAAATAGCCCGGAAGAAGCCCTTTGTTATTTTGAAAGGTGGACAGAGTGAAAAAGGCGCTGAAGCCGTATCGTCTCATACCGGTGCTCTTTCAGGAAGCAAAGAAGCCTATTCTGCAGCGTTTAAAAAATCCGGCGTGCTTGAGGCACGAACCATGGAAGAGATGTTTGACTGGGCCCGGGCACTTGCCTGGCAGCCGCTCCCAAAAGGAAAACAGGTTGCCGTTCTCACCAACGCCGGTGGCCCGGCTATTTTAGCTGTAGACGCACTAGAGAAAGCCGGACTCGAAATGGCTCCTCTTACAGATGAGACAAAGGCTTACCTGAAAAGCCGGCTACCAAAAGCAGCAAGTGCAAAGAATCCCGTAGATGTACTGGCCGGTTCCGGACCCGCTACCTATACACTGGCCCTTGAAGCACTGCTTACCGATGAAACCGTGGATGCCGTTATTGTTATTCAGGCACCCCAGGACTGGTTTCTGCCCGCAAGTTTGGCTGAAGTAGTCGGAGAAACAGCAGGATTGCATAATAAACCGGTCATTGCTTCAATCATGGGGAAAGCGTCCGTGGATGAAGCGCTCAATATTCTCCATAAACGTCGTGTGCCAAACGTGGCATTTCCCGAAAGAGCCGCCTCTATCCTCTCTGCGATGGTTCAGCGAAAAGAGTGGATGAATTCAGAAAATCATCAGCCTGAGGATGCAGCTGAATTTATACCGGCAGATACTGATAGATTTATTGAAAATGAAAACTGGGAGAAGCTCATAGAATCCTACGGAATTTCTCTTCCTGATCAGTCTGAAGCAACAAGCCTGGATGATGCTATCGAAATTTCGAATCAAATCGGATATCCTGTTGTCATGAAGCTGATCGCAAAAGAGCACACTCATAAGTCGGATATTGGCGGTGTACAGATAAATCTGAACAGTGATGATGATGTGCGAAATGCCTGGAGAAACATCACTGAAGCTGCAGAGAAAGTGAATGCGGAAATGGATGGTGTACTCATCCAAAAAATGCTCCGGAATGGACAGGAGGTAATCATTGGTATTAAGCAAGATGAGCAGTTTGGGCCGCTCGTGCTATTTGGTACCGGTGGAACTGATGTGGAGTTGTACAAAGATGTGAAGACTGCGGTAGCCCCCCTGAGTGAAATTGAGGCAACGCAGCTCATTGAATCAACGATTGCCGGTAAGAAAATGAAAGGATGGCGCAATCTCCCTCCGGCTGACATCAAGGAGGTAAGGAAAACTCTCATCAGCATGAGCAGAATTGCAGTGAATCATCCTGAAATTAAGGAAATGGAGATGAACCCTCTTTATGTTTTAAAAGAAGGCGACGGTGCTTTCGCCATTGATATCAGAGGATCGAAGTAAAACCTTTTAACAGCAGAACTGATGATGAGTCATAAACCAATACGACTGGGAATTATCGGATTGGGCCACATTGCAGATTATCAGCTATCTGCGCTGAATTATCTGGAAGGGTTTGACCTGGTGGCTCTCTGTGATAAAGATCGTTCAAAAAAAGCCAAAGTACCGGGCGAACTACGTTTTTATGATAATTCGGAGCAGTTTTTCAATGACAGGCTGATGGATGTCGCATTAATTTCCGTCCCTCACAGTAGCCATTTGAAAATAACCAAAATTGCACTTGATTCAGGAGTTCACGTCCTGATTGAAAAACCATTAGTATCAAATAGTGATGAGCTTACGGTACTTTCTAAATTAGATGAAAAGTTTCCCGGTAGAGTTCATTCTGCATTGCACGCTTCTTTTGGTGCTGAAGTGGAGTGGTTATTGAATAATGAAAAGGTAATAGATAAGCTTGAATTGGGGCAGCTGATAGGATTCCACTGCGGATTTTACGATCCATACATTGAGGAAGGTGAGCTTAAAAAAAGTGTTACTCAGCTTGGCGGTTCATGGATAGACAGTGCAATCAACGCTCTGAGTGTAGTGGGAAAATTTATTTCTCCTGAACGTTTAACTCTTACTAATCACAGTAGATCTACAATTGAATCTATCAACTGCAGTGAAATTCAGGGAATGGGAACCTACTCTATCCAGGAAAATGGTAAAAAAACAGGAATTGGTGTTGTTGACACTAGCTGGGTTACAGGCAAAGATCAAAAAAGAACACAGTTATATTATCAAAATGGATCGATTTTGCTGGATCACTCTAATCAGTCCGTAGTGCATATCAAATCAAACGGTGAATCGGTACAACTGGCTGATTTCTCATCAGAGCATGAGCGGCTGACAAGACATTACATAGGCCTCTATAAGAGTTTTAGAAACGACTATTTATCGGGAAGGTCAAACTACTCACACTCTGCTAGATTACATGATCTCATGTTCTCTTTCTATTCATCATCTTAAAAGTGAACCAAAATGGAACTGAATAAAATTTTAGAAACCTGCCTTTACGCTGAAAATTTAGATGAAACTGAACACTTCTATTCTGAGATTCTTGGATTGAAATTGATCAGAAAGGAAGAAGATCGCCATCTTTTTTTCAGGTGTGGAGATTCGATGCTTCTGATTTTTAACCCGAAGCACACTTCCGAAGTTCAGACCTATGTAAATGATCGTCCGATACCGCTGCACGGCGCAACTGGCTCAGTTCATCTGGCCTTCTCTGTTGATCAGAAAGAGTTTAAAGAATGGAAAAAAAGATTAAAGAATAAAAATATAGAGATCGAATCGAGCGTTAAATGGCCCGGAGGACTAAAGTCTATATATTTTCGAGATCCGGCAGGTAACAGTTTGGAAATCATAGAGTCAGGCATGTGGAATATTGAGTATTAGTGTGTTCATAAACTGAGGAATATATTCAGGATTCTAAACCATCCACAATAGAGCTGAGGCGGCCCTCGATGTTTTCACCAAAAATTTCGAACGGTACTTCTTTGGTTGTCACCTCCCTTACGCCGCTCCCGTCAATCACTTCCTTATACGTTTCATAACAGTCCAGTGCATTATTGAATTTCTGCATATCCTCATCATTGCACTGCTCAACAAATTTAATATCCTCCTCGTCAGATACTGCCAGTCTGAATTTACCGTCCGTAAATACTTCTCCCATTCTTGTAAATAGTGCCAGACGCTGCGGATATTCCAAATTCTGTTCCTTCAGTTTACAAAACAGACGTTTTACCACTGCATGGCTCACAAGATGATCTTCAAATCCACTTATCCCATGCACGGCGTATGTTACAATTACATCCGGTTTTAAATCGTGAATTTGCTCTTCAATTACTTGTTCAATTTCTATCGGGTTCATCTTTTTCAGCTCGTTATCAGGCAGGTCTAGAACTTTCATACCCGAGAGGCCAAGTGTTTTCTCCACACACTGCATCTCTTTAAATCGAATTTCTCCCATCGCTGTTTTGCCGATACCTAAACGAAATCTCTGCTTGGTAGCCTCCCCTTTCGTCAACGTTAAAAGGTGTACTTCATGGCCCTGCCTAAGTTGAGCACTAATTGCAGGTGCCGGACCAAAAGATTCATCATCAGGATGAGGGAATATGTAGAGTATTTTCATGGAAACGTAGGAAATAAATGTTTAGTTAAATAATTGTTTGATAACATAGGGAGTCTTAATTGCGTATGCGAATGATAAATCAACATGCTCTCTGAAACAAAAATCAAAAGATCATTTAAAAAAACATTGAGAAATCACTCTTTTTATCTATTTTCCGCGAAATATTTGCATTTCTCATCAGGAAACGTTTTATAGAATTCGAAAACAGATAGAAATTAACAATCCAACTAAACGAATACTGAAAAAACAAAAACTATGATTTGGACAGTTGAATTAGCCGCAGCACTTGATGACGCACCTTTTCCGGCAACAAGAGAAGAACTAATTGAGTGGGCAGAAAGAAATGGTTTGCCACAACAGGCCATCAATAATTTATATGAACTCGACGAGATCGAAGAGGGAGAAGAAACTATTTACGAGGGGATCGAAGACATTTGGCCGGACTATATTCGTAAAGAGGACTTTTTCCACGGTGAGGAGGATGAAGGATTTGACTACGATGATGTTTAATCCAAAATTTTAACATTTCAGATACTTAAAAACGCGGGCTCATTTAAGGCACCGCGTTTTTTGTTTTAATATTTGGCAAAATTCTTTGATCCAACTGCCGTTGTGATATCTAACTCCTTTAAAAAAGTGGTCAATTACTCTTTTTAAAACACGAATAAATTCCCTGAAAAACACTATTTTCAGCCATATCTGATCATCTTTAACTCTGAAATTCAATCAACTGCGTGCGCAATCTCCATCTGCTGCTCTTGTTACTGTTTCCTTTTCTCTTACTGGTTGAGGTTTCTGTAGCTCAAAACGATGACTCATCTGATGAGGATGATCGGGAAGAGGTTGTACGCATTGTTCGTTTTACAGGAAATGACGCAGTGAGCAACAGGGCACTCAGCACGCTTGTAAGAACCAGAAATAACAGGGAGTTTCTCGGTATTCCTCGCTTTACACCCTGGTACTACATTCATCAACTGGTTGGTGTGGGTGAATCTCCCGCCCTTCTCGATCGCGAAACGGTAGGAAGTGACATAGAGAGGATTCGCCTCTATTACGAAAACCTGGGATTTTTTGAGGCCTCTGTTGATACAACCATCATTGAATATCGGCCGGGCAGATATGAAGTTTCGTTTATCATTGAGGAAGGTAATGCCTCCAGACTTCGATCGGTTTCATACACAGGATTTCCTGATTTTGAGGATGAAGAACTGGTTGAGGATTTTCTGAGTGAAAGTTTATATGCAGGTCGATCTGAAAATGACACCACTTTCCGGGTAGATGAGCGATACCGTGCTCAGAAGCTTCGACAGGAACAGACACGGATTATCGATTTTTTAAAAAATAATGGATTTGCAGCCGTCCAGCGAGACTCTGTACGAGCACTTGTAAAACGTGACGAGGATAACCCGTACACCATGGATGTTCTCTACGCCATTCGCCCGGGAAACTTTTACACATTTGGAGACGTCTACATTCAGCTTGCCGGTCCTGATGGTAACGGAGAGTTTGAAGAGTCTATGCTGGTAGACAATCCACGCTATTCCGAACAGGGATTTGCGATCTATATGGATAAGCAGGAGGCTGCCAACACTAAGTTTGATCTTCTCACTGAACAGCTACAGTTCCGGGCGGGTGATTCATTCGATCAATCGGCCTATTTGAGAAGTGTAAATGCTTATCAGAATTTAGGAATGCTACTCATTAACCGTTTTGGCCTGAGTGAAGACGGATCCCTGCCCGACTATTCAAAAGAGCATATTCCGGTTTTCTTTGATCTTCAGACGGTTCCAAAACACTCCATCCGGACTGAATTTTTTGGAATGAGACGATACGGTTTTGGTACCGGCGTTGGTCTGAACTACAATAATAATAATCTGCTTGGGCGAGCTGAAAATTTAACAGTTGCCCTGAACACAAATCTTGAATTTGTCACTTCCAACACCCTTAATGAAATTTCACCTAGAGATGAAGACGGTAATCGGGTTACGTCGGGATCAGATATTTTCCAGAGTTATGAGTTCCGGGTGGAATATGCCCTTCCGCGATTGAACCGTCCGCTTCGGTTTTTAAGTGATGTGCCGTGGATTGAGACAGCCCGTACCCGGTACTCACTTAGCTATAGCCAGAGTAATCAGCTATTTTTTGATATTAACTCCGATGTACGATTTAATCTGAGATATGAACTTCGTCACTCTCAACGCTTTCAAAGTTTGATTGATGTTATAGAACTGGATGTTGTGGATACGGACCCTTCAACACAGTTCAGACAAAACCTTATAAACGAATTTGGTGAAAATTCTCTTGAGCTTCTTCGGATTGAAGAGGATTTCAGGCCCCAATTTTCATCTGTAATCAGATACACACTAAGAGCTCAAAATACGAACCTGATTAAACGTAATTACGGTTATTTCAGTGAGTATTCCATAGCTCTTGCCGGTAATGTTCCCTTTCTGATGGATCGTTATATCATCACTCCCGGAGATATTGAAGGAACGCTCCCCTCTCCTTTGGGAATTTCATCTAACGCACTGGCCTACAGTAGATTTTTTAAATTATCAGCTGACTATCGGCGCTATTTTAGCCTCACTCCCGACGCAGTTTTTGCATTGCGGTTTTTCGGGGGCTATGCGCATCCTATCGGACAAAGTGACAATATTCCTTTAAACAGAAGATTTTTTGCAGGAGGAAGTAACGACATTCGAGGCTGGAGTCCATTTCGGTTAGGGCCCGGAAGTATTCCACCTGATGAGGTAACAATACCGGGCGGAGAGGTGAAACTAGCTGCATTTAAAGAGATTCGCCAAACCTTTATGAAAAATGTTCTTAACGCCGACTGGTATCTTGCATGGCATACAGACGCGGGAAATGTATGGTACGGGCCCGGTAATACATTTATTGATGAACAGGACACAGATCTGCTGGCTGATGGCAGATTTCGTATTCAGGAATTTTATAAGCAGATTGCCGTTGGGTCAGGTATCGGTATCCGGCTCGACTGGGAGTTCATCGTCGCCAGATTCGACTTTACCTATCGAATTCATGACCTTGAAGAAGGATGGCTTGAAAATCGTCAAATGTACTTCAGTTTTGGAATTGGGCATTCATTTTAAATTTATCTTCTATGTTTGGAAACAACAGTAAATTTCAAAAAATAAAACAGCAGAGTAATATTGTTAAAAACTCTGAACTGCTGAAGAACTTAACCGTTACAGAACGGTACGAATTGCTACAACTCTGCCATCGCAGAACCTACAAAAGCGGTGAGTTTGTCTACTATCAAAATGATCCCGGCAGTGGTCTCTATTTTATTGAGGAGGGGCAAATTCAGCTTCAGGTTAACGATAAAAGGGCAAATCAAGCCACCGATACAGAGAATATTGAACCGTACTCTATTACCGTGGAATCTCCACAGGAGATCGGTCTTGTATCCATTGGCTATGAAACACGGCGACTATCCTCCGCACAGTGTTTAACAGATTGCACCCTTCTGGGATTTTTCACGCCCGATTTTGAAACACTGAAAAAAAGAAATCCTCAAACTGCAGTTAAATTTTTAGAAGCCTCATCCAACCGGATTATGAAACAGCTGGATCTCTCCATGCAAAAAATCATAGAGATCTCAGATACCAAAACCGCATTTCAGATTCAGTTCGAAACCCAGTACAAAAACACTGATAAAACAGAAAAGCCGGGTGAATAACTGAAATTTATCATCAAAATTTATCTATCCTCTCATTTATGGCATTAAAGAAAGGCACTGAAGTAGAACTTACAATAGAATCGACCGCATTTAAAGGAAAAGGAGTTGCAAAACATGACGGTATTGCTGTGTTTGTTCCCGGTACCGCACCCGGTGATGTAGTTAATGCCCGCATTATTAAAAAGAAGAAATCATTCCGCGAGGCTAAGGTCCTTGAAATTGTTACGCCTTCACCCGATAGAATTGATCCAAAATGCAGTCATGCCAATGTTTGCGGTGGATGCACATGGCAGCACCTGCCCTATTCAGAACAGGTAAAACACAAGGAGCAGCATGTTCGAGATCACATGGAGAGAATTGCTCATCTCAATCCGGATATTGTACGCCCCATCATAAAGTGCGAAAATGATTTTTACTACAGAAACAAGATGGAATACAGTTTTGGTACTAAGCGCTGGCTTACTGAAGAGGAGATACAGCGGGATGAGTTTGTGGATGATACCGCTTTTGCTGCCGGTCTTCACGCACCGGGACGGTTTGATAAAATATTGAACCTCAATGAATGTCATCTGCAAGCCCCCATCTCCTATCAGATTCTTGATTTTGTGAGAAACCACTGTATTCAAAATCAAATTCCTGCTTTCGATATCTATAAGAAAGAGGGATTTATGCGCCATCTAGTGATTAGAAACAGCCATTTTACGGACGACTTAATGGTTAACCTGGTTACCTTCCGGGATGAACCTGAGACGGTTAACCGGCTAAAAGATGAGCTGCTTAATGAGTTTCCACAGATAACAACTATTGTGAATAATGTGAATGATCAGCCCAACCCCACTGCTGTTGGGCGATTTGAAAACATTCTGTATGGTCCGGGGTTTATTGTTGATAGGATTGGAAATCACTCTTTTAAGATTCATGCCAATGCATTTTTTCAAACCAACACTCAGCAGGCGGAAAATCTATACGCTGTTGCGCGAGATTTTGCTGAATTAGACAGTGGTGGGCACCTGTTCGATCTCTATTGCGGCGTAGGAACTCTTTCTCTATTTATGGCAGATAAAGCCGATAAAGTAACCGGAATCGAGATTGTTGATGTGGCCATTGAAAACGCCAATTTTAATGCAAAAGAGAACGGTGTTGAAAATGTGGAATTTGTACTGGGTGATATGAAAGACACATTCAATGACGAATTTTTAAAAGAAAATGGTCACCCCGATTGTGTGATTACGGATCCTCCCCGCTCAGGAATGCATCCGGATGTTGTAGAGCAACTTTGTAATCTGGACGTAGACCGGCTGGTTTACGTAAGTTGTAACCCTTCAACGATGGCCAGGGATTTAAAAGAGTTAAAAGAGTTCTACAACGTTGAAGCTGTACAGCCTGTAGATATGTTTCCTCAAACCTATCATATCGAAGCCGTTGCGAAACTTACCAGAATATAGTTCAATTTAAATGCTCCGATTCTTCGTGTCTGTAAGTTCAATTCAATACTGAAAACTAATCTTCTTGATATCTCTCGATCAGTTCTAAGGCATTAAATGCACTCTGTATTACGAGCGGTATGCCACCGCCGGGGTGGGTGCTCCCTCCTACCAAATAGAGATTGTTCAGCCCCCTGAACTTATTTCTGGGGCGAAGAAAAGCAGCAAACTTACTGTTTGATGACGTACCGTAAATACTGCCCCGGTTTGAACCGTATCGATTTAGAAAGCCCTTTGGGGTGATCACATCTTTGACAGTTATGGACTCTTTTAGTCCATCCAAACCACGCCTTTCCAGTTCTTCAATTAAGAATGAACTATAAGTTTCACTTAATTGATCCCAATCCTGATTTTCAGTCACATACGGAGAATTTACCAGTATAAACAGGTTTGAGCTGTTTTCAGGAGCGTGATCGGAGTCCGTATATGATGTATTTGCAATGTAGATGGTTGGGTCATCCGGCAGAGTTTTCTCTCTGAAAATTTGCCGAAACTCCTTCTCATAGTCTTCTGAAAAGTAAATATTATGATGCTTAAGGTGCTCCCACTGCTTATTTACCCCCAAAAACACCACAAACCCTGAACAAGAGGGTTCAATTGATTTCTGTTTATTTCTCTTAGAGTTCGATACTGCTTTTTGGTCCAGCAAATTCAGAATTGTATCCGTGGCATCTGAGTTAGCCACAACTATATCAGCATCTACCCGATCTCCATTTTTTATCTGTACGGATTCAGCTCTTCTATCTTTTACGGTAATATTTACTATTTCAGCATCAAATTGAAACGTAACACCCATTTTTCCAGCCAGGTTGTAAAGAGCTTCAGAGATTCTGTACAGTCCACCCCTTACATAATACCCCCCCTGATTGAGTTCCACGTGGGGTATAACATTTAAAGTGCCGGGAGCCTGAAATGGAGACGAACCGTTATAGGTGGTAAACCGTTTAAAAAACTTTCTGAGATATTCGGATTGAAAGTTCCGGTCAACAACATCAGAAACCGTTGTAAAAGCATCAATTCCCAGAAAGTCGGTAAGTTTCAACCCCTTCAAATCACTCAAAGAGTATAACGGATTAAACAGAAAAGCATCGGAGGTTTGATCGTACAGTTTTGCCGATTGATCCAGGAATTCTGCATACTGTTCAGCGTCTTCAGGTGCAAACCGAGTGATATTCTCTATACTCCTATTCCGATCAGAAAAGTTATCAAATACTGTACCGTCCTGGAAGAAATACCTGCAGACAGGCTCAAGCTCCTCAAATGTCAGGTAATCACTCAAAACCTCGCCACACTCTTTAAATAGATTCTCCAAAATGAATGGCATTGTGAAAAGACTAGGGCCGGTATCAAACCGAAATTCATCCAATTCCAACTCCTGCATTTTGCCACCGTGTGTGGAGTTTTTCTCAAATAGTGTAACGTTGTATCCCCGGGAAGCCAGAAGAGAAGATGCCGCAAGTCCGCCAAGACCTGCTCCGATAACAATTGCTTTTTGATTCATCGATCTTATTTCATCATTATTTTTGAATCAAACAGATTTGCCCCTAAAAAAGTTACGGCTATCGGGTAAAAATTGTATTCTAAACCAGTTTACTCCTCTCCCAGGCGACCAAGATTAATAACCTCTACATCCTGTACTTTTCCCTCATGAAGACAAAATCGAACAATTGTACGATGAACCTGAAACCCTTGTTTACCTGCTGCACCCGGATTCATATAGAGCATTTTATCAAGAGATTGATCCCGGGCAATTTTTAAAATGTGAGAGTGTCCACAGATAAATAAGTCGGGAGTATTTTTTTTGATATCTTCTACAATTGGGATACAGTACCTTCCCGGAATACCACCAATATGGGTGATCCAGACATTTACACCCTCTCTGGTAAAACGCTGATGAAGAGGGAATTTTTTTCTGATGTCCTGTCCATCAATATTACCGTACACACCAATCAAAGGAGCGATTTTTTCAAGCTTTTCTGCTATTTGAATTGTTCCAAAATCTCCCGCATGCCATATCTCATCCCTGTCAGAAAAATACTCTTCAATCTGAGGATCTAAATAGTTATGTGTGTCAGATATTAATCCTATCTTTGTCATGCCGCTGTAAAATGATCTTTGTTTGATTATATGAACTCTTACAATGCGAGCAAAATCTTTTACAGGTTACCAATAACTTTTTTAATGACTCTTTTTTAAGTGAGCAATTCATCAGAAAGACCAACCTATAGCATCATAATTGTAACCTGGAATGCTTTAGAACATATTCAAAACTTTCTTCCCACTGTAGTAAAAACAGATCATCCCTCTTTCGAGATTATAATTGCCGATAATGCATCTGAGGATCAAACAGCAGAATGGGTTGAAAATAACTACCCACAATGCAGGGTGATTAAACTCGACAAAAATTACGGCTACTGCGGCGGCAATAACCGGACGGCAAAATTTGCAAATGGAGAAATTCTGATTTTTCTCAACAATGATGCAGAATCAGATCCAAACTGGTTACATGGACTTGATAAAACATTTTCAAATCCTGAAATCGGCATAGCTCAGCCAAAAATAAAATCATCAGAAGCCCCGGATTATTTCGAATACGCCGGGGCAGCAGGTGGCTACATCGACAAAATGGGATATCCGTTTTGTAAAGGGCGTATTTTTGATCATGTAGAAAGAGATACCGGTCAATATGATGACCATTCCGAAATATTCTGGGCTTCCGGTGCAGCAATTGCAATCAGGAAAAATCTTTTTGACATTTTAGGAGGATTTGATGAAGATTTCGAATTTCATATGGAGGAAATTGATCTCTGCTGGCGTGCACACAAACTTTGTTATAAGGTAGTTTATCAGCCTGAAAGTGTTGTTTATCATCTTGGAGGCGGTTCGTTGCCGATGGGAAATCCAAGAAAAGTGTTTTACAATTACCGCAATAACCTAACAATGATGACCAAAAATCTGGATCATAATCCTATCTTAAGGATTTTTGGCAGGCTCTGTTTAGATGGAGTTGCCGGGGTTAAATCTCTTCTGTCAGGTGCGCCGAAAGAGACACTGGCAATCATAAGAGCTCACTTTTCATATTATGGCCAGCTTAGAAAAACACTGGAAAAACGCAGTCAGATCAAGAGTGTTTCAAAATCAACGACGCCTGAAAACTTGGTCTACAACAGGCTGATTATAGTAGAATATTTTCTAAAGAAGAGACGTACATTTTCTGAACTGAATTTTGAGAACGAGAGTCAATAACCCGGTCTCAATTCAATAACTTAATCTTAGTTACCCAAGCGATCGATTACCAGTGCGATAGTCGCGGCTGTGGACGCCAGTGATGCAGCTATACTGATTCTCTCCTGAGCTGACATCTCTCTGCGGTCCGGTTTTCTGGGAATTACAATTGTTGCGCCCGGTTCTACGGATGGATTATTTCTGAAAAAGAGAAAACGCTTGCTTCGGTCTACTTCACCATTTGCGTAAACAATATATGCACGCCCACGTTTAGCATTGTCTGTTACACCACCTGCAGCGTCTAAGTAAGATCTGATGGATCGGCTGTCGTCGTATCTAACACTTGTTGGGTTGAGTACTTCTCCTTCGATACGAACGGTCATCAACTCTTTTGGTACGGAAATAACATCACCCTGCTCCAGAATTAAGTCTGTGCTTGACTGAGGCCGTTGAAGTGCTTCGGCCAGACGTATTCCTACAGATGTTGTGGTTCTTTGTTCTAAACCTTCCGCTCTCTCTTCCTCGTCAAGAAACTCGAGTTGTTCATCAATGTCATCCGTTAATCTTCTTTCCAAGGATGCCCCGGAAGGATATGCAAAATCTGATAATCCTCCGGCCATTTCGACCAGGTCCGAAAGTCTCATAGTACGGCTATCCAGAACGTATACTCCTGGAAACTGAACTTCACCTTCAATGCGAACCGTCTGTTGTGTTTGATAGTCAGGCTTTGTTCTTACATAGATCTGATCAAATGGCATCAATTCAAATTCGCCATTCTCATCTTCAAAACTTAATGTCTCGTCTACATCAAAGCGAAATGTCTCTGCCGTACGATTACTTCTAATTCGTTCACCATCCGTTATCCTGCGAGCAACATCAACCCTGTAAACTGCGGCATTATCAGTAAATCCATCAGCTCTAAAAATAGCGTCTTTTAGAGTAAACCCTTCTCTAAACTGAAACGTACCGCCATTATTCACTGAACCGCGTACAGAAATTGTGTACTCCTCCTGGAGATCAAAAATACTGGATATGCGAATCACGTCATCCGGTCGAAGAAGAATATCATGTCTGGCCGGATCATCCATTAACCGTTCAACACTGAATGATAAAATCTCCGGTTCACGGTTCTCTTTCAGGCGTTCAATTGTTCCTCTTCCCCTGAAAGCGTCTTCCTTTAGACCATCTGATTTTTGTATGATATCATAAAGTGTTATTCCATCCTGAAACTCATATACTCCGGGGCGAAATACAGCACCTTCGATTTCAATTCTATTCTCAAAACGGTCTAAAATTTTACCTACTCGAAGTTTATCTCCATTTTGAATTTCTGTATCAGAATCTTCCGGATAGAAAAGTGAAGATACTCTTCTCATGGTGGGAGTCATACCTTCAAGGGTTAACCTTCGTGTATACGCTTCATCGGTAAATCCGGCTACATATGTTATGAGATCTTCCAGAGTTTCGCCTGGCAAAGTTTCAAAATAGCCGTTTCGTTTTGTTTCTCCCCATACATGTACACGATTCTGATAAGGATCTACTTAAATAACATCTTGGTCACGCAACCGAATATTACTTTCCTGATTTCCATCAACTAAGAAATCGTATACATCTAACGATTCCAGAATTTCTTTGTCTCTGATAATTTGAATATTACGAAATGTACCCTGTCTGTTTGGTCCTCCTGCAGCATACAGTGCATTAAAAGCTGTAGAAAGTGAGGAAATGGTGTAAGTACCGGGTTGTACAACTTCACCAATAACGGTAACTTTAATACTTCGTACATTTCCAAGTGTGATCTGTGCAAAAGTATTTCCCTGGTCTGGATTATTGGGTCTCAGCCCTGAGTAGATATCGGTTAAACGATTCAGTATTCGATTCTCAGCATCATCTATCTGAAGGCCGTTAACATGAATTGGACCTAAATTTGGAATTCGAATATTTCCTTCCGGACTAACAGTTAATCTGTAGGTCTGTTCAGCTGCTCCCCAAATATCTATAACTATCTCATCACCAGCGCCCAAGGTGTAATCTTTTGGTGTTGGAACATTAAATGAGGGCTCAAAACTAATGGATGCTTTACTAAAAAGATCCATCCCAAATATCTTAAGAGAATCTGAAATCACTTCTTGTTGAACTGTGTCAGATTCAAACTCAATTCTGCGATCTTGGTCACGGTCAATCGACCTTGTTTCACCGGTTTCAACACTATCTCCAGAAACACCTTGAGTACTGCGTAATTGCCTGATTCGCTGCAACAGCTGACTTACCTGAGCTTGTGATGCTCCCTGTGCAACAGCAAGCTGCTGAAATTCACTAAGGCTTAGCCCCCTGTCTCTAATCTCACGATCAGCCTGGCGTATCTGCTCTTCACTGAGTTCATTGACATTTACGCCTCTCAGGTCAGTTGGATTGAAACTTTGAGCGGATATCTCTGTTGCTGCAAGTAGTAATAAAATGCCGGCAATTAGTAATAAATATCGTCGCATAGTAAATTTTTAACCTCTTGGTATCGTTCTTAACGTGTTGACAAATCCGGATTAGATCAGCTTTTTAAAGATAATTTTTGCGAAGCGCCAAAATAAACAAATTTAAGCTTTATGTATAGCTCTTTTTGGCTATCAAAACTGATCCAAACCGCAAATATTTTCTATTGCACTTATTACTTGAACTCAGGTTTTAAAATCAAACGATTCAACCTGTTACTTAATCAGCATCATTTTTTCAGTAGCTACAGTACCGTCCTGGAAAGTAATTCTGTAGATATACACTCCTGATGAGAGACTACCAGCATCAAATTCGACCTCATTATCTCCCGGAGGAAAACTCTGCCGGGAAGCCGGCTCTGCTACTTTTCGGCCAAGGATGTCAAAAACCTCTACCGTTACTACGGATGATTCAGGCAGAGTAAATGGTATAATAGTAGATGGATTAAAAGGGTTTGGATAATTTGGCTCAATGACGATTTCAGAAGGCAACTCTACAGGTTCTCCCGTAAACTGGAATCGTGTCCAGACCGGAGCGTGATCGGACGTTGTACCAACAAAGTCTTCGATATAGGCCGGACTCTCAACTCTCTGGGCACCATCAATATGGTAATCGGTCAGGTTTTCATTTATGATGATATGATCAATCATGCTCCTGAATTCACCTGCCAGATAGCTCGCAAACCCTTTCTCCTCAAGCATTTTAGTAACGGCATAATACCTGTCATCCTCAAGAAACATCGAGTAAGGTGACTGATCAGCCCCGTCATATGTTGATAGGGTCAGCTGGTCATTAAAGTCTCCCAAAAAGATAACTCTGTCATTCGAACGGTTTTCATCAAGGTATTCTTTTAACGATTTTGCTGCATTCAAACGACGGTTATATGATGGTTGATCGCCAAAGGCTTTTGCATGAACATTATACAGAAGAATACGCCTGGTAATACCATCTACGGTAACATCAACCTCAAAAAAGAGCGGCAAGCGACCGGCCCAGTCAAAGCTTTCCTGTCCTTCAAAAAGCAGACCGGAGTCCAGAGAGTCAACCACTGCAGTTTTAAAGAGATAGGCTGTTTTTTGAGTTTGACCGTATGTGGCAGTGAAACCATTAAAATGCTCAAGACTGTCTACCAGGGCATAAAATGCAACCTGGCTGGAAATTTCCTGAAATGCATAGATATCGGCATCAATTGCGTTTATGACATCTATTACGTTATTCATTTGCAGATCATTGTCATCCGGCCCCAAGCTTTCCGAACCAAACCACTCAATATTCCAGGTTACCACATCGAAAGTAAGATCTTTATCAATCTCCTCTCCTTCAGGAACGAAAGGTTCCGCAGACAAGTCATCACTATCTCTTGGCTTGATTTGATATGTTCCGCTGAATCGATCCACAACACCTGTTATTTCGACGGGATCTGACGGGATAAATGCATCTACTAAATCCTTAACGTTTCCATCTATTCTAAGCTCCCCTAAATCGCTCGCATCCGAAATGGAATAATTTCTATCTCCCATAAACAGACCTGAATCGCGAATATTTACGTTTTGCAGTTGAATTAACTGTGCCTCGTATAATCCACTATTCATCTCTTGAACATTAATAACTGCCGGTTCCGGTACAGATTTCTCACCTTCAATAATTTCGTAGATAATGGAATCATCGCCTTCAACAGAAGCGATCTGAGTCAGAAATGTTCCCGGGGTGCCGCCAATGGGATTATACTCTGTCACCGGTCCGTTTACCCGGATTGAATCTCCCCGAGATACAGCCTCGATCAAACCGGGTTCGAAAATTGCCAATCCAGCCGTTTCATCCTGAAAAAAGACAGGGCCTTCAAACTCATCAGCCACGGTAACTCTTCCCGCAACCGTTACCCTGGTGCCAAACGATACTTCTCGCGCCTTTTCAATAGTGATCAACTCATTTTGATCAATAGCTTCTCCGGTCAGATTGATTTCATACTCCGGGGTCTCCGGATCATTACTTTGGATGAGAATCATACCGTCATGGATCCCGGGTTCGTCAGGCAAATATATTAATTCCATTTCCAATGACTGCCCTGCTGAAATTGGAGATTCCGGTTCAGGCTCTAACGAAAACAGATTTGGATCGTTACTTATAATATTGTCTAGAGTAAGATCCGGCTCACCCATGTTTGTTATCCGGACTGCCAACGATTTTTCTCTGCCGCTGTTTATGACCGGAAAGTTGACCAGGTCCCCGCTGTTTAAAACACTTCCCTCAACCCTGACTTCTAATTTGGGATCTTCTGAGAGTTCTTTGAAAGGTTCTATCCGAAAATCATCAAAACTAACTCTCCCTCCCTCAACCTTCTCAATTCTGAATCGTACATCTCCGGCGGCACTTAAAGGTAAAGAATAGAATCTGAATTCATCTGTGAGTTCTAAGCTATTTCCAACCTGTTGCCAGTTTTCTCCTTCGTCTTGTGAGTAAAATAATCTAATCACTCCACCGGTGTCACCGCTAAATCCAGCATTTGAAGCATAAAACTGAACTTCATTGGCGCCCTCACTGTAATCAAAGAGCATCTCAATATAACCATCGCGTATTCTTACGGACTGATCTCCGTTTTTTCTATCCCCATCCTGGTTGCCCAGCAATGCATCATCAAATATCCACTCACCCGACTGCAGCTCAACGGTTGCCGCTGCATAACTGCCCTTAGAGCCTTCTTCAAAATCCTCCATGAACTGAGCAGTAGCTGACTGCAATGGAATCATCAAAATAAACAGTAGCAAAAATAACAAATGGGTGAATTGGCGGCAATTTGCTGCGAAGTAGCGTTGGTAACTTAGAAGCATGAATAGTTCTATTCTTTTGCCCGGATGGGATCTCTATTTACAGGTTAAAATCTGCAATAACTTAAGAATATTTTATTAAATACTTTGATTCGATTGTTGTGCACCGCAGTCGCAAAAGAAAACTTTTTACTTTTATCTCTACAAGGATATATTCCACGCAGTAAATAAAATGAGGAAGATAAAGAATGATAAATGAACCCGGTTTTGTCTCAGATCAGGTAGGCTGGATTGAAGTAATCTGTGGCGGAATGTTTAGTGGAAAAACGGAGGAATTGATCCGTAGAGCCAAACGAGCTCACATTGCAGGTCAGCGTGTAGTAGTTGTGAAACCGGCCATAGATAATAGATACAGCGATACAGAAGTTGTATCACATAACGAGACTGCACTGCCCGGGATTCAGGTTGACACTGCCGATCAAATCATTCTTCTAACCTCAACGGCTAAAGTGGTTTGCATTGATGAAGCACAATTTTTTGATGACCGAATTGTTGAGGTAGCCAATACATTAGCGAACGATGGTAAGCGAGTAATCGTAGCCGGGCTGGACATGGATTTTGAAGGCAAACCATTTGAACCGATGCCGCAACTTCTTGCCGTTGCAGAGTTTGTTACTAAGTTGCACGCAATCTGTTCGGAAAGCGGTATGATTGCCAATTTTTCCCAACGTGTTGTAGAAAATAAAGACAAAGTTCTGGTTGGTGAAAAAGATGCATATGAACCTCGAGCACGCCACTGTTTCAGACCACCGGTAGATCAAAAAAGAGGAAAACCAATTCCTGATATGAATCCGAAAGACACATCCTTACAGCAACCTAAAGAGACAAACGCATGAATATTCTTCGCGGACTCATCGGAATGGCCGTTATCATTGCCATTGCCCTGATACTTAGTAAAAACAGAAAAGCCGTTGACTGGAAACTGGTTGGTACCGGATTAGGCATTCAATTTATACTGGCTATTTTCATTCTAAAAGGTGCTGATATGGCGGAAGTCTGGGCACCGCTGGGCTGGCCAAAGGATTTCTTCAGCTGGGTCTCCAGTTTCTTTGTTGTTGTATTGGATTTTACCACCGCCGGTGCTGAGTTTATTTTTGGTGATCTGGCAAAAAGTCCCGGAATGGAAGGCAGCATGGGGCACTTCTTTGCATTTCAGGTTTTGCCTACCATTGTTTTTTTCGCCTCACTAACGGCTATTTTTTATCACTATGGCATTCTTCAAAAAGTTGTAAGCCTGATGTCGAGAGGCATGCAAAAAGTGATGGGAACATCGGGTGCTGAATCTCTTTCGGTTGTTGCAAATATATTTGTGGGTCAGACAGAATCACCTCTTGTCATTAAACCCTATATCGGCAAAATGACTCAGTCTGAGCTGCTTACCGTAATGACCGGTGGTATGGCAACCATAGCCGGCGGTGTGATGGCGGCTTACGTTCAAATGCTGGGTAACTCTTACGCACTGGCGAATAATGTTCCCCTTGATGTGGGACGGCTGCTTTTTGCTGAACAGCTTCTAGGTGCCAGTTTGATGGCTGCACCGGCTGCACTCGTGATTGCGAAAATACTTTATCCTGAATCTGCAGAACCCGCCACTAAGGGTGATGTAAAGATGAGTGTTGAAAAAACCGATGCGAACGGAATTGATGCTGCTGCTACCGGTGCCGGAGTTGGATTAAAACTCGCTGCCAATGTAGGCGCTATGCTTCTGGCGTTTATCGCATTGCTTGCTATGGCGAACTACTTCCTTTTCGAAATTGGAGAAATTACCGGCTTCAATTCCATGTTTCCTAACTTTGACCTGACCATCGAGACCCTGCTTGGGTGGACATTAGCTCCATTAGCTTTTCTTATGGGGGTACCGTGGGCTGATGCCGTAAATATGGGATCTTTGCTCGGTACAAAAGTTGTCCTTAATGAGTTTGTTTCTTATCTCCAGATGGCTGATATGGTTGCGGATGGAACACTTTCCCCAAAAACAATAACAATGGCCACATTTGCACTTTGTGGATTTGCCAACTTTTCATCCATTGCCATTCAGATAGGTGGTATTGGCGGGCTGGCTCCGAACAGAAAATCCGACTTGGCCAGATTTGGCCTGCTCGCAGTTCTGGCCGGAACAATGGCTAACATGATGACAGCCACGATTGCCGGTATGCTTTTTTAAAACAACCAAACTCAATAAACAGAAAAATACAGGAACATTATGCGGTATAGATAATTTTATTTTCTTACCCCGTAATTAATGGTATTTTTCAAGTTCTGTTTCATACAGATTATAAAAACGTTTGGTTTAACATTTTCTACTCTATGAAGGTTAACCATTACCTATCCGCTTTACTTATCGTCATACTTGCGCTTACCGGCTGCGAGAACAATTTTCAACAGGCAGACTCCCCTGTTCTGGCAAGAGCCGGCGGTGAAACATTAACACTGCAGATGGCACTTGACGAAATACCGGCTTCAATATTGAGGCAAGACACTCTACAGGCCATAAATCAATATACAGAGCAGTGGATAAATTCAGCCATTACCGTCAATCATGCAGAGAATATCGGTCTGAACCGTACCCCCGAAGTAAACAGAAAACTTCAGCGAATGAGACACCAACTGCTTGAACAGGCACTTAAAGATTACATTGTTGAAAGAAATTTAGGGGATATTGAAGTTACCCGAGAAGAAGCACAGACCTATTATCAGACACATAAGGATCAATTTACCTTAGATGAAAAATACATTCGCTACAGGCACATTACCACACAGACCAGGACGGATGCCGATAATGCAAACCGCGATCTGATGCGGGGCGTGGAGTGGAGAGAAATTCTCGAGAACTATAGTGTAAATCCGGATCTGCAGTTCAGGCAGTCGCAGCAGTTCTGGCCTATCTCCATGGCCGGCGGTGATGTACCCATGCTAAACAGGTATCTTAACGTTATCGGTTTATCGGAACGCTCCCCTATTCATTTTCATGGCGGGCAGTATCACCTTGTTCAACTTATGGAAGAGCGTCCGGCCGGCGATCATCCTGATCTGGAATGGCTTATTCCTCAAATTGAGGATTGGCTAAAACTTGAAAAAGCCCGAAGAATAACCAATAGTTACATACGTAATCTGTATCTTGAGGCGAGCGCGAATAATGAAATAGAAAGAACGAACGTTACAGATATCGAACAAATACTATCTGACTTTCAAAATTCAACAAATTAATACGTAACAGATATTTACTTATAATGACTCACTTTGTAAAACGGCTTCTCTTTTTTACGGCAATACTCTCTTTTTTCTCTACTTCACTTATCGCACAGCAGACACGGGTGGCGGATCGTATTATTGCTGTTGTAAATGATCGAATTATTTTGAAATCTGACGTTGATGATGAAGTCAGACAGTATATCAACCAGGTTGAAGCACAGGGAGAACAGATTGATTTCAGCGAAGATCTATGGTACAGCGCACTGCAAAGCATGGTAGACAACTACGTTATGCTGGAGAGAGCTAAGGTTGACTCTATTACCGTTTCTGATGAAATGGTTAACCGACAAATGGACGCTCGAATTAACGACTTAATCCGACAAGCCGGCGGAGAACGAGCCGTGGAAGAAGCGTTTGGAAAAAGCATTATACAGCTGCGCGCCGATTTCAGAGATCAGTTTCGTGAGCAGATGGTTGTACAGCGGGTTCAACAGACAAAAATGAATCAGATCAATATTACCAGGCCTGAAGTTGTTGAATTTTTTAACAGTATACCGGATGATCAGCTTCCTACCATTCCCGAACAGGTCGGAGTATCACAGATTGTTGTAATTCCCCCACCTCTCGAAGATGCAAGAAGCGCCGCATTACAGAAAGCAGAGGCTATCAGAGACTCGATCGTAAATCACGGGAAAGAGTTCGAGGAGATGGCCAGAAGATATAGTGAGGATCAGTCAGCCCAGCGTGGCGGCTCATTGCCTATGTTACCTGTAAACGATCTGGTAGCAAACTACTCTGCTGCGGCAACAGCTATTAATGTAGGAGAAATCTCAGAAGTAGTTCGAACGGAGTTTGGCTATCACATTATCCGGCTGGACGATCGCCGCGGCGATCAGATCGCAACGAGCCACGTATTGATTAAAATTGATGAAACACTTGTAGATGAAGGTCAGGCCATTGAAAAACTGAATGCGATTCGAGACAGTGTATTAAACCACGATAAGCGTTTTGCAGATATGGCTCGCCAATATTCTGAAGATGAAGCCACTAGTTCACTCGGAGGCCGTATTGTGAACAGGCAGACAGGTGATCGACTGATACCCATTAGCCAGCTGGAACCGGCACTCTATAGAATTGTACTGCTGCTGGAAGAGGAAGGCCAAATTTCTGAACCTCGCTCCTACAATCCTCCCCGGCAAAATGTAAGCAGAGCATTTCGAATTGTTAGGCTGGACAGGCAGATCCCGGAACATATCGCAAACTTAGATCAGGATTACGACCGTATTAGGGATATAGCTCTTCAACAAAAACAGATGGAAGAGTTCAGAACCTGGCTTGAAGGGTTAAGGGATGAGGTATTTATAGAGTTCAAAATTCCAATGCCTGATGTTGACGGTCTTACAGATCCGCTGATGCAGGAACCTGAACCGGCTACCCCTTAATACAGAAAAAATGAGTTCAGAACGTATTCAGGATCCGGTTGAAGCCGCTGAGGGTTTTAGCAGCGCTTTCGCTTCGATAAAAGATGAAATTTCGAAAGTTGTTGTGGGGCAGAAAGATGTCGTAGAGCAGCTCTTGATCTCACTATTCTCCGGAGGTCATTGCGTTTTGGTAGGTGTACCGGGTTTAGCAAAGACACTTCTCATTCAAACCGTGGCCGAAACGATGAATCTTTCGTTCAGCCGAATTCAGTTCACCCCCGACCTGATGCCCGGAGATATTACGGGAACGGAAGTAATTGAAGATGATAAGGAGACCGGCCGAAAGCACTTTAAATTCATCAAAGGTCCCATCTTTGCAAACATTGTTCTGGCTGATGAGATTAACCGAACCCCTCCTAAAACTCAGGCTGCGCTTCTGGAGGGAATGCAGGAGCATAAAATTACCGCATCAGGACAGACTTTTACACTGGATGATCCATTTTTTGTTCTCGCTACGCAGAACCCTATTGAACAGGAAGGTACATATCCATTGCCGGAAGCACAGCTGGACCGGTTTATGTTCCATATACATCTGAATTACCCTCTTCCTGCTGAAGAGAAGCAGATTGTAAAACAGACAACCTCACCACAAAGAAAAGTCATTCACTCTGTTCTTGAAAAGAATCGGATTCTCGAATTTCAAAAACTGATCCGTGAAGTTCCTGTGCCTGAACACGTTTTGGATAAAACCATTAAGCTGGTTACTCAAACACGGCCTAAAACGGAGCAGGCACCGGAGTTTGTCAATAAGTATTTAAGCTGGGGCGCTGGACCGAGAGCTTCTCAATATTTAATCCTTGGTGCAAAAACAAGAGCACTCTCTATGGGTCGTTTTAACGTAGAGATGGATGATATCAAAGCATTAGCCATTCCGGTACTTCGTCATCGTATAGTTACAAACTATGCAGCTGAAGCGGAAGGTTATACAACGGTTGATATTATCAATCATTTGTTAGACACACTGTAAGCGCAGCTCAAAAGAAAATGTTCAAATGATCCGGTAAGCTATGCAAATTGCATTTTTTCAGGGTTTCAGCCCGATATTACCGGTCATCCTACTCTTATCCCTGGCGGCTTTAACCACATTCATCTCTTACTACACCTATCGAGATCTGAACAAAGGCGGTCCGTTTAAAAGGTGGAGCTTGATCACCCTTCGTTCTCTCTCCCTACTGATCCTGATTATACTTCTTTTTAACCCGTTTTTTACCCGCGAATCTGTCACTACAGAATCCCCGCAATTAGCGATCTACTACGATAACTCCATCAGCGTTTCCCTTGAAAGAGGTGAATATGAGGGACTCGAAAGCTACAGAGAGCGTCAGGAGCTGTTTAACGAACAACGAGATGACCGATTTACCTACACACAATTTTTATTTGATACTGAGATCTATTCCGGAGATGAATTAACGGTTGATGGTACAGGAACCCATCTCAATGCCGTTTTAAATCATATCCTTGAGAATGAGAATCAATTTAAAGCTGCTGTTCTCTTTAGTGACGGAATAGCCACACAGGGCAGAAACCCCGTATTTACAGCCACTCAGCTCTCGATCCCCGTTTTTACAGTTCCCCTTGGCGACACTACCACAGTACGTGATCTGGCTATCTCTGATGTGAACTTCCGTGATCCGGTTTATACAAATACGGTAACTCGAATCACGGCGGAAATACAGTATCAACAAGCAGAAAATGAGCAGACAGAAGTGAGGCTTATTGAGAATGGCACTGTTGTTGAGTCTTCTGAAATCCGGTTTCAATCATCATCAGGAAGCCGGCTGATTGAGTTTGAAAGGCAGTACAGCGATCCCGGGTTTTACGATTTATCCGTAGAAATAGTGCCTATCGAAGATGAATTCACTACAGAGAATAACATCTACACATTCACAACCGATGTGCTTGATGATAAAACCCGGATCTTATCCATTGCATTCGAAATACATCCTGATGTTGCGGCGATACGAAATCAGATCGCTACCGATATTCAAAATGAACTGATTCAATCAACCTGGTTAGGCGGAGATCAATTTTTTGATACAGACCCCTTCTCTCCGGAATTTGATATTGATGATATTGACCTGATCATTCTGCATGGCGAACCTCCGGCTAACTCAGATATTTCTGAAAGAGTGACCAATCTGATGGATCAAAAACCGGTCATATTTTTTACACTGCCGTCTTCTTTTCAGGGTAATCGATCATTCAATAATTTAAAACCTGCAGTACCGCAAACCGCGGGATCACCTATTGAGGTTCGTCCTGTTCGGGTCTCTTCTGATTTATCCCATCCCCTGCTGGAGTTAACAATTCCGCCTGAACGAACACTTCCTGCGCTTCTTTCCCATCAAAGTGAATACTCTATATCTCCTGCCGGTCAGATTTTGATCAATGCAAACTTTCAGGGAACAGAGACAAGCATACCGGTTTTAGTTTCAGATGAAGGAGCAAACAGACGACTTGCTACAGTAAATACCTATGGGTGGTATCAATACAGGTTAAGCCGTCAGGATCAGTCCGGTGAGTTTTTCAGAAACCTGATTGACAACCTGGTCTCCTGGACCTCGACACCACCCGATCGAAGGACCCTGACTATCGAACCTGCAAAGAGCAGTTACACGGAAAATGAGTCCATACAAATCCGGGGTTCACTTATCAACGAACGCGGTGAACCTGAACTGAACGGGCTGATCGATGTAGATATTTTTGATGCGGATAGCGAAGCAGAAATAAGCACATTCAGGATGAGACACACCGGGTCAGGAAATTATATAGCTGAAATCGGCACATTGCCGAGCGGTACATACCGAGCTGTAGCCAGCGCTGCCTTGAATAATCGGGATTTAGGAACAGATGAAGCGCGTATAGCTGTTGGCCGGTCTAATGTCGAAATTTTGAATACACAGAGGGATGATGCCTCTTTGAGAAGTATTGCGTTAAACAGTGGTGGTCTTTTTCTGGAAAATCTCGACTTCAGCAGATTTAACACCCATTTAGAAGAACAGGAACTGTATGATACCGTTGAAGAGATATCAGAAACACAACGCTATCTGAGGGAATTCAGCTTGATCTGGTTTGCGGTTGTAATCGCACTTTTAACATCGGAATGGATTCTGCGAAGATCACTTTCGTTGCCTTAATTGATTTACAGAAAGGATCTGAATTTATAATCCGGTAAATGTAATTGATCTATCCCTGATACTTTCCTATATCTGCACTATATTGAATGCGACAAGATTTAAGGAACTTCTTACTTAGTAATAAGTAATCGAATACAATCAACACTTAATAACAACTACAGACGACAGAATTCATGAAATATACTTTTCAAATTATCACATTTCTGGCCATTACCGGTCTATTACTTTTCTCTGGCTGTGAGTCGGAAAACTACAGTTCAGAATCAGATTTAAGCTCAAAAGCAGATAGCGTTAGCTACAGCATCGGTTACCTTCAGGGATCCGGTATGGCTCAGGAAGGATTTACGGATATCGATATGAAAAACTTTGTTGCCGGTTTCCAGCAAGCCCTGGCTGAGCAAGATCCGGAAATAGACAGAATGGCTATGCAACAGACCATTCAGACCTATATGATGGAAGTTCAGCAGCGCCAGGAAATGGAGCGATCTGAGCAGGCTGAGGGTCAACGTGCCGAAGGTCAGGCTTTTCTCGAAGAGAATGCAGAACGTGAGGATGTAATGGTAACCGAATCAGGACTTCAATACAGGGTTGTTGAGGAAGGAACCGGTGACAGGCCTGAAGCAACGGACCAAGTGGAAGTTCACTACAGAGGAACTCTCATTACCGGTGAAGAGTTTGACAGCTCTTACAGCCGAAATCAAACCGCAACTTTTCCTCTGAATCAAGTTATTCCCGGTTGGACTGAAGGACTTCAACTGATGCGTGAAGGCGCAACCTATGAGTTTTTCATTCCATCTGAGCTCGCATACGGAACTAACCCTCCTCCGGGAAGCATCATTCTTCCAGGTTCAGTACTGATCTTTGAAGTTGAGCTGATCGACATCAAAGAGTAACCATATATTTCTCATTTTAAGAATTACGGGTCGCGGGAACCACATTTCTGTCGACCCGATTCTTACATCTCACATCTATCCAATGGATCCCCTCAAAAATACTCTTCATGTTCGTGCTAAAGCGCTTGAGCTGGGATTTGACCGGTGCGGATTCGCCAAAGCCGAAAAACTTGATGACGACGCTTTTCGATTGGAAGAGTGGCTAAATCAAGGCGGACATGGCAACATGGATTGGATGGAGAATCATTTTGACAAACGAGTTGATCCCACAAAACTGGTACCCGGCTCAAAAAGTGTGGTAAGCGTTATTGCGGGATACCGTTTCGAAGAGAATGAACAATTCGATCAAAACCACGACGTACCAAAAATCTCTAAATATGCCCGCGGAAGAGATTATCACAAACTTTTTAAAAACCGCTTAAAGCATCTTTTTCGCTACACCCGGGAACTTATCGGGGATGTTAACGGTCGCATATTTGTAGACTCAGCACCCGTTCTTGATCGAGCCTGGGGCCGTTTAGCCGGGAATGGCTGGATCGGTAAAAACAGCATGCTGATGAACAAAACCCACGGCTCCTGGTTTTTTATCGGAGAGATGATCATCGACGTTCCCTTTGTTTATGATGCCCCCGAAACCGATCACTGTGGAACATGCACGCGCTGTATAGACGCCTGCCCCACCGACGCTATTTACGAACCGCAAAAAGTTGACGGGAGCAAGTGCATCTCCTATCTGACCATTGAGATGAAAGAGACGATGCCCGATGAGTTTAAGGAGCAGCTCGGTGAGTGGATGTTTGGCTGTGACATCTGCCAGGATGTTTGTCCCTGGAACCGTAAAGCAAAATATGGCTCATACGAAGATCTGAAACCCAGAGAGAATGTACTCTATCCAACCGATCGTAAATGGAGTGAAATTACCGAAAGTGAGTTCGATGACATCTTTGAGGGAAGTGCCGTTCGCAGAGCCACACACAAATGGTTTGTCAGAAATGCAAAACTGGCTGAGGAGAATATAAAGGAGTCATAAGAGTCATTTCGCTTTCTTAAGCAGTCACATTTTTTTCAACTTTAAAAATGATTTTGGAATCCTAAGGCTGATAAATACCTTTTAACAATAGATCAATTCGACTTCAAAACCATACAGTCCAATGACTGAAAAATCGATCACTTTAACTCCGTCTCATAAATCACTTTTCTGGTGGTACCTTCTGGGAATCTTTTTAATTCCGCTCTTTGGCGTTGGTATTTACCTGATTTATAGATTTTATTCTGCTCACAACGCTATTTCGTACAGAATAACGGACCACTCAATAACGGCAAAAGATTCTAAGTTTGAACAGAAGATGGATCTTGTAAACATCCAGAACGTTGATATTTCCCAAAAATGGATCGATAAAAAATTTGGATTAGGCTTAGTTACGATCCGGTCCGATTCAAACTCCATCGACCTTCTGGGAATGGAGAACCCGGAAAACCTGGCCAATACCATCATGTCTGCCGCCAAGGCAGAACGCAAACGGCTGGCAGAATTGAATAAGAAATCTGAGCCGGCAACACCTTCAAAACCCGGTCGGGATGATCGGATCGACTATCTGACCGGTCTTTGGCAGCAGGGATTGATTTCTGAAGAGGATTACGAAAAAGAGCGGAAGCACTTCGAGTAGTATGCATCAAATTCAACGTGCGCCTGCTCTCTTCTAAAAAGAGGACATATCACTTCTCACATATCCTCATATATCTTTACATTGCCGGCATGATTAGTTTGTTTTACAAAAATCCGGTTCACAGGTATGCCTTATCAATCATCCTGCCTGTTGCATTGCTGATCGTTCTGCCGGTCAGTTCAATTTCCCAAGATCTGAACCTCGATCCGATTCAGGATCGTTTTCGCTCAATCGCTCAAAACTCAGTCACCTCTTTGGAGGGATCCGGTGACCTGATCTGGATGGGGCCCGGATTGAATGCATACTCCGGGCTGACCGGAGAGGTCTATATTCCTGAAATGGCAGACAGCGTTTTTGTTGGCCGCGGACGCGTTTTTTCACTGCAAGCAGATGGAGATCAAATTTTTGCCGGATTGGGCTTCACCTCATCTATTGGTGATGATTCTGCACAGACGGCAATGGGGTACTACAGATCGGCTAACGCCGGAAATTCCTGGCAATTCATCCCTTTTCCACTCGATGATCGTCCGGGTACAGCCTGTACAGGATCAGATGTCGGTACGCCCTGTGACATGGAGTTTGAATATGGCAATCGAACATATCTTCGTACCCGAATTACCGTTCCGCAGCTATCCCCTCCGTTTGAGGTTGATTTATATGATCAAACACTATTATCCGTCAATTGGGCATCGGGACTGTTGAGAAGTTTGGACAATGGAGTCAGTTGGGAGCGCTTGATTCTTCCGCCCTCTTCTCTTCATGAGATGAATCCAAACATGGATGATATTGAATGGATCTCCCAAACCTCGGATGGAAGCATCGTAAACAGATATGACCCGCGCTTCGACAACAATCTGTTAGGTTTTGGCCTGATGATCGATGATGATCAGAATGTATGGGTGGGAACTGCCGGAGGAATCAATATCTCACCCAATGCACTTACCGCACCGAGAAGTGAAATTGAATGGAGACGAATCTCCTTTCACTCGGATGAAGATAGCGGTCTTTTAGCCAACTGGGTTGTTGCGATACGACAACAGCCGGGAACAAACCGAGTATGGATGACCAACTGGATGACGGACCGAGAGAATCGCGATCAGAATGGCGTGGTCTACACGGATGATGCTGGAGTCACTTTTTATCATGCACTTACAGGAGTAAGAGTAAATGATATCGGATTTTGGGATGATAAGGTGTTTGCTGCTGCAGACGATGGCCTCTACCTATCTGAGGACGATGGGGAGTCATGGGGCAGGATAAGCAGGATCAGCAGCCCTAACACTTTTATTAAGGAGGACGCCCGATACTACGCGATTTCATCAACCGATTCTCACTTGTGGGTTGGAACGAGTGATGGAGCTGCATACACCTCTGATGGAGGTGAAAACTGGAGCATCCTTCGGGTCAATCTTCCTCTGCGCGGCGGAAATATCTATCAGCCAGATGCACCCGAAAGTGATACATATGCCTATCCAAATCCATTTTCGCCAACTCAACACGGTGTTGTACGAATCAAATTTGAAACCACCGCTCCCGGACCGGCTACCATTCAAATTTTTGATTTTGGATTGAATACCGTAAGAACTATTGAAGTTACAACTTCAGGCCAAGGCAGCTTCGAAGCCACCTGGAACGGACAAACAGAGTCCGGCCGATATGTTGCAAGCGGAACCTATTTCTACCGTGTGAAAACTCCATCCGGAACAGCTGATGGCAAGATATTATTGCTGGATTGAGTGGATTTTTTTGAAAACTGAAACTACTAATCCGTCACTTCGAGCGGAGTAAATGGAGCAAGGCGAAATGAACGCAGTCGAGAAGATCTTGCCAAGCAACACAATGTTCTCGACAGGCTCGAACTGACGCGGGGTTTTGCTAGCCGTCACTTTGAGCGGAGTAAATGGAGCAAGGCGAAATGAATGCAGCCGAGAAGATCTTGCTAAGCAACACAATGTTCTCGACAGGCTCGAATTGACGCGGGGTTTTGCTAGTCGTCACTTCGAGCGGAGTCGAGAAGTTCATTACTAAATTCATTTTTACTCCGACGCACTTCTGTTTGACGACATGCACATTTTATTGTAAGGAGATCGCATACTTTGTTTCATACAAGTAGAGTAACCAAATAATAAATTTATGATGAAAATGAAAAAATCATGGGTGTACATTTTACTCTGTTCAGATGGTACTTTTTATACGGGATGCACAACAAATCTTAAGCAAAGAATAGAACAACACAGAGAAGGTTTATTTGGTGGCTATACGGCCAAAAGGAGACCACTTAAATTGGTTTGGTATGAAGAATTTCGTGATATAAATAATGCCATAGATATGGAAAGGAAAATCAAAAAGTGGTCTCAGGCTAAAAAGAGGGCATTAATTAAAGGGGATTTTGATACTATCTCAAAACTTGCTAAGTCTAAAAATTAACGAGTTCTCGACGGGATCGAACTGACGTTTTCTAAATAATTCGTCACTTCGAATACTATGACTAAATCAAGTGAATCAGGCTGATTTTTTCCATTGTTCTTTCATATTCTGGATATGGTTTGGGTCATATTCTGATTGATTATTCCACATGGCGCAGTACAAACG
>LKNA01000078.1 GCA_001564065.1 Chitinophagaceae bacterium T5-Br10_B2g13
CCGGGGCGTGCTTTAAAATTTAAAAGATGAATTGAACAATTACCTTTATCACTTTTCATATATATTGAGTAGGATGAAGGAGTCATCATAAACTCCGAAGATCCGATAAGATCTATAGATGTGCCATCTACTTCAGCTGTTAAAATAAAACTGTATTCTGGGTCATTCCCCCCATCAACTGTTGCGTAAGTTATACAGGGAGAAACTGATATTAGCATCAAAGCAACACATACATTTAATATCAGGTAGTAAAAATTTCTTTTAATCATCGTTATATCTATAACCAGTAATTCAGTAATTATTTATCTTTATCTGTTTTAAATGATTTCTCAATCAAGTAGCCTATTCATTATCTTAAAATATCTGTAAGTCTATAATAAAATGGGGCAAATCATAAATATTGCGGATTTGCCCCATTTTAATTTACTCAGGCATTATTTATCACACCTGATCGGGTTTTATTTGAGCAAAGTTACCTTATGCGTCTGAACATAAGTCCCCATCTGCATGCGAACTAAGTAAACTCCACTTGTAAGGTTCGAAGCATCAAGGGTTACATTATGTCGGCCAGCAGTCATTGTACCCATTTCCATATTGGCAACACGCTGCCCCAGTATATTAAATACTTCCATCGTCACATCCACGGTACTACCCAGTTCAAAGACAATATTTGTAGTTGGGTTGAATGGATTTGGATAGTTACCTACCAGTTCAAAATCACGACTTATCTCAGTCTGATCCTCTGATGAGGTTAATACATCGCCATCTCCCCATCTTTCGCGTAGCTCAGGATAGAAATTCAAGTTACCCACCGGGTAGCCATTTTCACCATGTGTGAATGATTGACTATCGGTATTGTATGAAAGATCCCGAAACCATGCTGCTGTCGGCCCTTCAGTATCCATAGGTGTACCAGGTCCCGGATGGAAGTACCGCGCACCGTCTGCAAAGAAGTCGTCGCTGTTGTCAGATATATCATCCCAGCGATCGTAATGATTCATCAGCTCAAGTCCAAACCATACAGCCCTAACGTAATCAGCAGTGCTTTCCGGCATATCTGTAACACTAATCTGTTCACGCATGTTGTTTTCAATAGAGGACCATGGTGCACTCTGCTCCTCCCATGCTTTCAGTGTGGAATCCATAGGGGATTCCCAAACGCGTACCAGTGGAATCGTATCGCGTACTGCCCATGCAGGATGTTCCGGTGTGATGTCTGGATTCGCCCAAATCCATTGAGGATCCGTACCCCAAGGCTCACTGCCCCGTCCTTCTACCGGTATTTGCGGATCACTGAATTCAGCCCAATTATCTAGATGATCCTGTGACGGAAGTCCGCCAAAGTTGTTGTTTCTGATAACAATAGAGCGATCCTCATCTGAAGGTGCGTCGTCAACTCCTTCGAAATGTTGATCATAAGGTGTTATGCTGATCAAGCCTCCCTGGCCAAAGTAGCGTGGACCATCATAGTCTGGGCCGGCGTCACCTACAAGTTCTTTAGATTCCCAAGAGCCATCAAGTCCAGTATGGTAGAAGAGACTGTTAGTGATGGACACATTTTCAGTTAAATGAAGATTGAGGCCAGCTTCTGAGTGGTTCATCACCGTCACATGGTCAAAAATTACATTATTGATACGAGCTCCGCCATCGCGAAGTATATGAAAATTCAGATTATAGATACTACTATTAATCACGATGATTGAATCTGTATCATTGCCCCTTGTATCTATAAATCGTTGATTTGGTGGACTTGTAGACCTTCCGGCATTGGCCAGTTGTGAGTCTTCAATGCGAAGGGTGGTGTTTATTGCTCCCAACCACCAGAAATAGTTATTTCCTCCCATGAAATAGCAATACTGGTAGTGTAGGTGAATGCCCTCACCTGAGGTTCTTTGACTCTGGGGCAGGCCTCCCAAGTCATCAAGACCATAAAAGAAGATGCCCCTCATGATGATATCATTTTGATATGTTGATATGCGCTGCGAATTCCCCTGTACGTCAGTACCTGCCCGGATGATAGGCGGATTGTCGCTCGGATACTCTTCTGCTTCAATATGTAGAAAGTGCTCAAATTCCATAGCAGAGTCTAGAAAATAGGTCGCTCCATTTCTCAACACATAAATAACATCCCCGCCATTTTGTTCAATAGCCTCGTTTAACGCCCCTATTTCAGCAGGGAAATTATCCGGCTCCACAACGACAGTTTGCTGGGCATTTGCATTTTGAATGCCCATAACGACAACACAGATCATTAGGGTTGAAACAGCCACTTTCATGACTTTTTCTACATAATAAGCTATAAATTTAGTAGTAATTTTTTTATTCATAATAGTCCAGGTCTCAGTTATATTTGCATGATTTATTTTACGATTTAAACCTTCAATATTTCATTGGCACCTCACTATATCTTTGTTGATTTTTGATTTATCCAAACTAAGGCTTAATTAAAATCGAAACTCTACACCAATATCAAATGAAGCTCCGTAATACTCAATTGTACGCGGTCTGTCTCTGGTAAACTGAGAGGAACGGTCTTCACGATTTGTGATATTGTGCATATTAGCAACTAAGTGCAGACGTTGATCAAGAAAGCGTTGCCGAATACTCGCATCAAAACGGAGATAATCATCTGTATATAAGTCATTCTCTGGCCTGTTCCCGACAGAGCGTAACGTAGGCCCCTGATACTGCATCGAAACCCTTGCTGAAAAGCTTTGATAATCGTACCCAACTGATACATTGGCAATATGATCGGCTTGATGTACCATAGGTGCTGTCCTGAACGTATCCACTCCGGCAAATCCTTCGCTTGTCCGCCTTATCTCAAAACCGTGATAATTTGCCTCAGAAAAGAACCGTGAATAGTTGGCATTAATCACCAATCCATTAAATGGATTGGGCAGACCCGTTAAATTACTTTGCCACTCCAGTTCAAACCCATGAACAGTAGTCAGGTTTTCATTATTAAACGGCTCTGAGATATCGAATAGCCGAGTATTGGTTGGAAGCCCTATTTCTAAAGGAAATAAAATATTAGCTCTCCTGGTGTATATCAGATCCTCAACTTCTTTATAAAAACCGCCCAGCGTAATCAGTCCAAATCTGTTGTGATTGAACGTAAAAAAGAGATCGTAGTTTGTTGATCTCATCGGCCGGATTTGAGTATGTCCCCGGTCAACATTTCCGCCATCAAAATCAATTTCCAAACTTGGCGAAAGGGCATCGAAGGAGGGGCGGGACGTACTAACCGTTCGGGCAGCTCTGATATCAAACCAGCTAGCCAGCCTATATCGAGCCTGAACCATTGGGAACCACATTCCCATGTCTCGGGTAGCCACTGTGTCTTGCAGCTGTGACATAAACACATTCTCTTCAATATCATCAGGTTTACTTTGGAATCTGCCAATTTTTGCATTGTAATCTGAATGCTCGTATTCATATCTTACTCCTGGCATTACCATAAGTTTTGCGCCGATGTTAAGTTCAGTCATTATATATCCTGCACTCAATCTCTCAGTTGCATTGTAATCATCCAACCGAGGCATGAATTCCCTGCGGTATATATCAGAATGATTATTCCACATTTGATCTACAAGCTCAATTGACGGTAAGTGAGCCATTTCAAATTGCCCATTTATAATATTGTACCTCCGCTCTCTATTTGCAATGAAGGGAGACATACTGGCACGGCCGCTATCATTCACCTCCCATGGAAAGTCGGAATTCGGATTATTGAATAGATCAGGAGTATGCCAATTTGGAATCCTGTAATCAGTTGACAGCCGGTCCCGGTATTTGTTATAATGCTTTCCTCCAAATTTCACATAACCCTCTATCAATCGCCCGTAAGCTACAGGCACCTCTATGTCCATTGATGCTGCATAATTACGCTGATACTGTTCTCTTTCACTATTCGCCAGATTTTCAAGAAATGCTAATTCTGTACGATTATTTGCAATATCAGGTAATATCTGTGGACCGCCACTCAAATCAACACCTTCGCGTTCTAAAGCACTCGGTTCAAAAAACCAAGCCGCATGGTTATAAGGAATATTATTAGTGGATGCACTTCTGCTACCCCTCCAATCTACCCTGATCCAGGAAAAATCGTGTTCTCCGGATATCGTATTATTAAGAGTATATAAATTTCGCTTCGTATGTCTTGGCCTCCATTCTTGCCTGTTATTGCTTAAATTATACCGGCGATCCTGGATAAAATCTTCACGATCCTGTCGGTTAAATGTATTATTGGTTAAAATCTTTCCATTTGGTATTCTCCAATCCAGTGACAGGCCTGCACCGTACCTTTTGCGGGTACCATCTATATCCTGAAGATTTAAACTATTTACTTGAACAGGAGCATGGGGTTCACCTTCCCTGGCATCACGCAAAATTCTGTATCCAGCATTAGAAATATGAGCACTACGATCAACTTGTTGGGCATTGGCTGAAACCATAAGCCCAACCCGATCATCAAAAAACCGGCTGCTTCCCATTACTGAACCCTTATAATTGCCTACACCGTTTGTATGGCTGCTATAACCGCTATCAAAAGTAACTCTGTAACGTGTTTCATCGGGCGCTCCTCCCATGCGAAAATTGACCGAACCGCCAATTGCATCAGCATCCATATCCGGCCTTATCGATTTATAAACTTCTATTCCTGCCAACATATCCTGCGAAATCATACTAAGATCTACAGATCTGTCACCCGAAGTTCCCGGAACCTGGTTTCCATCTATTGTAATTGAGCTATACCTGGGTCCCATCCCTCTGATAGATACTTTCTGGCCCTCTCCTGCATCACGCAGCACTGAAATTCCAGGCAGACGACCGATTGTTTCTGCTGCGTTGGCATCAGACATTTCCCTTAAACGATCTTCAGAAACCACATTAACAATCGTATTGGACGAAAGCTGACGCCTTACGGCTCGTGCCTGTCCGAGCGCCTGTGCACCTACAACTATCTCTTCTCCTTCAAGTTGATCAAAATCCAGGGAGACATCGCGCACAACAGCTTCATCCCCTACTACTTCTACCGTAACCTCTTTAGTTATATAACCTAAATATCGTACAACCAAAACCTGTTCCCCTGTTGGGATTCGCCTTAGCAAATATTCACCATTGAGATTAGTTGCGGTTCCTACAGACGTATTTTTCAGAATAATATTAGCACCAAGCAGTGCTTCGCCAGATTCAGAATCGGTAACTTTTCCGGTAATGTTACCAGTTTGTACATTGGCATTTATGTTAGAAGCGCTTTCAAGAGAGCTAATTTTAAATTTAACATCGCCTGTATTCTCATTTAAATTTATCTGAGCCAATAGAGAGGAGCTGGTACAAACTGCCAGAACAATCATTAGAAAAAATTTAATCTGCAATTGTAAACCGTATTTATGTTCCATATTTCTGATTGTCTTTTATCTTAAAAATCTTTGGCTGCGATTCAGTAGATAAATTATTCTATCTTCAGAATAATTTAATTCGTAAGTGATTACTGTGCATTTCTAAAATTAAATTTCGAATGTTATTCAAAATTTTCTTCAACTTTGGAGGCTGATAGTTAGTTAAAAAGTATTTTCAACTAATTTAGACGAATTATATTCACTTAAATCTTTAAGAGTTAATTAATCGGTTAAGTTATTTCAGAAAGATCATCTTTTTTTGTAACCGGTTAAGTAAAACCTAATTGATAACCATTCAATTGTCAAGAAAATTTATAACTATCTTTTAAAACATTCATAAATTTCGTTACAGATCTCAGAATTCTATAAAATTGCTTGGCATATGTTCGCTTTTATCCACCTTGAATAAGTCATAATATATATGGGTAAAATAAACCTATCCACTGATGGAATTAAGCATTTTATCTACTCTGAGGGTTAGAATCGTTGAGAATAATCACCTAAACGAACTGATTACTTATAAAATACTTCCCTATTCACTTTGTACCGAAAACCGGGGTTAAACTATTCAAAGTCTTCCAGAGATAGTTTTGTCCAAACAGGAAACTTATGGTTGAATTGGTTATTGTATTTGAGTCGAACCTAAAATCACTGGCCGTTATGAAATCCTTTCTCCTATTTCTGCTATTTACTGTCACTCCATTTGCCATCTTTTCACAATCGCTTGTCTTACCTTTGTGGGATGGCATTCCGCCTCATCAGGATGATGTGAATCTTGAAGAAGAAAGAAACAGGGAAGAGATTCTTAGAATAGGCAATGTTCAAGCGCCTACCATGGAGGTTTATTTGCCTGATGAGACTAATACTACAGGAAAAGCCGTGGTCATTTTTCCGGGTGGGGGATAGTCCATATTAGCGTACGAATGGGAGGGTACAGAATTTGCAAAATGGCTGCAGGGCCATGGTATTGCCGGTATTGTTGTTAAATACCGGCTCCCGCTGTCTGAGTCACTGACCGATGCGAAGGAAGTGCCTCTTACAGATGCACAGCGAGCCATTCGGCTCACGCGGTATCATGCTGAAGATTGGAACCTGGATTCCGGACAGATCGGCGTTATGGGCTTTTCAGCCGGCGGACACCTTGCATCAACCCTAAGTACTCAATATGACCATCATACAGTTCGGGAAACAGATACGATTGATGCGCTACCTGCCCGTCCGAATTTTTCTGCTTTGATCTACCCGGTGATTTCATTCAGGGATCTATCAGCACATCGAGGCTCACGCAGAAATCTATTGGGGGAAGAACCACCACAGGAGTTGGTAGACCGTTTTTCGTCGGAATTAAATGTGACTGCGGATACACCACCCACATTTTTGATTCACAGCCAGGATGACGAGATAGTGCCTGTCGAAAACAGTCTTCTTTATTTTGATTCACTACACCAGCACAACGTACCAGTATCGATGCACATTTATCCAACCGGTGGTCACGGTTTTGCATTTGGAACTGAAAGGGGAACCGTTCAAAGATGGAGCACTGTACTTTTATAGTGGTTGAAATCGATAGATTGAACAACATCGTAACAGCGTATTTTTAAAAACTCTCACCACATTTCACATGCTATAGACCATCTAAAAACCTCAAAGATTTTAGATTATTCCAATCCGAATCAATTTTCTCCAGCTTGTAATTTCGTTAAAAATTCTACAAGATCGCGCAGTTCATCTCGTGTAAGTAAATTCCCCATCGCTGGCATTCCAGATGGTGAATTAACTCTTTCAGCAATATTCTCCTTTTCTATTTCCCAAACCTGTTCTCTGCCTGAAACGGTTAGATGCGTATCTGATTCTGCACTCAACATTCCGTGTATGGTTTCCCCGTTATTTAGTGTGAGAGTGACCGTGCCATAACCGGGTGATATCCGGGCATCGGGATCAACCATCGATCGCAACAGTTCGCTTCGGGATAATCTGTTTCCGGCATTTGTCAGATCCGGACCGACGTCACTTCCCTGACCATCTACAACGTGACAGCGAATACATTGCGCTGCTGCATTTTGGTAGAAAATCTCCCTTCCCTGACTCGCGTCACCACCATAAAGCGATTCTCTGTAAACAGCGACAGAATCGTCCCGGTTTTTTTCAGATTGATAGATACGAAGGCGTTCCTGTATCGAATCTGATTTTACGGCTTCTGCAGCAAGCACCAAATCGAGTTCAATTTCATTATCCAGCTCATTCTGCATAAGAAGATCCATCTGCTGATTTAATATTTCATAGGATGAAGGATCATCGATATCGCCCAGTATTCGTAAAGCCGACTGTTTTTCTTCTATTGTCCCATCTGCCAGGACCATTTCGCTGATTGCCACCATATTTTCTGCTGGTAAATTCAGTTCCGGTACCAGCCTTAGAGCGTTCCTGCGTACACTTGTATCTTCATCTTCCATAGCAACAAACAGAACTTCATCTATTCCCTCATACTTCATGTCCACAAGAGTCCGCAGCGAAGCAATCCGGACATCCGCGGACGAATCCTGTTCTATAAGTTGTAAAATATCAGGTATAGCCTGAGTTAAATTTAGATCACCCGCGGTTTGCAGACCGGCAATTTTCACAGCGCTGCTTTCATCTGACAAAATTTTTGCCATGATTGGCCCTGCAGCATTGCGCGCTATTTCCGGATCATTCTGGATCTCGCCCCTCGGATCTCCGGTTACACGGTCCAGAACTGATGGCTCCGGCCAGACCGCAAGCGTCTGCAGCGCTTCAATTTTCAATCCTTCCGGAATATCATCTCTCACAGCAAACGTGGCCAGCCTGTGTGCGCCTTCCGATGAACCACGGTAGAGTGTAGCATTAATCGCCCGTCGCATCAGCGGCTCATTCAGAAATCGATCCTGTTCAAGCAGTTTTGATAGTTCTTCAAGCCCCTCCTCTATCATCTTATCATCATTTATAGCCCGCGCTGCATTAGTTACAATAAATTCATCCTCATCTTCCAGGAATTGAACCACACCGGGACTTTCAAGCCGGGTCAAAGCTACAAGAGCCGCAATCCGGACAGCCCGTGATGAATGGCCTGCAAATTCTGTCAGCGCATTTTCGTCGCCGATTCGCTCCAGTGCGATGGCGCCCCCATGACGCAGATATATATCTTCATCATTGTTGACTTCCAGCATCTCGATGATTGGATCCAATGCCGGCCGCCAGGATATCCTTCCCAAAGCTTCTGCAGCAAAAAACCGGACCCGTAAATTGTCATCCTGCAGCAGAGGAATCAGGAATTCACCTGCCGGTTCGTATTTCACATCTCCCAGGAGTTTAGCGGCCTGAGCTCTGATTTCAGAATCGGCATCATCCAGGTATGATATTAACGGTTCTGCTACATCGGGTGACTGACGGGAAATTTGTGCAAGCCCCCAGATTCCATGGATTCGGGCTAATTGATGATCTCTTTGTTCTATGGCATTCTGAAGCGTTTCTGTTTCGGATCTTGCCGCGAGTTCAAACTGTGCCTTTTGCCGGACCCGCATGTCTTCATGTGCCAGCAGCGGGGATAGTTCTTCTAATGAGAGAGCGGTGAAATCTTCATCAAGAAGAGATTTTGTTTCCATTCGGACAGGGGATTCAGATTCATTTGGTGTATCAAACTTCCAGATCCTGCCTTTTTGTTTTAGTGTCCACCCCTCAATCCAGTCTGTAAAATAGATGGCGCCGTCAGGCCCAAAATCAAGACTTGTTGGCAACAGACCTTCCAGGATTTGTTCATCTTTTTCCAACTGAAAAGAGGCCCCGCTTTCTTTCAGCGTAAATGCATGAATTCCGGAATTCGTTGGGGATCCTACAAACTTACCAACAAAAAAATGGTCCTTCCACTCTTCACTCAATGCCGTGCCCGGATTATAAGTCATCCCGGAGGGACCGCTGATATACCTATCCAAAGGCGGTAGCAGATGAGCCGCCTGGCCTTCAAATCTGGGTTTAAAGTACTCTTCATCCATGAGTACATTATAATTATTATTTTTCGGATCATTATATTTTCCAAACTGCCAGTTCAACCTCCAGCCACTGTCAGATCCGCTGACAAGGTACACCAGCCGTTCAAACTCTCCTGCATGATCTCCATCATTGTCGACCGTAATAAGATTTCCGTACTTGTCAAAGACAAACTCGTGTGTGTTGCGTAAACCTGCGGCAAATACTTCAAAATCACTGCCATCCGGCTCTGAACGTAAGATCATTCCCTGACGCGGATAATGCCACCGTTTCCCTTCATTGTCTACAACACTCAAACCCACATCACCTATGGCCCAGTAAAGCCGTCCATCTGGCCCGGTTGTAAGTCCAGACATTCCATGTCCGTTAAAGCCAATATTTGTTCCGAACCCATGAAGAATAGACTTTTTATCATTTCCGTATCCATCACCATTTGTGTCGCGGATACGCCACAGGTCCGGTGAAACTCCTACAAATAGATCTCCATCAAAAAAGAGCACGGCACCTGCGACATCTGTTATTTCGTCATGGAAGTCCCGAATTAACTCTTGCGATCTGTTAGCATATCCATCCCCGGTAGTATCTTCAATTCTTAAAACAGACTCCTTACCCATCTTAAGATCGCGCCAATCGTGGCTTCCGTCCCTATTATAATCTTCAAGCCATTGATTGTTAGCACTCTTTTCGGGTGCAAGTTTGCGGCGGATCAACTCTCTGCGGTCATCCACCGTTTCAAGTTCAATCGACTCAATCATCCAGCCGCTGAGGCCTCGAATATCTATTTCAGCATTTCTTCTGCGTTCGGTTATGGTTACATATACTCTGCCGTCGTCATCTACATGAATCCCAACCGGGTCGCTTAGAAGTTTTTCCGATGCCCAGAGGGTTGCTTCAAAACCATCGGCAACTGACAAAGCCGACCGTTCCAGAACCTGATCCGCATACTCAACCGCCTCCTCATCTGTCACAGAACGCACAACAAGTTCATGAGTTTCTTCAGTGCAGCCTGGAAAAGAGGCAAACAAAAAAGCGACTAATGATAATGAGAATAGTACTCTATACTTCAACTGCATCACAACCAACAACTCCTTAAACATCAGATTCATTTTATAATTCGTTTACAGCCCAAAGTATGCCATTGGCAACTTTATTGAGAAACTCTTCCTGTTCAAACATTTCATTATTGTGACCTAATGTTGTTGCAAAAATACGGGTACCCTCAAACTCATGGGTCCAGGTTACGGTTTGATACTCTTCCGTTTCCACACCGAACGTCCTGGCAAGAGGCGTGATACCCCCCCACACCTCTTCAATCACATATACTTCATCAGCTGGGGTTATCCATGTTTCAGGAAAATCACGCATTATAGGGTGGTCAGGAGCAATATTTTCTACTTCAAATTCTCGCTGATCTTCATGCCACATCGATTGCAAGCCCATAAATTCAAACCATGGATCTGCCGGTTCTGCATAACGGTAGCTGAGTACAGAGGCATGTATTAATACAGCAGGGGTTCCGAGGTGATGTTGCACAAAATGCGAAACGTACTCAGGATCGTCTACCCGCCCAAAACCCGTATTGTGAACAACCAGATCGTAATCCGCTGCCCAATTCTCTTCCTTCATTATAGACACATGATGATTGGGTTCACCATCGCCCTCATGAACAACCGTCCATTCAATTCTATCTCCAATCCGTTCATCCATTGCCTGGATCAGAAGTTCTTCCTGGGTCTCATAATCATGCCATCCACCGCCAGTTACGAGAAGCACCTGGATAGTGTCCCCCCCTTCATGTGAACAGGAGAGCAGACTAAAACCAAAAACAAGGATGAAAATTGGACTGGAAAATGCAGAATGACTGATTGCTGACATATATTAACATGTTGAAAGTTGATGTAAAAAACTGAAATTTTATTATTCTGACAATATATATTAAATTTAACAATGACAGATTCTCAGCTACAAATCACCTACACATGGCAATGTTTTTCATTGCAGGAAATCTTACAGACGACCTCCAAGTCGAATCGTTAATCTTTGCCCTGAGATAATGTTTAACTCCGATTTTGCTGAATTGGATAAAAAAGAGATTGGTGATAATTTGTGTTAGATTATCACAAATTTCAGAGTTTACGAACTCTCGGCGAAGATATTCGAGATTGCTGACCTTCAGATTTAATCCATCTTTCAGCAAATCTGTCTATCAAATGTATATTTATTTACCCGTAAGAAAGAAAATTTCGAGGCATTAACGTTCATTTGGGTAAATAGAAACAAAATACACACGCTTATTGCACCCAAAATTATGAATGATAATACTTCAGAATTTCGCATAGATGATATTATCACAAGACATCCCAGTATCAATTCAATTACTGTACGCAGTTATCTTGATTTAACTTGTCTATTATATTGAAGTTATTTAGATTGTGTTTGCTTCACCGGTAAAGTTTAATAGGGCTTTCTTAATCTAAAACTCCTGTAGCAGACGTAAAATTGGTAAAACTTTGGACTCTGTCTTAGCGGTGCCACAACGTTAATTTAAAGTAAATCCTAAAAAAGACGATAGAGATTTACGACATAATCTATAAAGACTCGTGATTGAACAGCAGTTATCGAGCTTTTTCCTCTTAAGAGGGTATAATTTTAATTACAGTGAGCTACTCTGCAGCATGAGTAGCGGAAGATAATTACCGAAAAATGTTGAGTTACGATTAACCCAAATTTAGAATGAGCGAATTCAAATTTATTAAACTGTAGTAGATTTGTGTTCGATTTACCATATCAATGCATTTCATCAAATTATTTACAACTCTATGAAATCATTATTTGATCAGAAGTACTTTAATCTTGGTAAAAATCAATGAAAAAAAATAACGTTCGTCTTATAGATATTGCTGAAAGACTCAATCTGACTAAAGTCAGTATATCTAAAGCGCTTCGAGATCATCCCGATATCGGCGATGATACAAAAAAAAAGGTGAAAAAGGTTGCCAAAGAGATGGGCTACCGACCCAATCTCGTAGCACGATCACTGACATCGAATAAATCTCATACCATAGGAGTAATTATACCAAAAATTGCTCATTATTTTTTCGCCCCTGTTGTTGAGGGTATTTACAATTCCGCAATTAAGACCAACTACGAAATCATTTTGGGAATCTCATTGGAAAATGAAGAAAAAGAAAAACAACTTCTGGAATCAATGATAGACCTAAGAGTTGATGGGTTGTTAATTTCAATTACAGAGCAAACAAAAAGCCTTACAATTTTTGAAAAGGTAAAAGAGATGGGTATCGACATCGTATTCTTTGATCGGGGATTTGCAGATTCTGATTTTTCATATATAAAAGTTGAAGATAGAAAAAGTGCCCGTAAAGGTGTTAAACATTTGATTGATCAAGGTATCAAAGACATTGCCCACCTTTCGGGGTACTCTTCACTCTTGATTGGAAATGAACGGAAACTTGGTTATTTGGATGCCCTAAGTGAAGCTTCAATTAAGATGCCTGAAGATGCGATAGTTGAAGGAGGTTTCAGTGAAACTGATGGTTATGAAGGGTTTGAAAAATTACTTAGTAAGTATGGCTTGCCTGAAGCAATTTTTGCTGTTACATATCCAGTTGGCCTGGGAGCATTGAGGTATATGAAAGAACATGATATCGATTCAAAAACTGTTAAAATACTCACATTTGGAGCCAGTGAGTTTAACAAATATCTCGAACACCCCTTTATTTGTATCGATCAGCCAACGTTTGAATTGGGCCAACGGTCGTTTGAACAGATTCTTATAGAAATAAATAAAGAATCAAAAAGGTTACCTGAAATCATTCAACTACCCGCTTTTGTGAGAGAATAAAAGCGCACTTACGCGCTGAAAATGCTAATAATACATCTAAAGAAATTTAAAAATCCCATCTAAGCTTTTCTCCTTTTCGCGCTGTACTACATCGGAGAAGCTTTCCTTTTATACTCTTCAAGTCTAAACGTAAATAGATTGGAATTTAATGAGCTTTAAAGGGTTTCACTGTGCCAAATCGTTTAATTCACGTATTTATAATGCCATCAAAATTAATACCACTTTTTCTCGCAATCATTACAATCACCTGCTTCATATTCTGCAAAAAAGAAACGAGGAGAAGAAGGTTTAAAATCAGAATTTGATTGGATACACCTACCCCGTTTGAAAAACCATGGTTTTTATGGCTAATCATGTGGTGAAATAATCTCAATCTATTTTATAATGGTTCTATACCAATACTGTCCTAAACATCAGAAAAATTTGCTCAAATCCAATTCTTATGGCCATAACAGAGGATTGGATACTATGTTAAGATTCAATCCCTAGGTTATCTTGCAGAATTTTACTGTGTCTTCAAATCGTGGGTGAAGATCAACTTTTGTATTATTCTGCGCGACTCAGCGGTATACTCTGCGCAAATCAGCGAGAACGAAAATCCCAATACAATTGACACCCCATTTTTATTTGATAAATTCAAATGTTTAGGACGCTACTGGTTCTATACCTTTTTTTGTAACCTATTTAATAATTGTATACTTCTTTCTGCCACGCCTTCTCAGTTGTAAACTGTTAAAATAAAATGAAGATGAATAAAATATATCCGAATACTAATCCTGAACTTCAGACGGCTGTTCAAACATTTAAAGAGACATGGAATATCCATGTATATGAAAAATCTCTTCAAGAATATGGTAACTGCTGCTATTTTTTAATTCGGGAAGACCTTAGAAAATTTCTTGTCATAGCCGCAAAAAAAGATCACACATTTTCAAAAGATTTTCAGGGTCACCAAATTGAGGCTGGCGAGTTTATTTATTTGAGATGTAAAATGAGTCGTAAAAACGCATCTGTCCTTCGCTCTAAATTCGAATTTACAAATGCGGTATTAGTTGGTAAAAATAACTCGTATGGTTTTGGAGATCGTCTAGGTAATGCAGGACCTGCACATTTAAGAGCTGTTCGGAATTCTGGCTTCATACCTGTTCTCGCTCAACAGTCTATACGGGAGCTGGAAAGGACCAACAGAACTGCACAGGAAGTAATGGATGCAGCAAGCTGGGCTGCTTTTCAGGAAGGGTTTACGGAAGGCTTTGGAGCGGATGCCGATCATTTAAAAACAACCGATCATATCGATAGAATGGTCAAGGCTGGTTTCACAATGTTTACCATTGATCCAAGTGATCATGTAGTAAATAAAGCCCGCATGATGGATCAGATAGAATTGATTAAAGCGTTCAACTCACTACCATGGAAACAATTACGCTGCCTACCCGAAGATCTTTTACAACGCTATTTGAATGAAAAGCTGAGTCTGAACAATCTTATTTTGACTCCCACAAAACATGATTTAATAACGGGTATGGTAAAATATGGGCGCGTCATTACCCATACCAAAAAACTTGCTGATTATTTGGCAAGCACCTACCCGGATCATCCCGTCGAATTGGAACTTTCAATAGATGAAACAGAACTGCCTACAACACCATTTGAACATTATTTGATTGCATCTGAATTAAGCCGGTTAGGAGTTGAGCTCGTTAGTCTTGCCCCCCGTTTTTGCGGTGATTTTGAAAAGGGAATCGATTTTAAAGGTGATCTTGATCAGTTTGGAGTAGAATATGAGCAACACCTGGCTGTCGCGGAGAGGTTTGGAGGATATAAGCTAAGTATACATTCGGGAAGCGATAAATTTTCGGTATATAAAGTCATTGGTTCTATCAAATCTGGCTCTGTACATGTAAAGACAGCTGGTACAAGTTACCTGGAAGCTCTGCGAACGGTCGCAGAAGCTAACCCTGATCTGTTTCGAGAAATACTCTCGTATTCAATGAAGTGTTTTAACGAAGATAAAAAAACGTATCATATCTCTGCTAAACTAAAGAATGTTCCGGCTCTTGAATCACTGAAAGATAAACAATTGCCGTTGCTGCTGGATGATAATGACACACGCCAAGTTCTTCATGTTGCCTACGGTTCCATTCTTTCAGAAAATTCCGAAGGTAAAACATTCAAGGCGCAATTGATGAGGTCTCTTGAAGAAAACGAGCATCTCCATGAAAAAAATCTGGTACATCATTTTTATAAACATTTGGAACCTTTTTTAGTAGATAAATAGGGGGTA
>LKNA01000024.1 GCA_001564065.1 Chitinophagaceae bacterium T5-Br10_B2g13
TACAAGAGTCCTAAACAATATCTGAAGGAAAAAGGAATTGACCTTTATCAGGCCAATGACGAAACTAAACTACAATGTGAACTCTCTAAAGTAGAATACTTGTCCAGTTAATAGGGGGTTAGACCAGCCGGATGGTTTTTTAATAAAAATCTGAAGGCCTTCAGTCAAAAGGGCAACATGACTATCGGTGTCTTCCACATCAAAACCGGAATATTTTTGCTTCAGCACCACAGCATGAGAAGAGGCATAATCAGCCTGATAGTCCTCGAAAAAAGTGACTTCTGCAATTTCTGGAGAGTAGAATGATATCTCGTAAATACCGCGATCCAGCTCAAGCCGGAAATGATGATCCCTGATCTCATAATGGAATGAGTCTGTTTGCTGAGCGGTGACGGAAATAAACCCGCAGAAAAGAGACAGGGAAAAGGTGAAAACTAAAAATCGGAAGTTGGGCATTTTCGAATATGAGAATTTAAAATTGAAGATCCGACGTTGACCGGTTATGGTAGCTAAGATAATCAGTTCACAAAAATACAAAAGGCTGAAAGCCTGCGAAAGGCGGTATTCGGATTTGCCTATTCTATCCAAAAAATTGAACAGGGCTAGGCGATCAGACAGAATAGCAGTCACTCAAAGACACTCTGTCTTTCTGCAAATGACAGCCGGTCACACGAAGTGAATACCACTGAAACTACTTCATATAAATTCTGCCTTCCCTGTCAAACGTGACAGGAAAACGACCGTTGGCATCTCTATTGCAACAATTACTAGTGAACGATTGAACAAAAAGTTTTAAACAACAACTTAAAAAAACGGAGGTCGTTATGACACTCATGAGATATTCTCAACCTGGTACAGATGTAATTGGTAAGCGATTTTCAGACATCATGGATGAATTTTTCAATGATGCGGTTACAAACCGACAAAATACATTCGCTCCAAAAATTGATATATCAGAAACCGAGAATCAATACGTTATAGATGTAACTCTTCCTGGTATGAAGAAAGATGACATTCAGCTTGACCTTGAAAAAGGCCGGTTGACCATCAGCGGAGAGCGACAATTTGAAAAAGAGAAAGATGGTAAAACATACCACAGAGTGGAAAGTCACTATGGTTCTTTTACCCGCTCTTTCCAGCTTCCTGATGATGTGAAGGACGATAGCATTAACGCAACTTATCAGGATGGAATCTTAAACATCACCATCGATAAGAGCGAAGAGAAGATGAAAAGACAGATTAAAATCAAATAAGTAGTTTGTAGTAAGAGCTGTTCTCATATGTCCCCTAAGAGAGCAGGTTAGTTAGCGCCGGAGATCCCTTGACAAGTGTCTCCGGCATTTTTTTGTGCAATAAATCGGGATAGTTAGAAGTTTAAATCCCTAATGTCCGATTGATTTCTTATGCGATATAAGGAACGTCCGGTCAGTACGTTAGTAGAAAACTAAAAAATGCTTTTAAACATCGCCTGGAACAGGGTGTGGCAGAAAAAATCATCTGCTGATAGAATTCAAATAAAATGAGTCGACATTTATGGACAGAATAACAAAAAGTGTAATTGCTGCAGTAGCTGTGGCGTTTTTCTTTATCGGGCTGAATTTTGGAAATGAAACCGATTCAGATTCTACATCATCGGATTTACCAACATTTAATGAATCCGTGCAGACTGCAGATAATCAGCGAGTAGGGTCTTTAAGAGATTTTAACAACGCTATTGTAGATATAGCTGAGCGGGCAAATCCCACGGTAGTAACGATAAATACCACACAGACAGTTCGCCAAAGGCAGCAATCCCCCTTTTCATTCTTTTTTGATGATCCCCGGTTCGATCGAGAGAGAGAGTTTCAGCGTCAGGGACTGGGTTCGGGTGTAATTGTATCTGAAGATGGATTTATCATCACAAATAATCACGTGATTGATAATGCAGATGAGATCAAAATTACACTTTATGACGGTGTTGAACTGGATGCAGAGATAGTTGGGACTGATCCTGCGAGCGACATAGCTGTACTGAAAGTTGATCACGAGGATTTAAAAGCAATTCCGCTAGGTAATAGTGATGATCTACGCGTGGGTGAGATGGTGTTAGCTATCGGAAGCCCGTTAGGCAATCAGTTCGCACACTCTGTTTCGATGGGTATTGTAAGCGCAAGCGGGCGATCGATGCTTGGTTTGAGTCAGTTTGAAAACTACATTCAGACCGACGCAGCGATTAATCCCGGAAATTCCGGCGGCCCGTTAATCAACGTAGATGGAGAGTTGATTGGAATTAACACCGCAATTGCAAGCCGCAGCGGTGGCAACCAGGGTCTCGGCTTTGCCATTCCGGTTAACATGGCCCGAAGCGTAATGGAGTCGTTGATTACAGACGGACGGGTTGCCCGAGGCTATCTTGGAATTTCTATGGGCGGTGAAGTAGACAGGACCATGGCTCGTGCTTTAGGAATGAATAATCCACGTGGATTTGTGGTTGGAGACGTAGTTGAAGACGGCCCGGCAGCAAAAGCTGGATTGCAGGAGGGTGATGTTGTTGTACGATTAAATGGTAACGTTGTACGGGATTTTTATGATTTCCGGGTTGCTATTGCAAGTACAGCACCGGGCTCAGAAGTGGATATAGAAGTATTCCGAGACGGTGAAATAAAAGAATTTACGGTTGTGCTCGGTGAGTTAGACACTGAAGAAGTTGCCGCCGATATGAGTACATCTGAACGTGAAGAGCTTCGTGAACGGCTTGGTTTTGCAGTAGATGAGCTGACAGATTCCATTCGCCGGCAACTAAACCTCCAGCCTCAGGCGTTTGGAGTAGTTGTGAATGAGATAAGTGAAACTAGCCGTGCATATTCACAAGGTCTCCGAAGAGGTGACGTGATTTCACAGGTAGCCGGTACATCGGTTACTCAACCGGAGGAGTTTTACGGTGCCGTTCAAACCCTAATTGATGAAGGTACTGATGTAGCTCTACTTCGGGTAAATCGGCAGGGAAGAAATATGTTTGTGGCCTTTGAGTTGTAAAACAACGTTAGTTAATGGTTAAGGTGGAGCCTCTGTCCGGTTTTGGGCAGGGGCTTTTTTATTGGGGGTAGCTTTTGTTTAGAAGATAATTAAGGGCAAGTCTCCCCTTGAAGGGGGTGCGGCGTAAGCCGTGTGGGGTGTACGTCTCCGTAGTGTTGTTGAGCTCAACATTCCCTCAACGGGTCAACGACCCGTTGAAAATATCTCATTGGACCTGTGACCTGTGAATCATCCAATCCGTCAGGTATACTGTCAATACAACAATTTGAGAGTGGCGTGGCATTACTTTTGCAATTATTAAAAGCGAAATAAAGATTGCTAGAGTTATGGAATACAAAGACTACTATAAAATTTTGGATGTGCCCCGGGATGCAACCCAGGATGAGATTAAGAAGAAATACCGCAAAATGGCGGCAAAATTTCATCCCGATAAAAATCCGGGGAATAAAAAAGCTGAGAACAAATTCAAAGAGATTGGTGAAGCGTATGAGGTTCTGAAGGATCCTGAAAAAAGAAAGCTGTATGATCAGGTCGGATCTGACTGGAAAAAGTACCAGCAAGCCGGTGCCAGTGCGGATGATTTTAACTGGCAGCAGTATGCCGGTGGTAGAGGCGGTGCCGGTGGGCGTCAGCGTGTAAATATCAACATGGACGATATTTTTGGTCAGGGCCAGCACTCTGCCGGTGGCGGAAGTCCTTTCTCAAGTTTTTTTGAGACACTTTTTGGCGGTGGCCAGTTTGGCGGGAATGGTGGCGATCCGTTTGGAGGTGCTCAGAGCCGGCAAGGTTATTCAACCGGTGGGCGAAGACGCGCTGCTCCTTCAGTAGCAGATTCAGAAGCTGTAGTTCAGGTTGGGTTGAAAGATATTCTTACCGGTGCTGAGAAACATCTACGGGTTGGAAATGAAAAGATGAAAGTTAAAATACCTGCCGGTATCGATGACGGTAAACGATTAAAGCTTACAGGAAAAGGGCAGCCGGATTCAAGAGGTCGAAAAGGTAACCTTTATCTGAAAATAAAGGTAAATGAACCTGAGGGATTTGAAAGGAAAGGGAAAGATATTATTCAATCTGTAGATCTGCCGGTTTATAAAGCCGCATTGGGCGGTTCCTTAACAGTTGAAACCCTGGAAGGAAAAGTGAAACTGAACATTCCGGAAGGGACACAAAACGGTAAGATGTTCAGGCTGACCGGACGTGGGGTACCGGACTTCAACAATCCGGGAAAACGCGGGAATTACTATGTAAAAGTACTTCTTCAAATACCCGAAAGGCTCTCTGATGAAGAAAAAAAACTGTACAAAAAACTTGCTGATCTACAGAATACCTGAGAGTTGAATTAGACTGTTCAGACAAAAGGCTGTACTTTACGTGTGTACTCAATTATCAAACAAAACGACTATGAAATTTCTGTTTCTGATCACTTCAATTTTAGTATTTAACACTGCATCAGTTGACCATCTGGAACACCAAAAGTGGGGCCAGGTGGGCCACTATGTTACCGGAGAGATCGCTGATTTATATCTTGCCGAAGATGTACGTGAAAAAGTTTATGATATATTAGGTGATCGCTCCATGGCACTCGCATCTGTTTGGATGGATGATATCCGCTCAGATAGTAATTATGACTACACCAGAACCTGGCATTGGGCCACAATTCCGGATGGAATGACGTATGAAGAGGCTGAACAGGATGAAGGCGGTGATATTATCTGGGCTCTGGAAACCTTAATCGAAGAGCTAAAACAGGGCGGGCTTACCGAGAAAGAAGAAAAAGATAAACTCAGAATGGTTATGCACATGATTGGCGATATCCATCAGCCACTTCATGTTGGAAATGGTGAGGATTTAGGCGGAAATCAGGTGCGCCTGCAGTGGATGGGTGATAACTCGAATCTGCACAGAGTCTGGGACAGTGACATTATTAACTCAATTCAGATGAGTTATACAGAGCTTGCATGGGAAATAGATACAGCTACCGATGAGCAGGTACAGGAGTGGCAGAGTGCGACCGTTCGGGACTGGGCGTATGAATCCGTAAGCTATAGAGATAGAGTATACGATCTGCCAGATGATATGAGAATCGGTTATGAGTATCGATTTCATAACCGGGATCTGGTATTTAAGCGACTGTTACAAGCCGGTATTCGCATGGCCGGAGTCCTGAACGAAATCTACGGGACTGAGTAAAGATTAATACTCTTTTAATACACTCAGGTGCAGATTGTAATCTGCCGCGCTAAATAGTACAAATCGAATGTATTTGACATTATTTAACTCAGCTGATGTTTTTTTTATGGTGTTAAAAGCGATTTGAGCCGCTTCTTTCATCGGATATCCAAATGCTCCAGTGGATATTGCAGGAAATACAATTGATTCAATTCCATTCTCTTCTGCGAGAATAAGTGCATTTCTATAGCAGTTTGCAAGTAACTTATCTTCAGGTTTGTCTTTTCCATAAACCGGCCCTAGACAGTGAATCACGTATTTGTTTGGAAGATTTGGGGCCTCCGTAATAACAGCCTCTCCGGGATTGATGGGAGCAAGAGGTCGCGTTAACTGTTCCAATTCGGGGTCTCCCTTGCCGTGGATGGCACCGGCTACTCCCCCTCCAATTTTTAGCTGAGCATTTGCTGCATTTACAATTGCGTCACAATCAGGCTGATCCGCAATATTGCCATTAGAGAGTTCGACCATTACTTCGTTGAATTCAACGTGCATTCTTTTAAAATTAAATTCTAATTAGAAGACTTTTTGTTACAAGCTACAGGTTATGTCATAGATCACAAAATGGTGATTTGCTCTCAAAAAGGTGAAAAATTCAATATTTAAAGCTTGTCAAAACGACAATTCCCCAATTTTAGAAGCGCTTCACATAAGCTTATAACACTCTTTAGGCATGTTTAATTGTCATATTTGTAAATTAATTAATAAAAGCGCTTTCCAAAAAAATAGAAAATGTAAGGGCTTTTTCGATGAAAAATTGTAGGCAGAAATTTTACTCTGATTATTAAAATGTTAAGGCATTTAAAAATAGAAACGCTTTCATGTTAAAGTGTCAGAGTTATCGAGATTCACGTGGATTGATTCATGGTTGGGAAAATTGATTGGAAGCGACCCCAGGCTCTATATTAGGGCAAATCAATCAATAAGCATAGAATCAATCAATCCTAAAAATCATGTTAAAGATTAAAAAACTACTGTATATCGTGTTGACCGTTTTATTCTCATTAACGGCAACATCAGAACTCTTAGCTCAACAGTCCGATAAAACTGAGTGGAGCCAGGCACTTTACGAAAAACTGGAGCAGAGCCTCTATTTTGGTCTGTCATCTGATGTGGACGGAGTTGTGGAATCGGCACTGTTCAATATGCTCAACTATAAAGTGGTCTATCCGCAGTTCAATTCAGACAATGTGTTGAACAAGGCAAAAGAGATCGCAAACCGAAGTGAATCAAACCGTATATCTGAAAGAGCTGAACTGGTAATTCGTTTCTACGAAAATCAAGAGGACTTTCCGGAGGCCGAACAGCTCTTGGCAGTAATCGATCATACCAACCAGGACAGGATTTTTGAATTCCTGAAAAATGGTGATTATGCCAATCGTTATACTTCTACACAGAAGTAAGAAAAGTCGTAAATAATCCATTTTGGGGTTAAAGTGGCCGCCTGTAGTTATCTATACGATAATGGCAGGCGGTTTTTTATTGCAGTGCTATTGAGACAGTGGTCAGGAGGGAAATACTGCCAATAATATTAAGGTCAGTCATTTTTAACTGTAGATTCGGCCTGTTCTGCAATTCCGACAGTATACGCCGCGAAGGTATGGTTTTAGCTTCTGTAAGAGTAAAAGGAGATTTTTAAACAGGAGCTAAAATGAATTTCAACAAATTTACGATTAAGGCACAGGAGGCTGTACAGGCGGCACTTGAGCTGGCTCAGAATGTGAATAATCAGGCTGTTGAGCCGGCGCATATTTTAAAAGCGCTGTTGAGTGACTCAGAAAACGTGACAATCCAGATTTTAAAAAAAATAGGGGTCAATGTTTCGTCACTTATAGAACAGCTGGATAAAAAAATTAAGTCGTTCCCTGTAGTGAAGGGCGCGTCTGTTTCGGGACAATATTTATCAAACAACACCAAAGCTCTTTTTGATAAGGCGCAATCTGAAGCGACCGACCTGGGAGATGAGTACATCAGCTCCGAACATATTCTGTTGGCGCTGGTGGGAACTACATCCGAAAGCAGTGATCTGCTGAAAAATCAGGGCGTGAAGAAGAGTCAAATTCTTCAAATTTTGAAGGATGTCCGGGGCAGCCAAACCGTGGATGATCCCAATGCGGAGAGCCGTTACCAGGCACTGAAAAAATATGCCCGAAACCTGAATGAGCTGGCAGAGAAGAATAAGCTGGACCCCGTCATCGGCCGCGATCAGGAGATTCGTCGTGTGATGCAAATCTTGTCGCGACGAACCAAAAACAATCCGGTATTGATTGGTGAGCCCGGCGTGGGTAAAACGGCTATTGCGGAAGGACTCGCCCTGCGAATAGTTCGCGGTGATGTTCCCGAGGGCTTGAAAACGAAACAGATTGTAGCTCTGGATATGGGAGCTTTGGTAGCAGGTACCAAGTTTCGCGGTGAATTTGAGGAGCGCCTCAAGGCCGTGGTGAAAGAGGTGATGGAATCGGATGGAGAGCTGATACTCTTTATTGATGAGATCCATACACTCGTCGGTGCCGGCGCCACGGAAGGTTCGATGGATGCTGCAAACATTCTAAAACCGTCGCTGGCACGTGGCGAGCTGCATGCAATTGGTGCCACTACGCTGACCGAGTACAGAAAATATATCGAGAAAGACAAGGCACTGGAGCGTCGTCTGCAAACCGTATTTGTCGGGGAGCCATCGATTGAAGATACGGTGTCGATTTTACGCGGACTTCAGGAGCGATATGAAGTTCACCATGGTGTGCGGATTACAGACTCCGCAATTGTAGCTGCAGCAGAACTTTCTCACAGATATATTGCAGACCGATTCTTGCCGGACAAGGCGATTGATTTAATTGATGAAGCTGCATCACGACTCAGGCTGCAAATTGATTCCATGCCTGAAGAGCTCGACAGCATTGAGCGCCAGATTCGTCAGCTCGAAATTGAGCGGGAAGCCCTCAAAAGGGAAAATGACGAGGCGAAGCTGAAAGCGAATGAGAAAGATTTGGCCGACCTGGAAGAGAAACGAAAATCGATGCGTGCGCAGTGGGATCATGAGAAAGGGTTGATCCAGAAAACCCGGGAGCTGAAACAGGCGATTGAGACTGCGCGTAATCAGGCCGATAAAGCAGAACGCGAAGGTCAGTACGAAAAAGTTGCCGAACTTCGCTACGGAACCATCACACAGCTTGAGAAGGATCTGGAAGAGACGAAGGCTAAACTGGATGATGTTCAGGAGGGAAGGTCGCTGCTTAAAGAGCAGGTGGAAGCAGAAGAGATTGCCGATATTGTGAGCCGCTGGACCGGAATTCCGGTTACCAAGATGCTATCCAGTGAGCGTCAGAAATTGCTCAAACTGGAAGAGGAGCTCCACAAACGGGTGATTGGACAGGATCAGGCGATTGAGGCTGTTTCAGACGCTGTACGCCGCGCAAGAGCCGGACTGCAGGACGAGAACCGCCCGATCGGCTCATTTATGTTCCTCGGTTCAACCGGTGTAGGTAAAACTGAGCTTGCGCGTTCTTTGGCTGATTTCCTATTCAATGACGAGGACGCGATGATACGGATCGATATGAGTGAATATATGGAGAAGCACAGTGTGAGCCGCCTGATAGGTGCACCTCCCGGATATGTTGGATATGATGAGGGTGGTCAGTTAACTGAAGCTGTCCGTCGGAAACCATACTCCGTTATACTGCTTGATGAGATTGAGAAAGCTCATCCGGATGCGTTCAATATTTTGCTGCAGGTACTGGATGATGGACGTTTGACTGACAACAAAGGTGTAACGGTTGACTTTACGAATACCATTGTCATCATGACCAGCAACATCGGGTCACATTTGATTTCCGATCGTATTGAAAAGAGCGGTGGTGAAATGGATGATGCTACCTACAGTGAACTACAGGACAAACTCTTTGAACAGCTGAAGAAAACCATACGGCCGGAGTTTCTGAACCGTATTGATGATGTGGTGGTATTCCATCCGCTCGATCAGCGACATATCCGGCAGATTGTGGATATTCAACTCAAACGGGTTGATGGTATGCTGGCTAAGAACAAGGTATCACTATCCGTATCGGACAATGTAAAAGACTGGCTGGCTGCACGTGGCTATGATCCTGTTTACGGTGCTCGACCGCTGAAGCGGGTAATTCAAACTCAGATCGTGAACCAGCTGGCAAAACAGTTGATTCAGCGAGAGGACGATAGCGAAAGCATTGAGTTTGAGACCACAGTCAGCAAAGATGGAAGCAAACTCGAATTTGCCGAAGTATACAACGACGCCGAAGCGTGGGCGGATTAAATTAACCCCGGCTGACCGCTCTGCGCGGTCCATCGGGTAGATTAAATTCAATAAAAAACCCTCCAAGAGTTTCGAACTCCTGGAGGGTTTTTGTTTAGTAATCAACTCAGATTCAAATCAAAGATTCCGGATTCAACCCCTTCAGCTCATCTTTTACAAACTCTCTTCCTTTTCGAATCAGTTCGCCATCCAGGTACACATCCGCACCGATGCAGACTAAATCCCAGTGGATGTTGCTCTCATTTCCATTTGGAGCGATTTCGTAGTCGTTGCCGAGGGTGAGGTGGTTAGAACCGTAGATCTTCTCATCAAACAGGATGTCGTACATCGGCTTGCTAATGATCGGGTTCAGACCAAAACTGAACTCGCCAAAACGTCGAGCACCTTCATCTGTATCGAGAATTTCTTCTAGGGCTGGATTATTTGAAGAGTCAAAATTGGTTACTAAACCGTTTTCAACCTCAAGCTTTACAAACTCAAACGGTTTACCCTGATATACGGAAGGCGCGTACGTAATATGACCGTTAACGGAATCAAGAATTGGTGAAGAGAAAAGCTCACCATCGGGAATATTTCTCTTACCGAAACATGGTATCCAATTCTGTCCCTTAACAGAAAAGCTGATGTCAGTTCCTTCTCCTTTTAGCTGAATGCGGTCTGTTTTGCGAAGCAGCTTTTCAAGCGGTTTCATCGCCTCTTCCAGTTTGTTGTAATCAAACAAGCAGGCGGCGTAGTAGAACTCACGAAATTTTTCGGTTGGCATCTTGGCATTCATCGCAAAAGCTGCAGACGGATATCTCAGCACGGCCCAGTTCGTGTTGTTGACGCGCTCTTCGAAGTGAACCGGATTGAGAAATTTTTGCGAATACGCTCTATTTGCTTCTTTCGATACATCTGAGTTTTCATAAATATTCTCCGCAGCGCGGATTCCGATAAAGGCATCCATCTGCTTCATCAAAGGAAGCTGGTCTGTGTTGGCCTGATTCGTCCAGAACGCCTCATTACCATTTTCAAGCAGAAGGCGATTTGTTTCTCCATCTTCAATTTTGATGAAAGGATGAGCTCCCTTTTCTCTGACGGCTTCTGTCAGGGCCCGAATCAATCCGATTCCGTTGAGGCCCACAAGCTGCAACATCACATTGTCGCCTTTTTTAAGCTCAATACTGTGATTCAGAAGTTGATTAGCCAGATTTTTATCTTCAGGTGTATACATAGGGGGGGTATATTTTAGTCGTTTAAATCAATAATATTGTCACAGAGATCAAGCTCATCTTGCTGATTTGATGCTATGATAACCATATTGCCGTTGTCTCTAAAAGTCTGAACCAGGTTTTTGATTAATAACTTTCCTTGATGGTCCAGGTTGGATCCCGGTTCGTCCATAATGAGTATAGATGGTTTTTTAATAACTGCAGAGGCCAGTTTAACGCGCTGCTGCTGACCGGTAGAGAGATTTCCATAGAGTGAGTTTTGCAGCTCTTTTATTTCAAACCGTACCAATAGGTCATTAATATCTTCTATAGCGCTGTTTTTTTGAAGCTCAGCTAAAAAACGTAAATTTTCTTCAACAGTCAGTTCCTCATAAAGTTGAACATAAGGTGCTGAAAACCCAATAAATGGTATGACAGCTTTAGGTGACAGATTTTCATCTTTAACCTTCCACTGTACTTCACCGGAGGATGGCTTAAGTAAGCCGGAGATGATTTTCAGAAGTGTGGATTTACCCGATCCGTTAGATCCGGCAATGCCTAATACAGCAGTATGATGGTGAAAACTAACTCCGTTAAGGACTCGTTTTCGGCCATATTTTTTTGCAATATTGTCTGCAGAAATTTCAATCATGTTGAAAGGTAAATTTAAAGAGATGCAAAAAGAAGAAAAAAAGAGGGTTTTATTGTAATTATCAAAAAATTGGTCATGAAGTAATTGAAGAAAAGTTATTATAATAGAAGCCTTACACAGTTTACATAATGAGCAAATATAAAAAGATATGGAGCGAACAGTACGCCACATCACAGAGAAGCTGACAGCTCAATTACCCCGTTTTAGAGAGTATTACACGCCTGAAGATCTTCAGGTGCTTGATATACCCACATTTATCACTGAGAGGGTGATTTTAGAGATGCACCAAAACCTGAGTGAATCTGTAAATCCGCCGGAAACAGAATGGGCTGAGATGGAGGGAGATTCTGTTCGTTTTGCGTGGAAAAATTTCCTGGAGGCAATTAAAGCCGAGGTCAGAATGCCGGCATCTTACGCAGCTCCACTTCTCGAAACAGCCGTTGCAGATGCCTTGGAACTTGCTACACAACCTCGTAGCGCCATACCGGAAATTCTTTTTGGTAACGACGATTCATTGTCTGTTAAGGAACTGAAGAAAAGAATTCGATATGTAACTGTAGGCAGACCGCTTGCTGCGGCATTAATTCGTTACATGGAGAAAAAGAGTAAAACTGAACTCAACATTCTTGAATGTGAAAAAATTATTACTCAGATAGATGATAAATTGATCCATTCCTACAACTCTCTGGATTGGGCAAAAGAGCTGGAGCCACTGTTTGTTTTGGCGGGCCCGTCTGTAGATACAGACCTGTTCCGGCTTTACTTTGAGGACAAAGGACGAAAAAAGGTTTCAAGATTATTTGATCAGCTAAATAAATCACTAAACAGAACAGAGTTTATTGAGGTGATGTCATCACCGGGTCAGCTGCTGGATGAAGATGAAGAGGTCGAAGAAGTTCCGGAGGAAAAACCTGAAGTCAAATCAGACCAGAAGTCCAAATCGGCTAAAAAATCAAAATCTGAGAGTGAAGATGATGATGGGGATAACTCTATACTCAATTCATTCCGGAAACGAAGGAGTGAAGTTTCTGAAGCAGACGAGGAGACCGATCACCCAAGAATGGGAGAAGATGATTCTGAAGATGATATCCAGTCAAAGTTTAAATTGGACAAGTCTGAAGAAGCAGATACCCAAAATGATGACAAAAAAATTGAAAAGGTTGATGCAAAGGAATCTTCCAGGGAGATACGCCGGGATATTCTGAAGCTTGATGATGAGGATGAAGATCCTGATAAACTGCAATCAGACTTACTGAGTAAGTGGAGAGCTATTGCCGGAGATGATTCGGATAAAAAGAAACCCGTTAAAGAGAAAAAAGAATCCGAGGTTGAAGATTTGGCTGAAACAGAACGGCCTGATGAGGATGTAGATGCAGGTGTTGAGTCTATTGAGCTTTACAACGAAACCGATGATGAGGAAGATGTGCCTATCTGGAGAGCCTTTCTGGAGCGCGAAGATTTAAGCAGCGTTGTTGAAGATGAAGATAGTACAGGTTCAAGGTCAGAAGATGATGAAAAACTGCAGCTGGCAGATAAACTGGCAGATTCGTTCTTTGGCAGTTATGACGAGGATGATGAAGAGAGCCCGGAAGCAACGGCTGTAGAGCTGATGAAGTGGATTTCTGATGAGAGAGATCGATATGTAGATGGAATATTTAGCGGATCAGATAAAGCCTACGAGGAGTCTTTGGAGGATATCGCACTTTTGGATGACTGGAAAAGCGCATCAAGATTTATAAAAGATGAAATCTTTAATCGAAACCATATCGATATATTTGATGAAGTAGCTGTTGATTTTACCGACAGACTTCATACCTTTTTTAAGGAGCGAAAATAATATAGAATTTTAACTGCAAAGGATGTCTGAAAACGAAAAAGTAGAACGGCTATTAAAACTCAGAGAAGAATCAAAAAAGGGCGGTGGTGAATCCCGCATTAAAAAACAACACGATAAGGGAAAGTTGACAGCCCGCGAGCGTATCGACCTGCTTCTTGATAAAAACAGTTTTGAAGAAATAGATGCGTTTGTTACCCACCGAAGCTCCGCTTTTGGGCTCGAGGAACAACAATTTTTGGGCGACGGTGTTGTGACCGGTTATGGAAAGGTTGACGGTCGTCCGGTTTACGTATTCAGTCAGGATTTTACGGTATTTGGAGGTTCACTTTCAGAAACTCATGCCGAAAAGATCTGCAAGATTATGGATCTCGCTTTGAAAAATGGGGTTCCGGTAATTGGACTGAACGATTCCGGTGGAGCGAGAATCCAGGAGGGAGTTAGTTCACTTGGCGGATATGCTGAAGTATTCTGGAGAAATTCGATGGCTTCGGGTGTAATACCGCAGATCTCCGCAATAATGGGGCCATGTGCGGGCGGTGCGGTCTATAGCCCGGCTCTCACAGATTTCGTTTCTATGGTTAAGAACACGAGCTACATGTTTGTGACCGGACCTAATGTTGTAAAAACAGTTACACATGAGGAGGTGACTTCAGAAGAGCTCGGAGGTGCATCGGCCCATAGTGTAAAATCGGGTGTAGCACATTTTGCTGAAGAAAATGATGCTGTATGCCTGAAAAATATTCGCAAGCTTATTGGTTATATACCTCAGAACTGCGAAGAAAAAGTTCCTGTGAAGCCTTCGAAGGAGCCGGATGCTTCAAAAGCTGAGGCACTGGATGAACTTGTTCCACTCAATCCGAATAAACCGTACGACATTAAGGATGTGATTGACGGGGTGATGGATAAGGACTCTTTTTATGAAGTGCATGAGCGCTACGCCGACAATATCGTTGTGGGCTTTGCCCGTCTTGACGGGCGAACGGTTGGGATTGTAGCCAACCAGCCTCTTTCACTAGCAGGAGTTCTGGATATCGACGCTTCACTGAAAGGAGCTCGATTTGTACGATTCTGCGATGCATTCAATATCCCTTTGGTTGTATTTGAGGATGTTCCCGGATTTTTACCCGGGACTGATCAGGAGTGGGGCGGAATTATAAAGCACGGTGCAAAATTACTGTATGCGTTTTGTGAAGCAACAGTTCCAAAAATGACGGTTATTACTCGTAAGGCTTACGGCGGTGCCTACGATGTGATGAACTCCAAACATATCAGGGCTGATTACAATATCGCCTGGCCCACTGCGGAAATTGCTGTTATGGGAACAAAAGGTGCAGTCGAGATCATATTCAGGCGCGAAATTGCCAAGGCAGACAACCCCGAAGAAAAACAGAAAGAGTTGGAGGATCGCTACAGTGATGAGTTTGCACATCCATATAAAGCAGCTGCACGTGGTTTTATAGATGATGTAGTACTTCCGTCAGAAACTCGCGAAAAACTGATTAAAGCTTTTGAATTGTGCCACAACAAGGCAGACCGTGTACCACGGAAAAAGCATGACAATCTGCCTCTGTAGTGAAGATATATTAGCCGGGATAGCTGCCGGCGATATAGTTGCGAAGCGAATCTATTTCTACTTTTTGATCGTTAATAACAGATTTAACGACATCACCGATGGAAATGATTCCGGCTAAACTTCCTTTATCGAGAACCGGCAGGTGACGAATTTTCTTTTCAGTCATAAGCTGCATACAAAGATTAATGCTGTCTGAACTGTTTACGCAGAATACCTGTCGGACCATGATGTCTTTCACCGGTGTAGAGGTTGAGGTTCTTCCCTTTAAGATGACTTTATTTCTGTAGTCGCGTTCAGAAATAATTCCCTTAATTTTATCATCATCCAGTACAAGAAGTGCACCAATATTCAAATCAGCCATCTTCTTGATAGCATCGTAAACTGTTTCGTTTGGATGTACGGAGTAAACGGTTGAGCCTTTTTGGTTTATAATATCTTTTACGGTCATATACCTCCTTTTTAAATTGAGTACTTATTATCAATAAGCAGAATTTTGGCGTAATGCAAGAGCTTGCCCGAATATTGCATACAGAGGTTCAGCGAAATTGCACCGTAATTTCGTTATCATCGGTATCGGATAAACAATAAACGTCGTTAAACACAACTGTTTTTGAAATGAATCTATTCGAAAATGAATCCGGAAGTTTTAAGGAGAACCCGGATAAAAGCAATCAGCCGCTTGCTACGAGAATGCGGCCAGTCTCTCTGGATGAATTTGTTGGGCAGGATCATCTGGTTGGAGAGGGTAAAATGTTAAAACGGATGATAGAGAGTGGCGTAATAGGTTCACTGATTTTCTATGGCCCGCCAAGTTCTGGTAAAACCACCCTTGCTTATGTGATCTCAAACGAAATAGACGCCCGTTTTGAGGTAATTAACGCAGTTTTAGACGGTATCAAAGAGCTGCGTAATGTAGTAGCCAAAGCAGAACATCAGAAAAAAGTTAATGGCCGAAAGACGATACTATTTGTTGATGAAATCCACAGATGGAATAAAGCACAGCAGGATGCGCTACTTCCTCACCTCGAGTCCGGGATTATAACACTTGTAGGTGCTACCACCGAAAATCCATTTTATTCGCTGGTCAATCCGTTGCTATCCAGGTGTCAGCTTTTTGAGCTCCACCCCCTAACGCGCGATAATGTTGAAGTGATGATAGATCGTGCGTTGGAAGATGAAGATAGAGGTCTTGGATATATGGAGATTGAAGTATCTGCAAAAGCAAAGCAATACTTTGCAGAGAATGCCGGCGGGGATGTCAGGAATGCACTGAACGCTTTAGAGGTAGCCGCGCTGTCAACGGCTAAGGATAAGGAAGGGATTGTTCAGGTTACGCTTGAAATTGCGAAAGAGTCCATTCAGAAAAGAAACGTAAGGTACGATCGCACCGGTGATGAGCATTATCATTATGCGTCAGCATTTATAAAGTCTATGCGGGGATCTGACGTCAATGCTGCACTCTATTGGATGAGCGCTATGCTTGAGGGAGGTGAAGATCCAAACTTTATCTTCAGACGAATGCTTATTTTTGCATCAGAAGATGTAGGTATAGCCGATCCGTATGCACTAACTGTGGTGAATGCAGCACATGAGTCGTTTTTGAAAACAGGGATGCCTGAAGGTTTCTATTTTCTGTCGCATGCTGCAATTTTTCTTTCACTCTCCGCTAAAAGCAATAGCACAAAAGCTATTTTTGAAACAAATAGCTCAATTAAAGAGAAGGGTGTTAAACAGGTGCCTGAACATCTTAAAGATAAAACTGCAAACAAACTCGCCTCCCAATATCTGGACGTAGAGAATGCTTCAGAAGATTATAAATACCCACATAAATTTCCAAACAACTGGGTAGATCAGCAGTATTTGCCGGATGAATTGGAGGATAGTTCATGGTATAAGGGAGGAGATGTAGGCCGGGAGAAAAAACTGTGGGAAAGGTTAAAAGTGTTGAGAGATAAAAAAGATAACTCCTGAAAATAGAAAAGCCGGAACTGTCCATTCCGGCTTTCTGAGTATTGGAGCTATTGCTCGATGTCTACCATAACATGAGCTCTTGTATAAATTCTTAACTTATCATTTCAAGTCTTCAGTCAAATAATAAAGGGAAATCGCATTGTATACAAATTAAATAAAGTTAAAAAATCATTATGCGATTATTATTTAATTATATGTATCAGAAAAGCGCTTTTTTTAAGTTCTAATTATTAAATATTTTTTTGCTTTAGGCCTCTCTCAGGCTGATTATGTTGATTTCTTAAAGAGAGATTTCATCTGTTTTGTGCGTCACTAACAGAGGTGAATCTTTATGGTGATTGAAATGTTATGCCGACAGCACAATAAATTTTTAAGCACAGATCAAAAAATGAGTCTAATACATATTTTATCATCAACAGACAGGCCTAACTCGAACGCATTAAAAGTGTCGAAATACGCTGAGGGCCTTTTAGCGAAAAAAGCTGAAACGAAAATATTCTCGCTGATGGATTTCCCATTTTCAGATATTGTAGGCGGCAAATATGGTAATACACCGGACTCTGTGAAGGAGTTTAATCAAAACTTTTTAAGTGCAGATGGTTTTCTCTTTGTGGTGCCTGAGTATAACGGTGGGTTTCCCGGAGTGCTGAAGTTCTTTTATGACTATCTTCCTTTTCCCGATGCGCTTGAGATGAAACCTGTATCTATGATAGGTGAAGCAGCCGGTGCTTTTGGTGCGTTACGTCCGGTTGAACAGTTTGAGCAGCTTCTTAAATACAGAAAAGCATATATCTACCCTGAGCGAATGTTTATTCAGAGAGTGAACGATTCATTTAGCCCCGAAACAGGCCTGAAAAACGAAACGCTTCAAAAGTTGCTTTTAAGCCAGCTGGACGGATTTCCTGATTTTGTAGAGAGAGTAAATAGCTTGAATGTATCAGTTGACGCGTAGCATATAGCCAACACCGTGTAAAGTAACCAGAAATCGTGGGTCATCGGGCTGCATTTCAATTTTGGCTCGCAACTTTGAGATGTGAACATCCACGGTTCTGGTATTTGTGCTGTATTCATATCGCCATACATTCTCCAAAAGATCATCTCTGGATATCGGTTTATTAGCTTTAGAAACCAAGTACTGAATGAGTTCGACTTCCCGAGTGGAGAGCTCGTGTTCCACACCATTCGGTTTAATAACTTTCGATTCTTTTAGATCGATCTTTACATCTCCCAGCTTGAGCATCTCAACCGGTCCTGATTTAGAATATGCGTTGGCTCTTCGAAGCCTGGCTTTGATACGTGCCAGAAGTTCTTTTACTCCAAAAGGCTTTGTCATGTAGTCGTCAGCACCGATATTTAGACCGGCAACTTTATCAATTTCCTGGTCGCGAGCGGTAAGCATGATAATGGGGAATGTGTACTTTAATTCCCGCACCTCTTTGCATATATCATAGCCGCTGGTACCCGGCAGCATGATATCGAGAAGCATCAGGTCGGGTTCAACCGACTTAACCGCTTCAACAGCTTTATCACCTTCCTGTACGACAGTTACATCGTATCCCTCTGACTCTAATGTATCCTGAAGAGTAAAAACAAGACTGGGTTCATCTTCAACGATAACGATTTTCTTTTGTTTGTCAGACATATTGCTTGGAGTCTATATTTTTGATTTCACTGCCGTTGGTTTTTGATCCTAATTGTGCCGGACTAGGGTGATCATGTCCCTTTATGAGAGCCGGGAAACTTACTGTAAATGTTGCCCCTTTTCCTTCTGTACTTTTTACATCAATGGTGCCACCGTTTAATTCAACCATGTTTTTAACGATAGCCAATCCTAATCCGTGACCTTTCGTTTTTGCGGTCAGGCTGTTTTCAACCCGGTAGAACTTCTCAAAGATAAGCTTTTGTGCTTTTTTTGCTATCCCATCGCCTTTATCAGCGACCGATATTTCAACAAAATCGTTATTCTTTTTTAATTGAATATCTATCTGCTTCTCCTCAGAGCTGTACTTTATGGCATTTTCAACCAGGTTGCTGATGATTGTTTCAATATGATCGGGATCAATCATTACCAGTGGCAGATCCGATTCACTTTCGTAATTGAGTTCGAAACCTTTTGATCGAATGTATTGTCCGTTAGAATTTAGAAAATCCGTTACAAGGGCATCCAGTTTATGCGGAGCCTGTTCCAGAACCGTCTGGCCTGAATCTACTTTGGCTACATCTAAAAGCTTTTCGATCATTTTTCTCAAACGAACTGATTCATTATAAATATGTTCACCATAACTTTTTAGCCGCTCCCCATCTTTTACTCGTCCGTCAGATATGTTTTCACCTGCAGCCTGCATTACAGCCAGGGGTGTTTTAAGCTCATGGGTAATGTTGGCAAGGAATCCGGCCTGACGCTGAGCCAGCTCTCGTTCACGTTGTGCATTGATAAACATGAATACGAGTGCGCCAAATAGAACGATTACAGCGAACCCGAGCACAATAAGATTTCTTGTAAGGGATGCATTTGTTGCAGCAACAGTTGGTGATTGTAGAAATGATGCATGAAGAACCCAGTTTTCAAGCATTTCAGGAAACCGCTGTCTCATATCTATTTCATAGACATCCCGATTGTATGTGTACTGTTCGTCGCTTCCGGAAAGAATTTCGTCCTGAATCCAATCTCTCAGCCAAACAACAATTCCGGTTTCTTCAGTTGGGCCAAACTGCTCTTGTAGTTTTTTTGCGATGACCTCATTCACGAGATATTCTCTATTAATCGTGAAGTTTAAATGACCAATTACAGCCCTTTTATCCAGGTTGATAAGTGCCAGGTTCATACTTCGATGTGCATCGAAAGTTACCTTGTTGTTGAACCTATATTCGTCGATCAGAGCTTTTACCCTGGAGTTTGATATACCGAAACCGTCGCACACAAGTTCTGGAACATCATTAGCTAACGTGAACATTTTTAGTTCAGGGTCGAACTTGTATAGTGCCTGTGTCTCTTCATAGCAGGCGTCTGAGTCACTGGGGTGGTAGTAAATATTGTCGTAAAGAGGATCTTCTGAGGCTTTAACTAAAACATCAATAAAGTGAGCCGGAAAGTTGCCACTCACTTCCCAGCTGTTCTCTAGTTTTTCGATGTCCAGTTTGCGCAGTTCTCTGAATGGGCCTCCAAATTGATGCCTTACCTGAAAAGTAAATTCATCAAGCTGACTTTTCTTATTGTCTTTGGCAGATTCTATAGTAGATTCACGCAGAGCATAAAGTGAGTAGATATTCATCGCTGTAAGTGCCAATACAGCAACAATTCCCAAGCTAAGGAATAACCATCTGACACTATTACGTTTGCGCATTTTATTGAAAAACAGCATGGAATGTAATTGATATTTAAAGTCAATTTAAAATAGAAACATCGGCCTGATTCTACATGATCTGTAATACATTTTTACAAACCTTACGATAAAAAAAGATGAATTCAGCTTAGTGTACCGACACGTGAAACGAAACAGCTCTTTTAATATTGATTTTAATTGCCACGCTCCCAAATATTATTTGAGGGATTCACATCCGGAAAATGGTTTTCAGGGTCAATCTCAATACGTACTATTTGTGAATCAGAATCGATGATAAGCTCTTTGGTTCGGTGTCCCTGTAGCCAGTGGTCTACGGCAACTTTCCTTTCGATGGTTTCACCGTTCGCAAATGTGATTTCCAGAAGAACCGGCATAGGTACATCTCCTCTATCTTCGATAACGATTGTTTGGCGATTGTTATCTGAGAAAACATCGGCTACAGCCTGATCCAAAGTCCATGTTTCGTAATACCAGGCTCGCCAAAACCAGGATAGATCTCTGCCTGCAACATCTTCAATCGTATTAAAAATATCCCATGGGTACGGGTGCTTATACTTCCATCTCTCTATGAGTTCATGATGGGCTTCCAAAAAGAGATCATTGCCCAATACACCGCGAAGAGCCGCTAGAACAGACGCTGGTTTAGGGTACGAGGCTACTCCGTAAGCAGGGCCGGGATAATGAAAATCAGACCAGCGCATCATTTCGCCTTCAAGATCAGTGCCGGCTATCTGTAAATAGCCTCCAAAGATATCGTTGTTGTCAAAGCGGTCGCCATAGTAATCCTTGTTGGCCTCGTTGGTATGAAAGGAGGTATAACCTTCATCAATCCATGTGTAACGTCGCTCATTTGTGCTCAAGATCATTGGGAACCACATGTGAGCCAATTCATGGGCGGTAACTCCATAAAGCCTAACAGCTCCCGCATTGTTGTAATCACCAATCACTGTCATCATTGGAAATTCCATGCCCCCGCCAATAATGCCGGCTCCTTCAACGGATGTCATGTGTGGCCATGGGTATGGCAGTTTAGTGTAGTCAGACAGAAATTGAATTGAGTGCTGGCCGTATTCGGCTTGTTCTGACCAAAGCGGGGCTTCAGCTCTGTAAAAGCTGTTTATGCGAGAATATTCTGTTTGTCCGTCACCGGATAAATCACCGACCGGAGTTCTTGTGCCATCCCATTTAGATTCAAGAGTTGCGCTAAATGCAACATCTCTTATCTGAGTTGAGGAGAATTTCCAGGTGAGTAATTCGTCGTCATTTCGAAGAGTTGCATCATAAAGTTCGTCAAAATCCACAATTGTGATTACTTCATCACTATTTCCGGCTTGTTTGTATCTCTCTAAAGTCCTTGGGGAGAGTGTTTCTTCAGGATTCAGGAACTCACCGGTACCCATTACCAGCCAGTCAGCAGGCATTGTCACTGAAAGTTCATAATCTGCAAAGCCGTGATAGAATTCTGCATTTCCAAGAAAGGAATCATCCATCCAGCCATAAACATCGTCATAAACCGCTATTTGGGGGTACCAATATCCAATAAAGTAGAGGTTGTCGCGGCTTCTGCCCATTCGCCCTGAAGCTCCTTGCTGTGGAATTTCAAAAGACCATTCAAATTCGAAACTCATCGAGTTGCCGGATGAGAGCTGTTCATCCGGGAAAATATATAAGCGTGTGCCATCTATAATATAGCCAGAGGCATTTTGAGTCCATCGCTGAAACATACTGATGGGCTCAAGATCCCGGCCATTTGCATGTACTCGTTGAAGCTCTTTTCCTCCGGTAATCTCGGTTGTCTCTTTTTTGGGTGTGCCCTCTTTGTGAAGATTTTGTGCAAGCTCAACAACAATAACATCCAAATTATCAGGTGAATAGTTGAAATATTCAATAGAAGATTCTCCGAAGAGAGTATGGCTATCCGGATCTATCTGAGCTGAAAGTTGGTAAGAAGCGTAATTTTGCCAGTAATTCTCACCCGGTTGTCCATCAGCACTTCGGGTTCCGTTCTCTACAGCATTTAAAAATGCATTTGGTACATCGATAGGGTATGGCAGAGGCCGTTCAATTTCAGAAACAGACAGCTGCGACTCGCCGGCTTGAGTATTTGAAGGTGAATCAAGCTGTTTCGTACCGGTACAGGAGAGTGAAAAAAGAAAAAGTATGGTGAGTAGCGAGAAGGAAAGAGTATTCTTGATCATATCCGTATTATGATGAGTTGGTAGTGAACAAGCAGTTGAAAACACAAATTTTATTCAGACAGTACCCCTGCTTTGATCAGACTTGCCTTGAGTTCATTAAACTCAATGGGTTTGATCAGGTAGTCTTCGTAATTGGTCTGTTTTGCGCGCTCTTGGTGAGCTTTGTCTGAATTACCGGTAATGTAAATTACAGGTACAGACGAAAACTTGCGGATTTCGTGCATAGCCTCAATACCATCCATTTCTCCTTCAAGAGATATATCCATGAGAATGAGATCGGGCTGAACTTCTTTCGCTACTTCAATCGCCGTTTTTCCATAAACGAGTTCTCCTTCAGTTTCGAATCCAAGTTTATCCATATAATTTTCATACAGAAGACTCAGAATTAAATCGTCCTCAACTATCAGAACCTTTTTTTTGTCAGACATGCGCAGATACTTTTATTGTTATTTCAAGATCGTAAGCTAATATAAAATTCTTTTACACGAAAAAAGGTATAGAATTTAGCAAGAAAAGAATTAATTCAAACTAACAAAGAGCTTACAGGCGGGTGGTAAGAATGCTTCCTGTGAGCCATAGCTGTGTCTGCCTGTACTGCACGTTGAAATAGCCTTGATTGCGCTGCAGCAGGTAGTTGTCGAATGGAAAGAATTCGTTTTTGAGATTCGGCCTCTCAAATCTGAAATTATATTGAGGGTCATTCCTATCGTATGAATAGGACCATTCCATGGTATTGAGGTATCGGTCTACATACCACGGCGGGCCAAACAGTATGTAGATCATGCCCATATCTGTCTTCCACCCCTCCTTAAAGGTGGTAAACTGTTTGTTGGCTTGCTCTACTCTCTCGTAGTACAAATTGATTACAGATCGCGCCTGATTCATATTTCTGACGTTAGACAACCAGAATCGATCTACGGCTTCTTTGAGAGAGTCAGGATCCTGAATTTCCATCATTCTTTCGTGCTCGCGGCGGTCCATCAGATAAATTAGAGGTTCAGCAAGCTCACGGGCAGTCATTACCGATGGGTAGTTTTGACTTACCACAGAAAAATCACGGGCTCTGTATAGCGTTTCTCCCTGCTGATCGGTGGTTTCAACTTCAAAACGATATGTACCGCGATCTAAAAGCGGATATTTAAACTCAATCAACACACTGCCCGGCTGATCCAGTCTTCTTACATTAGTATCGATCTCTTCAGGTCGCCTCATGTCCACACCAACATATGGGAGTGATGACGGACTGTAGTTATTAAAGTTCATTGGGCGTGCAAAGGACGTGTCTGCCGGATATTGAATCAGACGGGCATTGATGGTAAGAGGGTCTTCCATGTCGTTGTTGGTAACCTGAAATTCAAATTTCAGACTGTCGATTTTTGACGGTACGGTATAGGTAGTTATGGGGGTGAACTGTTCCTGCATCAAATCCAGGTTTTTCCCAAGCAAACGAATCGTTGTAAGGCTGATCTGCGGATCCTCAGGATTTGGAATTGTAGCCTGAGCAGTTCTGCTTGAAGCCCGGCCTGATGTTTGGTCCAGCACGGTAATGTTAACTTCGAAAGTGCCGGGTACAACTTCTAAAATTTCGTTGTGTGTAAATACTTCCTGGCTGATAAATGTACCTTCAAAATCGGATTCTATTTCAAAATCACGACGAATGGTTTTGGTAAAATCACCGTCTTCCTGCAAAATTCTTATTTCGAGGCTTACATTGGCAACTCTTCTCTCATCTTTTGTGCTGTAGATCAGGCTCCCCAAAACAATATCGGAAGTCACGTCAATCAATGGTTCATCGGTTTCGCTCAAAAACCCTATCGAGGAACTTCGGATTTCGGGATAGCCGTCCTGAAACTGAAACAGTGAACCTCTCTCCACGTCGGGATTTGAAGACCGGACGCACCCCGATAACAGTATTGCGAGGGGTAATGCAGCGACAAGAAGTATATTTTTTAAATGCGTAGGCATAGGAAATTGTTTAGTTGGGTAACCCCACAAAGTGAATATTCGTTCTAATCTTTATGTTAATAACATCAAAATGGATGGATAATTGCTTACATTTAGGCACACGTTTTCTATCTAATTAAAAAATCATTCTTAAACAATCACATATTTATGTTAAGCGGCGCTCGTAGAACGAAGATTGTATGTACTCTAGGCCCAAGCAGTAATACGAAAGAGGATATTGAAAAACTCTATCGTGCGGGGATGAATGTTGTACGAATTAATTTTTCTCACGGATCACATGAAGGGCACAAAAAAACAATAGGCTACGTAAGGGAAGTAGCGGAAAAGGTTGGTTATGCTATCCCTGTATTAATGGATCTTCAGGGCCCTAAAATCAGAGTGGGTCAGATGAAGGATGATGCTCAGATCATAAAGACCGGCGACCTGGTAAAGTTAACTTCCGACGATGTTGTTGGAACACCGGATTTAGTACCTATCGACTACCCGAATCTGGCAGAAGATTCCCAGGTCGGTAATCAGATCTTAATCGATGACGGACTCCTGGAACTGAAAATCATCAAGAAAGGGGATGATGGAATTGTAGCGAAAGTTGTTGTTGGGGGGCTTTTAAAATCCCGGAAAGGGGTTAATCTACCCGACGTTGATATCTCCATGTCTTCGCTGACTGAAAAGGATAAAGAGGATCTTGAATTTGGCCTGAAAGTGGGCGTGGATTTTGTTGCCATGTCTTTTGTACGCTCTGCGAGAGATATTCAGGATGTGATTTCAAGGATAAGAGCAGCCGGCAGCAATGCTTCGATTATTGCCAAGATTGAAAAGCCTGAAGCTGTGAAGGTTATTGATGAGATTATTGAGGAAACAGACGGTATTATGGTTGCCCGTGGCGATCTGGGTATCGAAATTCCGAGCGAGCAGGTGCCGTTGGTTCAAAAAAAGATTATAGAAAAGTGCAGGATTGCCGGTAAGCCGGTTATTACGGCAACTCAAATGCTCGATTCCATGATTAATAATCCCCGTGCTACGCGAGCGGAAAGCTCTGATGTGGCAAACGCCGTGCTTGACGGAACCGACGCTGTGATGCTTTCAGGTGAGACAGCTGCCGGTAAATATCCTACCGAAGCCGTTAAAACGATGGATAAGATTATCAAATCCGTAGAAGGAAGTGCGGATGGATTATACTACAGCCTGAAGTATAAAAAGCCGGATTGGAAAGAGAAGCAAATTATTGAGTCTTTAGCTTACTCTTGTGTTACTATTGCAGATAATATTGAGGCTAAGGCGATTAGTACAATTACACACTCGGGAAGTACAGCGCGAAGAATATCTAAGTTCAGACCTCGGGTTCCAATCGTTGCTTTTACGGAAAGCCTTATCGTCAGGCGGCAGTTAAATCTCGTATGGGGTGTTCAGTCCGTACGCCTAAAAGAGATTTTTGATACAGATATCAGTGTGAAACTGATGGAAAATTATCTTCAGAATAATGGCTATGTAAATAGCGGTGATCGGGTCATTATTGCCACAGGTATGCCTGTTGCTAAAAGAGGACGAACCAATATGATTAAGGTGAGTACAATCGAGAAGGAGTAAATACGCTAAACAGAATGAGAACGTTTGAAAACTGTGGTTAAACATCTATATATCATTCTGTTTCTATTTCTGTTTACGGGGTGTGTAGCTCCGGTAAAGCAAGGCTGGTATAATTTTACCGCCTACTACAACACCTTTTATAACGCTAAACAAGCTTTTGATGAAGGTTTAGAGCTCAATCAAAGGCAGCAGGTAAATATCAATCCGGCACAACCAATTCGGATTCACCCTTCCCCTACAGATGCCGGACGCGCAGAGTTTGAAATAGCTGTAGAAAAAGGCGCTTCAATTTTAAGAGACCACTCAGAGTCGAAATATGTTGAAAGCGCCATTTCACTAATTGGTCAATCCTTCTTTTATCGACAGGAATACTTTTCTGCACTGGAGAAATTTCAGGAGTTGCGGCAGCTTACAACTGGAAGTGAGTTGCAGAAAGCTACGATTTGGCAATCTCGTACCTACCTCGAATTAGAGCTCTATGATGAAGGTATCAGATTTACGAATCAGGAGATCGATTTTATTGAAGATTGGGATCCCGGACTTTTTGCAGAGCTTAACATGGCGCTGGCTCAGCTTAATGCAGCGCGCGGGGATTGGAGTGAAAGTTCTAATCTGCTTCATGATTTTGCCAGCCAGCTCGAGAGTAACCGGCTCAAAGCAAGAGCTTACTTTCTTCATGGGCAGGTTCATGAAAGGCTGGGGAATAATTTTCAGGCGTTGGCAGCGTATCGCCTCTCATCGTCAATTATATCGGAGTACGATCTAGAGTTTAACTCCAAGAGGAAACTTGCCCAGATGTATCGGGAGACGGGAGACTTTGAAGCTGCTCTGCAGCTGTTCAGGAGTTTGGAGCGGGATGATAAGTTTATTGAATATCATGTTGATTTACGCTACGAATTGGCCAAAACCTATCAGGAGATGCGGGAAGGGGCCGAAGCGATAACCAGATATAACCGATTACTGCGGGATCGGTTTGATTCGCCCTCAAACCTGATCAGGGCAAAATCCTATTTTGGGCTGGCTGAAATTTATCGCGATCAGTTTAATGATTTTCAGACAGCTGCAGCTTATTTCGACTCTGCAAATACACAATCGGTAAGATTATCTGAGATTTATGATGATGTGGATGCAGAAGAGATAGCAAGGGCATTTGGAGAGTACGCATCTTTAAAGAATCAGATTGAATGGGCAGATAGTCTGCTTCATCTGGCCACTTTAAGTGAGTCGGAACTGGATTCGGTACTGAGGAAACTACAGGCAGATCGAATTGATCAGCGAGATGCTGCCGAGCAGCAGGTGATAAATACCGCAGATATTACTGAGAGTCCCGATGATGCTGTGGAAGTTTTAGAGTTTGGTTTTTTGAATAGTAACGATCCGGTACGAAAAGCCGAGGCACAAATCTATTTTCGCACCGTTTGGGGAGACAGGCCTCTGGCGGATAACTGGAGGAGACAAAGCGCAATTTTAGTATCCATCGCTGAAGAGGAAACAGAAATGGTAAGTGAACAGTCCGAAAATGTAATAGTTGTAAATGGTGGCAACGGTTTGATCCAAACGGCCGCAAATGCAGGAGTGGATCTTTCTGAGATTCCATTTTCTGAGGAAGAAAAAATAAATATGCAGAGGTCGAAAGAGGAGTTTAAGTACAGACTCGGAAATCTCTTTTTTCTCTCATTAAATATGCCGGATAGTGCCAGAAGCTACTTTACTGATGTTATAAACTCATCTTTAAACCGGGAATTGGCACCTCGGGCAATCTATTCACTTGCCGAACTGGAGCTTAGTGAAAATAACAGAGACGAAATGGTTCGCCATGCAAACAGGCTCTTTGATCACTATCCGGAAAGTATTTTTGCGGAAAGAATGGCGGTCAGGCTCGGGGTAGACTATGAGTTGCAAAGCAGAGAAGAGGCTGATCGTGTAGAAGTTCGGTACGCTTCAATTAAAGAAAACATAGCTGATACATCCTATGCTGAAAAAGCGGACCGGCTTGTTGAGCTTGCTGAGAGTACTTTAGATGAGAAAAGAAAATCGATCATATTAATGGAGGCTGCTGAAAACTATTTAAAAGCTGCTCAAAAAAGGTCATCTGAAACGGCAGTTATTTACTACAGCACTGCGGCTGATATATTGAAACAAATTCAACAAATGAATGAGGCAGAAAATCGCGTGTACCGACGATCTGCGCTTCTTTTAGATTCCGTTGAAGAACTGATTGCAAATATTCAGGCAGATCAAAGTGAAGATGAAGGAGGTATTTTAATTGAAAGATTTCCTGAAGACCGGTATCCGGTAGATCCCGCCGGCGAGTTGCCATTATGCGACGACGTAAACGCATACTTAAATTTAGCGGGAGGAACCTCACGGGTAGTATCTGAAATGAACTGGAGTGAGGAGCAAAAATTGGAACTGCCGGATCTTATTTCATATCGCTTTGCTATCAATCCGGACGGTTCTTTAGAAAACTTTTCAGCGCTGACCCGTGAATTACCCGGCGACATCGAAAATGATTTAAACAGTTATCTCCGTGGCCTCAGCTTTGACCCGATAGGCGGGGAGCATTCAATCCGTTGTAAACTCAATTTTCATATTCGGAATTAACCTTCTCCTGAGAGGCTTTTTTTCGAATCTGGTAGATATTATCCAGGTCGTGAACAAGCAGGTAATCGGCAATCTCTTTATTAATTCGTTTTACGATTGATGGGCCTTCATACACCATAGAGGTATAGATCTGAACCAGGTCTGCACCTGCTTTGATCTTATCTATCGCATCCATGCCTGAACTGATACCTCCCACTCCGATGATCGTTTTTTCACCTTTCGTTTTTTTATAAATCTGACGTATGATTTCGGTGCTTTTATTCTGAATGGCTTTTCCACTCAAACCTCCACGCCCAATCGAACTGATTTTACTGGTTGACGTTTTCAGGTTGTCACGGTTTGATGATGTGTTAGTGGCCACATATCCGCTGATGGCATGACTTTCGCATACAGAAATCAGTTCTGACAGACGGTTTTCATCAAGATCGACCGAAAATTTTACCAAAACCGGAGGCAAACTTGAATCTTTATTGAGCTCAAGTGTGTTAAGGAGAGAATCTAAAACATCAGGATCTTCAAACGTTTTACCTTCTGCAGTGTTGGGGCAGGAAATGTTGAGTGTGATGTAGTCGGCAATATCTTTAACCAGGTTAAAGCTCGTTTGATAATCCTCAAGAGCCTTATCTCCATAAATATCCGGATTGTGAGTTTTGGCAATGTTTACTCCAACCGGGATATTCAAATTCAGTTTTTTCAATCTTCTCGAGATGGTTTGCGCTCCGTCATTGTTTAACCCCAGCCGGTTGATAAGTGATTGATCAGCAGGCAGTCGAAAGCTCCTGGGCTTAGGGTTTCCCGTTGATGGGATGGCAGTAACACTTCCAATCTCAACAAATCCAAAGCCTAGATTCTCCATCAGTGGTGCCATCGTGCAGTTCTTATCGAAACCGGCAGCCAGACCAACTGGATTTCTGAAATTCAATCCCCATATATTCTGGCTCAGTTTAGGGTTGGAGTAGGAGTAGACGGTTCCGGCAGCCCTCAGAAAAAGATCTCTTTTGCTGTAGTTCGTGGCTGTTTTTACAGCAAGTTCATGGGCGTAATCTGCCGATAGCCTGAATAAAATGGGCCTGACTAATAATTTATACATACATCAAGTTAGTGAGATTAATGTAGTTTAAGGTAAACAGAGATTCATTGGATTGAAACAGGTATTAAAATGACTTAAAAACTTTTATACTTGCTGAATGGAAAAAAAGAGTATTAATATCATTGATCAAATTACGGGGTATTACGATGAGGAAGAGTACATTTTGCTCGAATCTCAAATGCCTGATCACCCATCGTCTATCAAGAGCTACATAGCTATTCAGCCCAAAAGAGTCATTTTTGGTAAAGAAAAGCGTATTACCAAGATTGAGAATGGAGCTGAATCTGTTACTGTTGAAAATCCATGGAATGCATTACAAAGATTTCTGGATGAAAGTGAGATGATGATCTTTGGATACCTTGGATATGATTTGAAAAACCATATCGAACCGCTTGATTCGCAAAATTCTGACCTGGTGGATGTTCCTGATTTCTACTTTATGGAGCCGGAAATTTTGCTGAAAATTGAACATGACAGCGTGGAGGTACTGGCCGGTACGGTTAATCTGGATCAGATTCTAAATCATAGTGATGACACCATTTCGGGTATTGTTAAACGTGTTAAAAGACTTGAGAAGAAATCAGCATATATTCGCAAAGTTGAAAAGATTCAGAGGTTCATAAAAGAGGGGGATTTTTATGAGTTAAACTACTCCTATCCGATTCAGGCTGAAATGTCGGGCAGTTCGTTAAGTGTCTACAGAAAAATGCGAGATGTGAATCCGGTTCCGTTTGGCGCATTTATAAAAACCAGGGACTTTCAGGTATGTTGTACTTCTCCGGAGCGATTTTTGAAAAAATCGGGCAGTAAGGTTATTAGCGAGCCGATCAAAGGTACTTCACCCAGGTCAGAAGAGGCGTCTGCCGATTTGAGGTACAGAGAGGAGCTTCTGAATGAAAAGAATAAGGCTGAAAATTTGATGATTGTGGATCTGGTACGCCACGACCTTTCACTGGTCTCAGAAACCGGGTCTGTGCAGGTTTTGAACTTGTTTGATATTCAGACTTTTGGCACGGTGCACCAGTTAATCTCCACGATTGAGGCAACAGCACTAAATGGGGTTCATCCGGTGGAAGTGATTAAAGCCTGCTTTCCGATGGGGTCAATGACCGGCGCTCCAAAAATAGAGGTTATGAAAACGATTGATAATCTGGAGATTTATCGACGGGGAATCTATTCCGGAGCGATCGGCTATTTTACTTCGGGTGGGGATTTCGACTTTAATGTTGTAATTCGTTCGGCCATTATTAAAGATGGAGTACTGATCTATCCGGTTGGTGGGGCAATTACCGGAGATTCTGATTCTGAATCGGAGTGGGAAGAGACGCATGTAAAAGCGCGGGTGTTGACCCAAATTGCTGAAAAATAGTTCTCCTTTGCTGAAATTGTTTTGTGATTGAATAAGTTATATGCCATTGAAAAGAGGTGAGAAATAATCACTTCTAAGGATATTGACTAAATCTTCAAATCATTCTTTGCAAAACATGAAAACACTCGGCGAGTTAAGAAAGAGCGGATATCAACCGGAATCAGTAAAGGATGAACTGCGGAGAAATATGATCCGCAAAATGAAGAGTGGAGAGGAGCTTTTCCCGGGAATTCTGGGTTATGAAAAAACCGTTTTACCCCAGCTCCAAAATGCAATTTTAGCACGCCACGATATCATTCTGCTTGGTTTGAGAGGTCAGGCAAAAACCAGGATTTTACGCCTTTTAGTTAACTTTTTAGATGATGTAATACCTGTTATAGAAGGCTCGGAAGTGAATGATGATCCCCTCAATCCGATTTCGAAATACGGAAAGGAAATGGTGGCAAAACATGGCGATGAAACACCGGTCGTGTGGTTGAAACGTGAACAGCGCTACGGCGAAAAGCTGGCCACTCCGGATACGACTGTAGCTGATTTGATCGGTGATCTGGATCCGATCAAAGCTGCATCCAAAAAGTTGACGCTTGCCGATGAAGAGGTGATTAACTTTGGATTAATCCCAAGAACGAACCGCGGAATTTTTGTGATTAATGAGCTGCCTGACCTTCAGCCCAGAATACAGGTGGCACTGCTGAATATTATGCAGGAGAGAGATATTCAGATTCGGGGATTTAATGTACGCATTCCAATGGATGTATCACTGGCTTTTTCAGCTAATCCCGAAGATTATACCAATCGCGGGAATATTATCACTCCGTTAAAAGACCGCATCGATTCTCAAATAATCACTCACTACCCTAAAGAGTTGAAAGTTGCGACCGAAATAACCAAACAGGAAGCCTGGAGCGGACGAAATGGCGATGTGGATGTGGAGATTCCTGATCTGTATAGAAGCGTGCTTGAGTATGTTGCATTCGAAGCCCGAAATAGCGAGTACATCGATCAGAAGAGCGGAGTGTCGACACGAATGACGATTACAGCCATGGAGCAGGTGATTTCTGCAGCTGAACGAAGGGCCATAATGAATGAGGAAAAGAAGGCAAAATTGCGGGTAGCAGATCTTTTTTACATGATACCCGCACTTACCGGGAAGCTTGAGCTTGTTTATGAAGGCGAACAAGAGGGGGCTGTAAATGTAGCGAAACACCTTCTTGGAAAAGCAATTAGAAAAGCGTTTCTGGACCATTTTGATGATCCGTCGGCAAAGAGGGCTGAAGGAAATGAAGGGCCCTATAAGAAAGTTTTAGACTGGTTTGCTACAGGAAACATTCTCGAGATACCGGATTTGATGCCTGAGGGTGCTTACAAGACATCTCTGGAAAAGGTAGCCGGATTGAGAGAACTTGTTGAGAATAATTCAGAAATAGAGAAAGAGGAATTGCTGCCTGCTATGGATCTGGTTATTGAAGCGCTTCATCAATATTCAAAACTTGGTAAAGAGGATGTAGATGATACCCGGAGCTATTCCGATATGCTTGGAAGCATGTTGGGCGGAATGGGCGATTTCGAAGAGGATGACTTTGATCTGTAGCGCCCTTACAGAAGTAGATTAACTTCTAACACCATTACCGGGTTGAATTTTTAAAAAGTGCCCCGATTCTCTTTGTATTACAGGAGACGGGGCGTTTTTATTTTTGAGATTTGCGCTTTAATTGAGCACTGGCTATTCCCATTCATCATGGTACCCGCAGAATTGTTGATGAGATTGATATGTTCTTGCCTCATTAGTTTTAATACCCGTCTATCCTTTTTAAGTAAGGATATTATTCTTTAAGTTATATTGTATCAAAGAATAAAATTCTAAATATGTCTGTAAGATTGGATGATATTGATAGGCAGATTATTGATCTGCTGCAGGAAAACGGTCGCATGCCCAATAATGAACTGGCGAAGCGTATTGGACTGACAACCACGCCAACCCTGGAGCGAGTTAAACGGCTTGAGAGAGAAGGGGTCATTAAAGGTTACACCGCCTGGATCGACAAGAATTCGATCGGCAAAGGGTTGACCGTTTTTTGCGATATCAAACTTTCAGTTCACCAGCTGGGTAAAATGGAAGAGTTTTCGAAGCATATTCACGGAATTCCTGAAATTTTAGCCTGCTATAATACCACCGGTGAGTACGACTATTTACTCCATGTGGTTGTGAAAAATACGAACGAGTATGAGCATTTTCTCCGGACAAAACTGACTCAAATCCCCGGAGTAGAGAGAATTTATACCGGCATTGTACTGTCGGTGATTAAAGAACAATCTAAAATTACGGTGACGGAAAATGGAAACTCTATCTAAACAGAAAGCAACTCTTGAAACAATATGTGCACAGGCGGATCATCCTGAGAAAGATCCCTATGGATCGCACGCAATGCCTCTTTATCAAACTTCAACATTTACGTTTAAAGATGTTGAAGCAGGTAAACGCTTTTTTGCCCATGAAGAGGGAGGAGCGTCGCATAGCTACTCCAGGCTTGGGAACCCCACTGTAGAGAAAGCGGAAAAAATTATTGCCAGAATGGAAGGGGTAGATATTGATGAGAAGACGGAAGGTATGATGTTTGGTTCCGGAATGGCTGCTATTACTACCGGCTTGATGGCGCTCGCGGCGGGCAAGAGAATTTTGGCTCAGGAAGCGCTTTATGGTTGCACCTCTCAGTTTTTACAAGAGGAGGCCGGCAGATATAATATTAATGTAACCAATATGGATCCGAATAATCTGGATCAGATAATGGATGCATTTTCTGAACATGACGATATAGCACTGGTCTACCTGGAGAGCATTGCCAATCCCACCATGAGAGTTTGTGACCTGGAAGTGATAACTCATATCGCTCATCAAAATGGAGCCTTGGTGATGGTGGATAACACTTTTGCCACACCATATCACATACGTCCGCTGAACTGGGGAGTAGATCTGGTTGCGCACTCTACAACAAAATATCTGAACGGGCACGGAACCGTTGTTGGCGGGGCACTGGTCGCAAAAGAGGGTTTCTTTGCTGATACGGATATGCATATCTACCGTAAAAATTTCGGAGGAATCTCCGGGCCGTTTGATGCCTGGCTGACGTTAATGGGGCTGAAAACCTTTCCGCTACGTATGAAACAGCACAATGAGAACGGAAAGAAAGTAGCGGATTTTCTAAACGGTCATCCAAAAATCAGCAGAATATGGCACGCCGGTCTGGACAATCATCCCGACAAGGAGATTATCGATAAAATGATGATGAATGGTCATGGTGGGATGATTGCGTTTGAACTGAAAGGCGGCCTGGATGCAGGTATAGAGTTGATGAATAGCGTGAAGCTGTGTTCTCTTGCCGTAAGCCTGGGAACGGTTGATTCTCTTATACAGCATCCGGCTTCGATGACGCACTCCGTAGTAGATCCAAAAATAAGAGAAGAAGCGGGAATTACCGATGGTTTGGTACGCCTGTCGGTTGGAATAGAATCGGCTGATGATATTATTGCTGATTTAGAGCAAGCCTTGGGATAAGATTTTAAAGAATCAAATTCTGATTAAACCCTCCCTGAGTATAGAGCTCTTGGAGGGTTTTTTGTTTTAAATTCAATTTACTTTAAAAATAAGTTTTGCGGCGTGAGTTTCAGGCTGATGCTGAAAAGGAGTCGTTCAAAGCTCTCCGCTCAAATTTTGAATTAACTCAATCTGAAACTGAATCATTTCCAGGTAGTTATCCACCCGAATGCGTTCATCAATTCCATGTACCCTTGCACGATCGTCATGAGTGGCACGAATGGGCCTGAATCGATAGACATTATCGGTTAGATTATGAAAGTGCCGGGAATCACTGGCTGCTACAAACAGTGATGGTGAGACCAGGGCCTGATCAAAAATATCTTCAATGGTCTGTTTTAAAACCTGATAAGGGCGAGCTCGTGTGTCAGAAACCGGTGACGGGTTTCGCGCTCTGTCCATTACATTAATTACGATATCCGGATTGTTGACTCTTTGCCGAACGTACTCTACAACATCTTCTATTGTATCGTTGGGGTGGAGCCGAAAATTTATAATCACCCTTCCCTCTACCGGCAGCACATTTTCCTTGAATCCGGCCTCAAAAATTGTTTTGGCTGCAGTAGTTCTAAGAGCTGCATTGGTAGCGGGATTTTTACCCAGTTCACGTTTAATTTTGCCGCTAAACAGCCAAGTATTGTTAAATGCCAGCCGCTGGGTAAAAGACATATATGGAATGAGCGGTTCGAAGGTCTCTTTTATTAAACCGTTATAGTGAGCATCCATGGGACGCCGTTCGATCCGGTTGATGGCACGACTGAGAATACTGATTACCGTTTGCCGGGGAGGCATGGATGAGTGGCCGCCTTCCTGGCGATATACCAGTTCAAGATTGAGTGATCCCTTTTCTGCGACACCAATCATTGCAAGGGGTACATCTATGTTGTCTATAATATTTTCGGCAACCGGAGGACCTTCATCAACTAAAAATTCGAGATGAACTCCCTCACTTTCCAAAAACTCAGAAATTTGTTTTGCTCCATTTAATCCGCCTATCTCTTCATCGTGATGGAGAGCAAGATAAAATGTACGTTCATTTTGATGTCCCGATTCAATTAGAAACTCGACTGCTTCTAATACCGAAAAAATTCCACTTTTATCATCCAGTGTACCTCTTCCCCATATGAAACCCTCTTCAATTTCACCTCCAAAAGGCTCGTAGCTCCAAAGTTCAATGGCATCCTCTTTAACCGGAACTACATCATAATGACCCATCAACAGGCCGGGGTTCAAGTCGGGGTTCGTTCCTTTCCATTTGAATAACAGGCTATATTCACCAATTCTCTGTAGCTCGGCATTTGAGTGTAGTGAAGGATAACTTTCTTCCAAAAAGGTGATGAACTCTTCAAAGGGCTCATAATCAATTTCAGAAAGATCTTCCAAAGAGACAGTTTGAAATTGAATCGATTTGCTAAACCGTTCAATCGATTTCTCTGTGTCAAAGGCGTAGCTTGGTGTGAAACCAGTATCTGACACCTGGGCTTGTTTTGAACCAGAGCAGGAGATCAAAAAAGAAATTAAAACTATAGAAAGGGGGTACTGTAGATATTTTTTAATTATCAACTGACTAATGTCATATTTGGGATTTGTGCGAATGAGGGATCAAAAATAGCGAAACAAAAAGAGGATTTTAATTAAAACATTTCAGCAGGTACGATAAAAGAGGTGATTTACATTTTTTTAATGTAATTACCACCCGCCGCCGGCGCCGCCACCTCCTGAACCAAATCCTCCGCCTCCGCTAAAGCCACCGAACCCACCTCCGCTTCCAAATCCACCGGAAGAACGGCCCCCTCCGCCAAAACCACCGCCAAAGACAACAACTCCGCCCGAGCCAAGTGTATGTCGTCGTCTTCGGCGCGTCCCTTTTTGAGGTGGGCCGCCCACTGCGCGTACAACTGTATAAATGACGATGAGAATAATGATCAGCGCAATAATATCTACGCCACGCGAGCCTTCACTTCGCATATTGTCTACGGCATCATATTCGCCAGCGGCAAGCCTAATGATGGCCGTGGAGGCCTCATCAAGTCCGCCGTAAAAGTCGTTATTGCGAAAATTGGGACGTAGAATATCACTCACAATCCTGCCGGCCATTAAGTCCGTAACGGCGCCTTCCAAACCATAACCAACCTCAATTTGCATCTGGCGATCTTCGACGGCAACAAGAATTAAAACGCCATTTTGGCGCTCACCCTCCCACATGCGCCATGTGTTAAAAATTTGCGTAGCTGCATCTTCGCGGGTTGCTCCCTGCAGATTGTTCAGTATGGCAATGGCAATAACGTTGGAGGTACTGTCGCGGTAGGCGCGCAGTTTGGTTTCGAGCTGTTGCACCTGGTTCTGGCTAAGCACATTTGCGTAGTCATTAACATGGCCGGTTGGCGACTGCGGGAAGTTTTGAGCAGAGAGGCCACCGCAACCGAAAATCACGGCTATAAGAAGTGTTATAGTTGAGAATGTGATCTGCTGAAAAAATTTACTCATGGTCATCACTTTTTCGGTTGTCGCGATAACTTATTTCGTTTCCAAGCTCATTGGGATCAGTGCCATCGCTTGGGAAAAATGTTTTCAACTTTTCTCCGATATCACCTACTACCATCTCTATTCCCTGTTCAAAATTTCCCTGTTTGAACTCGCCAATCAGCGCGTCTAATTCTTGCTGCCAGAAATGTTCCTCAACCTGATTGCTGATTCCCTCATCACCGTAGATGGCTACTTTTTTGTCGTCAGTTGCGATATAGAGAATAACCCCGTTTCGGGCCTCTGTTTGATGCATTTCAAGCTTGTAAAACAGAACTTTTGCCCGTTCCAGGGGATCTTTTTTACACTTGAATTCGATGTGGACTCTGATTTCACCGGTGGTGTTTTTTTCTGCACGATCGATGGCTTCAACAATCAGCTGCTCGTCTTCTTCGGTTAAAAATTCTCTGGCTGGCATATAGATCAGATTTTAATCAAATGATACTTCCGGCGCGCGTTCTGCACCTGCTACGGCTTCAAAGTAGGCTTTCTGTTCGTGGCCGAAAATACCGGCTATCATATTGGCCGGAAAACGTCGAATTGAGGTGTTGTATTCCTGAGCTGCCCGGTTGAAGCGCATTCGCTCTGTAGAGATTCGATTTTCGGTACCCTCAAGTTGTGTCTGCAGATCGCGGAAGTTTTGCGTTGCGGTCAGCTCCGGATAGCGCTCAACGGTAACGAGCAGCCGGGAAAGTGCACCGCTTAGCTGCTGCTGAGCTTGGTCAAACTGCTGCAGTGCCTGCGGATTGTTCAGATCTCCGGGATTAAGGTTTATTGACGTTGCACGGCTTCGCGCCTCAATCACCTGTGTGATTGTTTCTTGTTCAAAATTGGCGGCTCCGCGAACGGTGCTCACAAGGTTTGGAATCAAATCCGCACGCCGCTGATATTGGTTTTCCACCTGTGCCCAGGCTTGATTAACACCTTCTTCCTTTTCAATAAGTGAGTTATTGAGGCCAACAGCATAAATAACGATAAGGGCAAGTGCCCCGATTCCAATCCAAGTTTTGATATTCATTTCTTATTAGGGTCTAAATGTTTGGGAATTGCTCAGTAGAAAATCAAAAAACGAATATACGAAACTGAACCGGGGAAGATTCATGTTATTTGGTAAAAGTGGTCAATTTGTTTGTAAAGGCCGTACCTTTAGTGCAGCTTATTACAAGGCGAATGATCACATATATATTTAATTGCAAACCTACTGCATGAAACCATCATTTATCTATTTTGACCTCGACAACACCTTGCTCGATCACATCAAAGCGGAGGGGAAGGCTCAACAAACCACGTATGACAAATACCCGGAATTACAGGAAGTTGATATTGAAGATTGGCTGGCCAGGTATCAGATTGTGAATCACAATTTATGGGAAAGCTATCAGCGAGATGAGATAAACAGGTATGAACTGCAACAGGCCCGCTTCAGGGATACTATGAAACATCTGGAGTTAGATACGGGAAGAAGTGAGGAGATCGGGCATTTCTACATGAATTCTTATCGCGAATACTGGACATGGGTGGATGGTGCCCAATCGGTGTTGAAACTGGTGAGCTCTAAGGTAAAATCGGGTATAATCACAAACGGCTTTAAAGAGACGCAGGAGCTCAAATTTGAGAAACTTAACCTTAAGGATTACTGCAGCCCTCTGCTGATTACAGAAGAGATCGGTAAATTGAAACCGCACCCGATTGTATTTGATGTGGCAACGGAGAAAGCGGGAGTTCCCAGGGAAGAAATACTTTATGTAGGCGATTCATTTTCATCGGATATTATCGGAGGGAGTAATGCAGGATGGAAGACAGCCTGGTTTACTGCACTGATAGATAAAGAGGAGAGCCGGAACGGAAACAGGGATGTCTCGGCAGATTTTGAGTTTGATCAATTTGAAGACCTGATGAACTATCTGGAGCTATGAATTGAAAATTATTCTGACTAAGCCGTAGAGTTTCATCTTATTTTAAAAGAGTTTCGATACATTAAGCAGATGGGGCTTGAAAGGCTCTTGAAAAATATAGAAATGACTCAAGGAGTAATAGAGGCGTTCAATAAATTGAAGATGAATATTAACTATAAATCAACAGACCAAAACAATGGCTAAACTGACTTTAAAAGATGTAGAACTGAAGGGCAAAACCGTACTGATGCGGGTAGATTTCAATGTGCCTATTAAGGGAGGGAAAATATCGGACGATAACCGAATCGTTCAGGCACTCGACTCTATTAACTATGTGGTGGAAAACGGGGCAAAATTGATTTTAACCAGTCACCTGGGGCGTCCGGCAGGAGAACCTGACCCGGAGTTCAGTCTGAAACCGGTAGCCGACCATTTGAAAACATTGGTGGATGTGCCGGTTCATTTTGCAGAGGATTGCATCGGCGAAAAAGCAGATTCTGTGATAGAGGCAGCCGGTGAAGGAGAAATTGTGCTACTCGAAAATGTTCGATTCCATGCTGAAGAGAAGAAAAATGATTCAGAGTTCGCTAAGAAGCTTGCCAAACATGCCGACATTTTTGCGAATGATGCGTTTGGCAGCAGTCACCGCGCGCATGCATCTGTAGCCGGCGTAACTGAATTTCTGCAGCCTGCCGTTTCCGGATTCCTGCTTGAAAAGGAGATCAAGTATCTTGAAGAGAGCGTGAACAACCCTGAGCGTCCGTTTGTGGCAATTTTGGGTGGAGCCAAGGTTTCCGATAAAATCGGTGTGATTGAAAATCTGCTAACCAAAGTGGACTCTATCATTATCGGAGGCGGAATGACATACACGTTTCTAAAAGCGAAAGGGTGGGAAGTTGGTAATTCTTTGGTTGAAGAGGACAAAATTGAACTTGCCGGTGAGTTGATGAAAAAAGCGGAAGCAGCGGGTGTTAATTTCATGCTGCCCATAGATTCTGTAGTTGCCAAAGAGTTCAAAAATGATGCGGAACATAAAGTTGTCGATTCAGACGAAATAGAGTCCGGATGGATGGGACTCGATATTGGCCCGCAGGCTTGTCTTGCGTTTGGTAATAAGATCAAAGCGGCGCAGACTGTAGTCTGGAACGGGCCGATGGGTGTTTTCGAAATGGAGAATTTTGCCGAAGGTACCTTTACTGTTGCGCAGGCTCTGGCCGATGCAACCAAGTCCGGCGCTACTACAATTATTGGCGGCGGCGATTCTGCTTCAGCTATTAAGAAGGCCGGATTGATGGATCAGGTATCCCACGTCTCCACAGGGGGCGGTGCCAGCCTGGAATATCTGGAAGGAAAAGAGCTGCCGGGAGTTGTTTCTTTAACGGAGAAATAGTTCTACTTCGTGGCACGTCTCAAAAGCGTGCCACGAATCTTTATAGAGGGCTTTGATTTACCCATGTTTTTGAAAAAATCGGCTTATCAGCCATTGTTCTTTTACATACTGTAGTTTTTAAGGGACTTTTACCCTTTCAGGAGTGGTGGTTTTAACCCAAAATGGGCCAA
>LKNA01000079.1 GCA_001564065.1 Chitinophagaceae bacterium T5-Br10_B2g13
AATGTAGATAGCACCCGTCATCGGTCAACTCGCGAGGCGAGTTCACGGTCACCGGTCTTTCTATAAAAAAGAATTCGATATCAACAACACAGTGCACTATCTTTAGGATCTAAAATTAAATGAAAGCAACAGAAGAATAGAGAATGGGTATAAATCAGAGTCACCTGAAGCAGTTGGAGAATGAAGGGATTTACATCATGCGGGAGGTGGCGGCGCAGTTTGAACGGCCGGTACTTCTCTTCTCCGGTGGGAAGGATTCTATCGTTATGGTTCACCTTGCCCGGAAAGCGTTTTATCCCGGCAAAATTCCATTTCCATTAATGCACGTCGATACCGGCCATAACTTCCCGGAGACGATTGAATTTCGCGACAAATTGGTTGACGAACTGGGCGTGGAACTGATTGTAGGGAGCGTTCAAGAATCGATTGACAGAGGAGATGTAAAGGAAGAAACAGGCCCTGACGCAAGTAGAAATGCTCTTCAGACGGTGACGTTACTGGATACGCTGAAAAAACACCAGGTGGATGCTGCACTGGGTGGCGGCCGGCGAGATGAAGAGAAAGCTCGCGCCAAGGAGCGTTTTTTCTCACACCGCGACAGCTTTGGACAATGGGATCCTAAAAAACAGCGGCCGGAGCTGTGGGATATTTACAACGGACGAAAGAATATGGGCGAGAGTTTCCGTGTGTTTCCGATAAGTAACTGGACCGAGATGGACATTTGGCAGTATATCGCACAGGAAGAAATTGAAATTCCCGAGCTCTATTTTGCTCACCAGCGCAAAGTGTTTAACCGACGCGGCGTCTGGCTGGCCGATACCGATTTTGTCAACCGAATGGATGATGAAGAGCTGGAAACCAGAACCGTACGATTCCGAACCATCGGCGATGCTACCTGTACAGGTGCGGTTCTCTCCACAGCCTCCAACCTTGAAGAGATCATCCAGGAAGTCGCCTCTGCCCGACAAACCGAACGCGGCAATCGTCACGACGACAAGCGGAGTGAAACGGCGATGGAGGATAGGAAGCGGCAGGGGTACTTTTGAGTTATGAGTTTTTAGTTGTAAGTGTTGAGTTTTGAGTTGTTTTTTAAAAAGTTTTGTAAGGATTTCTGTTTTGAGGGCTCATACAGATGAACATTTAATGAAACTCAAATACTATGAAAAACAATGGGCCCATTTATTCGAAGAGCTTTGATTTTGCGATAACCATTATCAGATTGTATAAAGTATTGGTAAGAAATAAAGAGTATGTATTGTCAAAACAGTTGTTGCGATCCGGTACGGCGATTGGGGCAAATGTTAATGAAGCATCAGCAGCTGAATCGAGAAAAGATTTTAAGCATAAGATGTCGATTGCATCGAAAGAAGCCAGAGAATCATATTATTGGCTTCAGTTATTGAAAGAAGGAAATTTGGTTGATATAAATGTTGACCACGAACTATTTAAATGTGATGAGTTAGTGAGAATATTGACTTCTATAGTGAAGACAACCTCTCAAAACTCAACACTATAAACTAAGTACTGAATATTCTGAATGAGCAAGAAACAAAAAGACCTCAACACTAAAAACTCAACACTCAACACTCCGGAGTCCGACAACAAATACCTCGACATGGACCTGCTCCGTTTCACTACGGCGGGGAGCGTGGATGACGGCAAGAGCACGCTGATCGGGCGGTTGTTGTATGATTCCAAGTCGATTTTTGAGGATCAGATGGAGGCGATTGAGAAGTCTTCCAAGAGCAGTGGGGAGGAGGAGGTGAACTTGGCACTGCTAACCGATGGTCTGAAGGCGGAGAGAGAGCAGAAAATTACAATTGATGTAGCCTACCGCTATTTTGCCACGCCGAAACGAAAGTTCATTATTGCCGATACGCCGGGGCATACGCAGTATACCCGAAATATGGTAACGGGAGCTTCCACCGCTGAATTGGCTGTAGTTCTGATTGATGCCTCCAAAGGGGTACTGACTCAGTCCCGACGTCATGCTTTTATCTCATCTCTGCTTCAGATACCCCACTTGGTAGTGGCCGTGAATAAGATGGACCTGGTAGATTATGATGAAGAGGTGTTTAACGAAATTGTAGCCGACTTCCGCTCCTTCGCTAAAAAACTGGATATTGATAACATTACCTACATTCCCATTTCTGCATTGAAAGGGGATAATGTGGTTTCCAAACGTCGAAAAAACGGCAGTGGTGAAGATGAAAACCACATGCCTTGGTATCATGGCTCAACGCTTCTTCACCATTTGGAGACGGTGAAGGTAGATGCGTCTGCGAACGTTGTGGACTTTCGGTTCCCGGTGCAGTATGTGATCCGCCCCAACCAAAACTTTCGCGGTTTTTCGGGGCGTATAGCATCCGGACGTATTAAACCCGGGGATGAAGTGACGGTACTTCCCTCGAAACTCTCCAGCAGAGTGAAAGAGGTAGTTACGAAAGACGGGAATCTTGATAAGGCCTACGCCGGAGATTCCGTAACGCTAACGATTGAAGATGAGATCGATATCTCCAGAGGGGATATGATCGTGCGGAAAAATAATGTGCCGGAAATCACGTCCAAGTTTGAGGCGTACCTCTGCTGGATGAACGAAGAAGCGATGGAGCCCGGCAAGCAGTATATGTTGATGCACACCACTAAAACCACGCCGGTGTATATTGACGATGTAATCTACCGCATGAACGTAGACTCCCTCCACCGCGAAGAGGCCGAGGGACTGGAGCTGAACGAAATCGGCCGCGTAAAACTAACCACCGCCCAGCCGCTCTTCATTGACGCCTACCGCTCCAACCAAAAGACAGGAAGCTTCATCATCATCGACCCCGCAACTAATGTAACGGTTGGGGCAGGGATGATTCGGTCGAAGACGACTGAGGCTGACAGTGAAAAGGCAAAGGGCAAAAGGCAAAAGGAATCAACTCAAAACTCATCACTTAAAACTCAACACTCCCCAAACGTCACCTGGGAACCATGGAATATTACACGTGAGGAGCGGGAGAAGCGCAACGGCCACAAAGCTCTCGTCCTCTGGTTCACCGGAATCTCCGGAGCCGGAAAGAGCACGATTGCCAAAGCACTGGAGAAAAAACTTTGGGAAGAGGGTAAGCAGACCGTTCTTTTAGACGGCGACCAAGTGCGCCATGGGCTCAACGGCGATCTCGGCTTCAGCCCGGAAGACCGCACCGAAAATATTCGACGTGTAGGCGAAGTAGCCCGGCTCTTTTTTGAGCATGGGAATATCGTTCTCTGTACATTTGTCTCGCCGTATAAAAAGGACCGTGAACGAGTACGAAGTCTCTTTCCCGATAGACGATTTGTGGAAGTACACGTTACGTGCGACCGTGAAACCGCACAAGAGCGTGACCCAAAAGGACTGTATGAGAAGGCGAAGAAGGGTGAGATTAAAGGTTTGACCGGGTATAATGGAGTGTATGAAGAACCTGAATCATCAGCTTTAAAAGTAAATACGGATGAAATGGATGTTGAGGAAGCGATCCAGAAGGTTTTGGCAAAAATTTGGAGCGTAAAGTAAACAAAATATTATTGGACTGTAGGTTGGTAAATAGACGACCTTTGACTTAGGACTTTAGACTAAAAAATACGAAAGTAAATAGAATTATTTGATGGATTTAAATAACAAATCACTACTGATTACAGGTGGAACCGGTTCTTTGGGAAAGGCACTAACAGCTCATATTTATGATAATCACCCAAATATTAAGCGGTTGGTTATTTTCTCAAGAGATGAGCAGAAACAATTTCAAATGCGACAAGAGTATCCTGCTGATAAATTTCCACAAATACGATTTTTTATAGGAGATATACGAGATGAACAGAGAATTAAACGGGCACTGAAAGGAATTGACTACGTAATTCATGCAGCAGCGATGAAACATGTACCTATTGCTGAGTACAATCCGATGGAGTGTATTCGCACGAATGTTTTGGGGGCTGAAAATTTGATTAACGCCTGTCTGGAAACGGAGGTGGAAAGAGTTGTCGCATTATCCACGGATAAAGCAGCTGCACCCATTAATTTGTATGGGGCAACGAAGCTTACATCAGATAAGCTGTTTATTGCTGCAAATAATATTAAGGGTTGGAACCCTATTAAGTTTTCAGTAGTGCGATATGGTAATGTAATGGGATCTAACGGCTCGGTGATTCCATTTTTTTTAAAAAAGAGAAAAGAGGGAATTTTACCTATTACCGATCCGGGCATGACCCGATTTAATATTTCTCTTGAAGATGGTGTTGATATGGTTATGCATGCCCTTGAGTACGCTTGGGGTGGTGAGCTATTTGTACCCAAAATACCATCTTATCGAATAACAGATGTAGCTGAAGCGATTGGCCCTGAATGTGAAAAGCCGATTATTGGCATTCGACCAGGGGAAAAGGTACATGAAGAGATGATTACCTCATCCGATTCCTTCAATACGTATGATTTGGGAAAGTACTACACGATCCTTCCTCAAACTCCACGATTCAAGCTTAAGGATTTTATTAACACATTCAATGCGAAACCCGTTGAAAAAGGGTTTCGGTATAATTCCGGAGAAAATGAAGAGTGGGAAACAGTGGAAAGTCTGCGGAAACTTATAAAAGAACATGTAGATCCAACTTTTGAGGTATGAAAATACTTATTACAGGTATTAATGGTATGCTTGGAAATTCGATTTTTAAGTACTTATCTGAAAGTGATAAATTCGAATTATATGGTGTTGGTAGAAGCAAGCAGGTTCACCATGGTTTAAAGAATTACTTTAGGGGTGATTTAACCAATCAAAATTTTGTTGAAAAAATAAGCCATCGTAATAACTTTGATTGGATAATTCACTGTGCAGCGATAGTAGATTTGAAATATTGTGAAGAAAATCCTGATGATGCATACTCAACACACGTAACAGGAACGAAATTATTGAGCAGAAATAATCCTGATTCAAAATTCATATATATATCTACGGATTCAATATTTGATGGTTTTAAGGGAAATTATTCAGAAAATGATGAACCTAATCCCCTTAACATTTATGCTAAAACGAAGCATCAGGGAGAAGAATTCATTAGAAAAGCTCAATTAGCCTATTATATACTTAGACTGAATATAATCGGGCAAGGCAGTTCAAGTGGAAATTCATTGTTTGAGTGGGCATACCAATCATTGGAAGAAGAAAGTTATATTTTTGGATTTGAAAATGTGATATTTAATCCTCTGCATGTCGAGCAGGTTAGTAATATCATATTTAAGATGATAGAAATTGAGCCTCACTATGGTATATATCATTTAGGGTCACCAAAACCGATTTCTAAACTTGAATTTCTTAAACAAATTGCAGATGAAAATGGTTTTGATACTCATTTAATTAGCAGTAAAACAGTGGATTTTAGTTCATCTAATATTAATAGACCATTAAATACTAGTCTGAACATTGAAAAGTTAAAATCATTAGAATTGGGAATTGATTTAAAACTTAATAAGTACTTAAGAATAAACAAATAGACAAATGAATACTATTAAAATAGGGAATAAGATAATTGGTGATAATCAACCTTTGTATTTTGTAGCTGATATTGGAGCCAACCATGATGGAGATATTAATAGGGCATATAAGTTGATAGAATTAGCTAAAGAGTCTGGTGCTGATGCCGCTAAGTTTCAAAATTTCAAAGCCAATAAAATTGTAAGTAAGACTGGTTTTGAAAGTTTAGGAGGTCAATTATCTCACCAAGAAAAGTGGAAGAAAAGTGTTTATGAGACCTATGAGGATGCTAGCTTAGCTGATGACTGGACTCCCTTATTAAAAGAAAAGTGCGATGAAGTTGGCATAGATTATTTTACTAGTGCCTATGATTTTGATTCAGTTGATCACGCTGATAATTTTGTAGATGTGTACAAAATTGGTTCAGGAGACATAACTTGGCATGAAATAATTCAATATACGGCTAAGAAGGGTAAACCAGTTATGATAGCAACTGGAGCTTCTGATTTTGAAGAAGTAAAAAAGGCAATGGATGTACTAAAAGAAAACACTGATCAAGTAGTATTAATGCAATGCAATACAAATTATACCACAGATGAGGACAAGTATCAGTTTGTAAATTTAAATGTACTAAAAACCTACAAAAAGTACTTTCCAGATGTAGTCCTTGGCTTGTCAGATCATACGTTTGGACATGCCACAGTATTGGGCTCAATTGCCTTGGGAGCACGAGTATTTGAAAAGCATTTTACCGATGATAATAATAGAGAAGGACCAGATCATAAATTTGCAATGAATCCAAAATCCTGGAAAGAAATGGTTACAAATTCAAATCAACTTTATTCGGCATTGGGCGATGGAAAAAAAAGAGTTGAGCCAAATGAAGAAAAGTCTAAGATTGTTCAAAGAAGGTCATTAAGAGTAAATACAGATCTTAAAAAAGACCATGTAATTCAAAAGTCTGATGTAGATGCTTTAAGGCCAATACCAAAAGACGGAATTGACCCCTATAAAATCGAGGGTATAATTGGAAAAACACTTTCCAAAGATATCAAAGCAGGAGACCATTTAACTAAGAGGCATATAGCAGATGATTAAAGGTAAAGAAACAGGTATTAGAGCCGTTGAACGAGATGATCTCCAACTGCTTAGAGATTGGAGGAACATAGCTTCTTTTAGAAAAAACTTTAGAGAAGTGAATGAATTAAATATGATGAATCAAGAAATTTGGTTTGAAAACGTCACAAAAAGTGCAAACGATTTTATGTTTGTGATTTGTGATTTAAAAACTTCTAAACCAATTGGTGCTTGTGGCCTGTTATATATCAATTGGATAATTAGATCCGCTGATTTTTCATTTTATATTGGAGAAAATGAAAAATATATAGATAAGAGTGGATATGCTAAAGATGCTGCTGAATTATTAATTAAATATGGTTTCAATAATTTAAATCTTAACAGAATCTGGATGGAGCTTTATGAATTTGATACCAAGAAGATCGAATTCTTTACTTCAGAATTTAATTTCAAAAAAGAAGCGGAATTGCGTGATAACTGTTTCGAAGAGGGAAGATACTGGAATTCATTTATAATATCATTATTAAAAAATGAGTATAAATAAAATACTTGCGATTATACCGGCGAGGGGTGGAAGTAAAAGAATTCCAAATAAAAACATTAAAGATTTTTGTGGTAAACCAATTATTGCATACTCCATAGAGCTTGCTTTGAAATCTGGATTATTTGATGAGGTGATGGTATCAACAGACTGCGCGAATATAGCTGAGATTGCTAAAAATTATGGAGCTAGCGTTCCTTTTTTGCGTAGCCAGAAAAACGCAGATGATTTTGCAAGCACAGTTGATGTATTAGTTGAAGTACTTGAGACTTATAAAAGTAAAACTAGGCTAATCTTTAATGTAGGCTGTTGTATTTACCCAACGTCTCCTTTATTGACTAAAAATAATTTGAAGAAAGGTTTAGATTTATTAGTGGAGTGCGATCTATTCACTACTTTCCCGGTAACAGAGTTTAGTTATCCAGTCTTAAGATCATTAAAGGTTGACGAATTTGATAATATTCCTGAAATGGGAAAGGCTGAAATGTATTGGCCAGAGTATTACGATTCAAGATCTCAGGATCTACCAAGTTTTTATCATGATGCGGGTCAATTCTATTGGTTTAACAGTGAAATATTGTTGAAAGAAAAAAAATTGTTTACAAAAAATAGTGGGGCTATTAAACTGAGTGAATTAGAGGTCCAGGATATTGATAACTTAGATGATTGGAAACTGGCAGAATTGAAGTATAAAATGATTAATAATCAGTCTTAAAGTAAAGGTTTAAAAAAACATTTAATCTTGATTAAATCTATACTGATTTTAATACCTTTAATGTACTTATAGATTTAAATAAAGTGAAAAAGTTTACTGTATAGATTTCGAGGATTGATTTGCCAGGGCACGTTGATATTCCCATAGAAAAAAAGGTTTGATATGAGGTGACCGAAAGAATTTTAAATTAAATAGATAAATAAAATGAATAGCGTACTATTGATTGGAGGACACAGGAAGTCCGGAACTACATTACTTCATTCACTTTTCGATGGGCACAATGATTTGTATGCCCCACCTCATGACTTGAACATTTTATATGCCTACTATCCTGAGTGGACGAAGGAAAAATATACAAGAGAAGACAGGAAAAAGAGGTTAGAAAAAGTGATTTTAAATGATTGGCTGAAATTTTATCAGAATGTATCTTCTGAAGATGATTATCAATTGATCAGTGATAAAATGAATAATCATTTTTACGATGTAATTGATAAGTATGATTTGAGAAATATAGATGAGGTTATGGATTTTGCAATAAGTTTGGTTGCAGTAGTAGCTCCAAAAGAAGCTAATATTTTTGTTTTGAAGGAAACTTCATCTGAAATGTATGCAACCCATTTTTTATCAAATAGATCTGACTGGAAGTTTTTACATCTTTTCCGAGATCCGAGAGATAACTATGCGGCTTTAAAAGCAGGTCAAGATAAATATTACGGTAAGCTGGGAGATGAGGAGTTGGATACCATAAGTAGTACTATTATAAGGTATAAAATGGGGCACAACTGGAAAGAGATGAATATGAATGCATTTAGTGAAGAGAGATACCATATTCTAAGATTTGAGGATTTGGTCCAAGAACCAAAACCAAATATGGAAGAGATTGCTACCTGGCTTGGTATACCATGGAATAATAGATTGACAAAACCTACAAAGTTTGGTAGTACATTTAAGGGAAATAATTATGAAGGTAAAAAATTTGAAGGGATATCTACTGAAAATCTCGGCAGATGGAGAGAAAGAATTACAGATGAAGAAGCTTCTATACTAGAAGCATGCCTGAAAGATGAAATGGAAAAATTAGGTTATGACAAGGCTTTTGATGAAAAGGAAGCAGCTATTGAAGCATCTGAGTGGTATGCTTTGATGAATCAGAAATATTTTTTCTCTGATAGATTTTCTTAAGTTTTTGTATAAGCGAAATTATAACAAGCTAAGATATTATTGTATGACTAAGCTTTATATTCATATTGGTACTCATAAAACTGGATCAACTGCGATACAAACAGCTCTTGGAAAAAAATCTGGTGAACTTAAGAAAGAAGGTATTATTTATATACCAAAACCTTCAGCCTTCAAAACTTTGAAGAAATCTAGAAAACTAAATCACGAAGTGATAAATACATGCTCAGAATATTTAATATCTAAAATAAATACCCATAAAATCGGTACCAACATACCCAAAACTTTAGTTATAAGTTATGAAGGACTTAGTGGTGATCAATATATTGGGTACTCAAATTCTGGTGTAGTTTGCCAAAGTTTAAAAAACATAATTGAGAGTCTAGGCGTTGAATTGGATGTTTACATAGTTGTTTACTTGAGGTCACAAGATGATTTTATAGAAAGTTTATATACTCAAAAAATACATGAAGGGGGCTCAGAGACATTTGAAAATTTCCTAAATCGATTTAATGAAAAATCTTTCAACTGGAAATTACTTTTAGATAGTTTTTCTAAAACTTTTGGTGAGGATAAAGTAATTGTAAAAAGATATCATAAAAATTATTTGGATAATGGTATTATCAATAATTTTGGAAAAATAATTGATAGTGATACTCTCTTAGAATATGAAGGTGAAAATATTCGAAATTCTGGGTATAATCGGGATGCTCTTGAAATTGCAAGATTAGTAAATCCAGCTCTTGATGATGAGAAGAAAAAAAAACTTCGTCACCTTCTCCAGAAATCTAATGCAAAGCAGCCTTTTGAAAAATATTCTTACTTTAGTAAAAAAGGTAGAATTTCATTTTTATCGCAATATGAAGATTCTAACTCTGCTGTAGCGCGGGACTATTTTGAAAATTCATCAGAATTGTTATTTCCTCCCAAAACTTTAGAATCAAAAGATGAGTATACGTATGAAAACCTTACAATTGAAAGATTGGCTATAGCTCTAATGAAAGTAAACTTAATAGAAGAAAAAAAACCTTTAATAATTAGAATTCTGTTCAAAATAGAAAATAGCATTCTAAACTTTATATCAAGGTTTCCAAAGTTAAAAAAGTTTATTTATAAGATAATAAAATGAAAATTCCTATTAGTAATACCGCCTCAAAGATGTATAAATGGGTTGAAGATCTCTTTCCTATAAATCGTAGTTTAACGGGTCCTGGTGTAAGGGAAACATTACAATATTTACAGAAAATTGTACCGGAATTAACGATTCAGGAAGTACCAACCGGTACAAACGTATTTGATTGGACAGTACCGGAGGAATGGAGTGTCCATGAAGCTTATATACAAGATGAAGATGGTGAGAAAATCGTAGATTTTGATGACCATAATCTACACTTGGTAGGTTACTCTGAGCCGGTAGATGAATGGATGACATTAGAAGATTTAGAGAACCATTTATATACCTTGCCGGATCAGCCAGATGCTATACCTTATGTGACATCTTATTATAAACGAAGGTGGGGATTTTGTATGACTCAGAACCAAAAAGATTCTCTTCGATCCGGGAAATACCATGTATACATTGATAGTCAGCTGAAATCGGGGGTTTTAAATTATGGGGAAATTATTCTACCGGGACAAACTGAAAAGGAGATACTGCTTTCAACGTATATTTGTCACCCCTCAATGGCCAATAATGAACTATCAGGCCCGGCAGTAACTACTGCACTTGCTAAATGGTTAACTAAGCTGGAAAATCGAAAATATACTTATCGAATAGTTTATGTCCCTGAAACAATTGGTGCCATAACATATATCTCAAAACATATTGATCAATTGAAGAAGAATGTTATTGCCGGTTATCAAATTACCTGTGTCGGTGATGAACGAAATTATAGTTTTTTATCATCAAGATATGGAAATACCTTGGCAGACAGAGTTGCAAAACATGTATTAAAGCATGCTGTTGATAATTATAAAGAATACAGTTTTTTAGAAAGAGGAAGTGATGAAAGGCAGTACTGTAGCCCTGGTATAGATCTGCCGGTTGCTTCAATAATGCGATCAAAGTATGGAGAGTATTCTGAGTATCATACTTCTTTAGATAACCTTGATTTAGTGACCCAGAAAGGATTAGAGGGAGCATATGAGGTATATAAGAAAGTGATTGAGGCTATTGAAAATAATTGTACGCCTAAGGTAAACGTATATTGTGAGCCTCAGTTAGGAAAGCGTGGATTATACCCGGATGTAAGTAAAAAAGACTCAGCTACTGAGGTAAGATTGTTGACTAATTTTATTGCTTATGCGGATGGCAAAAATGATTTATTTGAAATAGCTGAAATTTTGGATGTACCTATATGGAATCTCTATAATATATTATTTAATCTAATTGGTGAAGGTTTAATGCAATGTAATAATTAGTAGAATTAAAATAGTTTCTGACTAATATATAAATGTTGTAATTGTTAATGGTTTGTTAGTGATTTAAAATGGTTCTGAAAAATAATAGAAATCAATTGACTGAATTTATTCATCAAGTTGAAAAAGAGGTTGATGTTAATGAAATCAAGTATCGAGAGGTTAAAGTATGGCCTATTATTAGGTTGTTTTTTAAATTTCGTCTAAGAAAAAAAAGATCATCCATAATTTCTAATAAAAAACAAAAAGATAACATACTTAAAAAAATAATCCGTTATTCTATAAAAAATATAAGGTATGTCAAGTCAAAACTTTTATTATTTAAAATAAAAAATGTAAACACGTTATTTGTAGGGACTCCACATTTTCGTATTAATTTTAATGGAAAAGAGTATAATAGGTATTTCGATCACTCTCTTGATCATAAAAATGATCTTTTGATTGAGTTAGACTCTGATAGTAAAAAAAACTATCAAAACAAGGAGAATGTTTTTCTTTTTAATAACATCAAAATTGAAATTAAACTACAGAAACCAACTGGCTATATTCTCGATGAGCTTTTCAATGAACAAATTACAAGTTTGTTGAAGGAGCATCAGTTTTATACAGATAACATAATTTCAGAATTAGAAAATTATGTTAATTATTGTTTGTCCAGAGTTCATTCATGGGAAAAAATATTGCTTAAAACCAAGCCCAATGTGATAAAATATTTAGGGTATTCGAGTAATTTATTTGCACTAAATATTGCTGCACATAGAAGTGGTATACCAACAGTCGATGTACAACATGGTATTCAAGGAAAATACCATTCTGTGTATTCAGATTGGTTAAAAATTCCAAAAGAAGGATATGAAGCACTACCTAACGAATTTCATTGTTGGGATGAATTTTCGACAAAAAATATCAACAGATGGGCAATTAAAACATCGAAGCACTCAGCAAAATGCAAAGGTAATCCATGGATTGATTATTATAAACAGAATGTGAATTCGAAATCGCCTTTAAAGTCTGTTAGTAAGAAAAAAATAATTTTATTTACCTTGCAACCTTTTGAGGAGCCATTAGAAGAGTTCGTCTTGGATGCTATTAAAGAAACAAAACATAAATATAACTGGTGGTTACGGTTCCATCCCGCTCAAACAAATAAATCACAGGTTATTGATCTATTAAAGCAGAAAAATATTTATGAAATAGTAAATATCGAAGATGCCTCTAATAAACCACTTCTAGATATTTTTCAAGTTGCGGATCTACACATTACTAAAACATCAAGCTGTATACTGGAAGCTTTATCTTTTGATCTACCATCAATAATTACAGATAAGGAAGGAGTCGACATGTATGAAGATTATCTTGAATCTGAAGTAATTCATATCTTAGATAAAAAAAATACTGATGGATTTCTCCAAAAAATTAAAGAAATAATGTTGGTCCATAACAATAGAAATGATAAATAGAATTAATTCATCGCTGGCAAAGGTTTTTGGCGTGAAGGTGGTTAAAAGTAAATCACTTTTGCCCGAAGAACTTGGTTATACTCACCCGTTGTTAGCAAACTACAAAGCAAAAAAAACATTTGTTATAGATTTACCCATGAATAAAGGACGTGTTTGGCGTTGGTATACTGCGTCTACTGAATCTTATTGCCCCTTGGTTTTATGCGCAAAAAATTACTTAGAGAATACAGAAGATAAAGATAGACTGAGGTCAATACTCAAATATTACTATAAATCTATAAAGGGTCATGATGGAAATGAAGCATTAGGACTATATGGAGATAACTCAACATTTCCGATTGGAGAACATCAAAAAAAAATATCCTTTCCCTGGGATAGGAAAAATCCAGACCAATTTTATAAAAACTGGAATGAATCTAAACAAAATGAGATAAATACACATAAATCCAGAAGTGAAAATAAAACTAAAACGAATGACTATTTAGAATTTATATCTAATTTAGAAGTTGAAAGAACTATCAAACTCGTTGACTCCATTAAAAAAAATGGTTTAATCTATGAACCAACTAATTGCATTGGAGCAATTATATTAATTGACGGTCAAAATTGGAGATGGTCTGTAAATGGTGGCCAACATCGCACTTCTGTAATGGCAGCATTGGGTGAGAATTATGTTAAATGCCTTGTGAAAAATATTATCAGGAGAAGTGATGTTGAATATTGGCCTAATGTTCAATCTGGCCTTTACTCAAAAAAAGCTGCTTTGAAAGTTTTTGATCAAATGTACAATGCCGAATTGCCACCAGTTTATCATCCCTGGAAAAAAATTGCACAAGAAAAAATTTTATAAGCATGCCTGGTATATTTGGTTTTTTGAAAAATAGTGTACATCATTTTTCAATTCATTCAATGAAAAATGAGATGAAATCTGAAACTCATTTTATTTCAGATGAAAATTTTGAAGATGATTACATCGCATCTTCAAGAGTACACTTAGGAACTGTAGGTGAAAAAACATCCCCGGTCATTAAGAAAGGTGTAATGATTTGGGTTGAGGGAGAAGCTTATAATCACTTAGAAATATCAGATAGTTTTGGTTTAAAAGAGAAGAGTTTTACTAACCTTTTAATTGAAGCATACCGAAATAATATTTTAAGAGACTTTCTAAATAGACTTGATGGCTATTTTTGTGCCGTGTTGTATGACCATAATAAACAGCATTTAAAAATATTTACTGACCGATACGGTTTACGTATGCTTTATTGGTACAAAAAGGATGGTGTAATTGCTTGGGGCAGTGAAGTTAAATCAATTCTTGCATTAGAAGGTATAGATAAAACTGCTGATGAAACATCTTTACCATGCTTTATGGATAATGGTCACTTATTGGGTGATCATACTTGGTTCAAACATATAAAATTAGTAGAGCCTGCCACTATCATTCATATTGATATCAAATCTAAAGAGACTACTCAAGAATATTATTGGACTTGGTCAGAAATCGATAATAATGAATCTATTTCTTTTGATGATGCAGTAAAAAAACTGGGAGAGCTTTTTCTTAAATCAGTAGAGCGTCGGTTTTCGAAGGACGAAGATATTGGAATGGGGTTAAGTGGGGGTTTAGATTCGAGAGCTATCTTTGCTGCTTTGAAACATATCTATCCGGACTATAATGGGTTTGTTTACACTTTTGGTATTCCGGGTTGCGAAGATATCAAAATTGCCCAACAGATTATTAGCAATACAAAGTGTGAATATGAGAAGTATTATTTCACCAATAAAAATTGGTTCAAGCCCCGTATAGACCGAGTCTGGAAAACAGATGGTATGCAGGATATGAAACACATGCATGGTTCTGAATTTTCTAAAAAAATATCAAATCATTTAGAAATAAAACTAAATGGTTATCTTGGGGATGCCGTATTAGGAGGTAGTTATTTAAAGAATTCAGAATATCTTGACCAACCTATTACTTCTGATCTAGCCTATCATTACTATGGCCATCATTTTGAGCTTGGTAATTTAAAATCTTCCTATTTTGATATTCAAAGTATTGATCCCTTTTTATTTATGAATAGGGGAAGAAGATTTATCAATATGGGACTTGTAAATGGATTATCAGAGTCTGAATACAGAATGCCTTTTTTCGATAACCAACTTATCGAATTTGCCTTCTCTTTACCGGATGATTACAGGTTTGATAACAAGTTATATGGAAAAATGCTGATGAACTATTTTCCAGACTATTTCAGAGATATTCCATGGCAAAATACCGGTTATCCTCTTGGTTCTAAGATGCCTCAAATGAAAAAAACATTACTCTATCGGGCACTTAGAAAAGGATTAAAACTATTTGGAATTTCAATTGGTAAGAAATCAAATGCTAATTATACCGATTATAAAAATTGGATTCGGTCACCTGTAGTCTCAAAACAGTTAAGTGGAATTTTGAATAGTAAATCATGCTTTTATTCTGAATATACAGATGAAGATTTCAATGAGAAATATCTTCATCCTCACTTAGAAAATAAATCTGTTGATTACAGTGATCAAA
>LKNA01000080.1 GCA_001564065.1 Chitinophagaceae bacterium T5-Br10_B2g13
AACTAAACCCTGAAAACGAGTTTTCAAAAGAGGCTGTCGGGCATCTGGAAATCATCTTTCGAGAGGGGACATTAGCTACCCGAATTCTCAACTCGATTCCGGCTTCAGTCCGTAAAGAGGATCTTTATTTAACATATCAAAAATTATGTGAGTGCCTACAAAATGGAAAGCCATTTATCCCCTGAAGCTATCATTACTTGTGAACACGCCGGTAACTCGATACCCGTTGAGTATCGCTACCTTTTTGTAAAAGCAGCTGAGACTCTCAACTCTCACCGTGGGTGGGATCCCGGGTCTCTTTATGCGGCAGAACTTATTTCCAAGCAGCTGCAGGCACCTCTATACTCATTTCCGGTAACCCGGTTACTGATAGAAGTCAATCGCTCACTGGGACACAGACGGCTATTTTCTGAGTTCAGCAAAAAACTGACTCAATCAGACAAAAACCGGTTAATTGAAAATTACTACAAACCCTATCGCAACGAAATCGAACAGGCCATACGGAATAGAATTGACTCAGGTATACCCGTGATACACATCGGTGTTCATTCATTCACACCTGTTTACCAAGGCCGGGAGCAAGATTGTGATATCGGTCTGCTTTTCGACCCCGCTTACACGCACGAAAAACAGCTGTGCAGCCGATGGAAAAGATCTTTAAAGGTTCAGTTTCCGGAATTATCAGCCTGCCTCAACAAGCCGTATAAAGGTGCTGATGATGGGCTTACAACCCATTTAAGGTCGATATTCAATTCAGAGCACTACTACGGCCTGGAGCTGGAAATCAACCAGAAGCATCTTAATGATCAAGGATATTTTAATCCGGAATTTTCATCAAAAATTGCTGAATCTCTGAAGCATCTTACAATTTCTCCAGTCTAACTCCAGGGGTCAATCCCCTCTACAATCCATCCATTTAGCGGATGCTTTGGAGATGAGCTGCAAAACCTATAGTGCTCCGGTTTTTCAACCCATCCATTTTGAATGATTCGATTAACAATCATCTCAGAATATTTATCGTGCTGTTCCTGTTTAATCAGTTTTTCCATAATTGGCGATGACTCCCAAATACTTAAGGCGTTACTATTTGTACTCATCCGGCCAATCAGTTTGAGCATCCAGTCAGCTTGATTTGAGTGCCTTTCTGCCTGCATCACTTTCAAAACTGCTTTAGAAGAGAAATCCTGAAATGATTCTATCACTTCCCGGAGTGAACCCCATGCTGTATCTGCTACAAACATCAGCCTGTCAGGCATAATAGTGTAGTCATAAATTCGCAGCCCGCGTTTTTCACAGCTCCATTTCAACCCGGCAATCACTTTATGTAAAACGGATTTTCTGATAAAAAGGGGGATTTCTCCTGCCACTTTTAACTCTACATAGAAAAGCTCCTTTGTTCTGTTTCTTGATCTTTTTCTCATGATTCAATTTTTAATTTAGATCTCTTTCTCTGTAAGAGGCAAAAATTTGCAAACCCTTACAGAGAAACATCTCCCTCACTTTTATTTGCTCGCTTATTTGGGTATTATTAACCCGAATTTATTAAACCGAAAAAGCTGACTGATTAACCTATTGAATTATGAAAATTCACGAGTATCAAGCAAAGGAGTTATTTGAAGAAGCAGGCGTAGCTGTTCCAAAAGGTGTTGCTACATCTTCTGTTGATGAGGCTGTGAAAGCTGCTGAAGAGATGAAAGCCAACGGAACGGAGCTGTTTGTTGTAAAAGCACAAATTCATGCCGGGGGGCGCGGAAAAGGACGAACAAAGAAAAACAACGCGAAAGGTGTCATTTTGTGCCGATCTATTGATGAAGTTCGGGAAGCAGCGGAGTCTCTGCTGGGCGACACTCTCGTAACCATCCAGACCGGCGAAGAAGGCCAGGAAGTAAAAACTATTTATGTTACCGACGGTGTTGACATCGAAAAAGAGTTCTATCTGGGAATTCTGCTCGATCGTGGCAAGAACCAGAACGTAATAATGGTTTCTACCGAAGGTGGCGTTGAGATTGAAAAAGTTGCTGAAGAAACACCCGAAAAAATTGTAAAAGAGTGGGTTGAGCCCGGCATGGAACTCTTCCCTGCACAAGCTCGCCGACTTGCCTTTGCACTCGGATTTGAAGGAGATGCCTTCAAAAAAGCGGTTAAGTTTATCATGGCACTTTACAACTTCTATATTGAAACTGATGCCAATATGGTAGAAATCAACCCGCTGGTTCTTACTACCGACGATGATGTGATGGCCCTCGACGCAAAAGTAACTTTCGACGGTAATGCACTTTATCGCCATAAAGACATTGTTGAGCTTCGCGATACAGCAGAAGAGAACCCGATTGAGCTGGAAGCTTCTAAGTACGATCTGAACTATATCAAGCTTGACGGAAACGTTGGCTGTATGGTAAACGGTGCCGGACTTGCGATGGCCACCATGGATATCATTAAGCTGTCAGGCGGTGAGCCTGCCAACTTCCTCGATGTAGGCGGCGGGGCAAATGTTGAAACCGTTAAAAACGGATTCCGCATTATCCTGGAAGACAAAAATGTAAAAGCAATCCTTATCAATATCTTTGGTGGAATTGTCCGTTGCGACAGAGTTGCAAACGGTGTGATTGAAGCGGTTAAGGATCCTGAAATTGCCGATAAGGTCAAAAATGTACCGATTATCGTGCGACTACAAGGAACCAATGCTGAAGAAGCGAAAGTGATTATTGATAACAGCGATCTGAACGTGATTTCTGCAGTGCTTCTGAAAGAAGCTGCTGAAGAAGTTTCAAAAGTATTGGCTGCTTAATAGAAGCCTGAGACTTTTATCAACTAAAAATCTCCGTCAAAAAGCCCCTTTCTCTAATGAGATTGGGGTTTTTTATTTCTCTCCATTTTTGGCGGGCAGCTCGAATTGAATCGTAAACGTTGTTCCCCCGTCTGAATTAAAGTCAAGTTCACCATTTATTTGACGGGTGAACGCCCGAACCAGCGTCATTCCCAATGATTTACTTGATTTATCCTCAAAATTCGCAGGCAAACCGACACCGTTGTCCTCAACTTTAAGCTTGGCGCTCTGTCCATTTTTTTTCAGTGAAATATCAATTTTACCATCCTCCTGATTCAGAAAAGCGTACTTATAGCAGTTATTCACAAGTTCATTTACAATAAGCCCGATAGGCACGGCCTTCTTATTGTCAATTTTGATTGAATCCAGCTCACTAAAAATCTCCACACTTTTTCGCTTCGACCCTATCGACGACTGAATCATCTCAAGTAAATCTTCAATGTATTCAGAGAGGTCTACATCCGCGAGGGTTTCAGCCTGGTACAGCTTTTCGTGAACCAGTGCAATGGATCTGATTCGATCCTGAATCTCCTTCAAATCTGCTTCAGTAATCTCCTCACGTGTTCCTTTTTGAAGCTCAATCAGGCTCGAAACAATCGAAAGATTATTTTTCACCCTGTGATGAATCTCAGACAGCAGTATCTCTTTATCCTTCAAAGACTGATCCAGCGCATCAACATATTTTTTCCGTTCAGAAATATCCCGAACATTGCCAATAATGTATTTCGGATTACCGCTTTCGTCTTTAAGCAGTGTTCGTTTATTATTAATCCAAATGTACTCACCATTTTTCTTTTTAACCCGAAACTGAGTGTCATTTGCCAGCCTCTCCTCAAGATCCATGGATTTAAAACTCTCAACCTGATCTTCCATGCGCTTCTTATCCTCGGGATGAGTAATATTCAGTATAAAATCTGCCCCACCATCTTTGACCGTTTCAATATCATAGCCAAGCGTTTTATGCATTGATGGGCTCATATAAACATATTTCCCGGTTTCAATATCCATCTGGTAGATTACATCCTGAGAGTTGTTCAGAACCACCTTAAACTTTTTCTCAGACTCCGTGATTTTATCATTCCACTTCCTGATGGTTTTTAATTGCAGCATCGTGAATGAGCCCAGTAGTATCACAAAGATTATAATAGCTGCCAGATTAATCCGATTAACCATACGATCAACCCATATACCTGCCCGGTTCAGTGTAGAAAAAAACTCTTGATCTAGCCCCGACAACTCATTGGTAATGGAAAAGACACGGGCAAAATATTCCTCTTTGACCTCTTGATTTAACTCTCCATCCTGTGATTTCGCAGCAATTTCATCAGCAACAAACTGTAATTCTTCTACTTTTTGATCGGCTTGCTGCCAGATGGAGATTAATTGCTGTACAATTTCCCGGTGAGATAAAAAGTCATATAACCGAACAAGCTCCACGACTCCATACGGTTCAGAATCAGTCAAGTGGAGATACTCAATCACTTCCTCACGATTTGCCCCGTCTGAGGTGAGCAGATCTCTTCCCTGCCTAAGCCGATCTACTATTGAAGTGTGATTGTAAAAAGCCTCAATATGTTCTGGATTTTCGGTCTGAATGAATTGGACCAGTTCATTAACAGCGTGCTGTTGAGACTTCATGAATTGACTGCTTCCAAAATTAAAGGAACGCATTCCCGTCTGCAAGCCGCTGCTATAGTAATTGACCGCATACAAGGCGCCGGCCAACAGAAGAAAGACGACAACCAGGCCGGCTGTGATTTTGTTATTTGAGTTAAACCAAACGCTTATCAGCATGATATTAATTCTTAAACTACCCCTCTTTAGACAACCACTGTTAGTTCAACATCTGTTAAGAATTTTAAGCAATTGTGCGACAATACTTTATTTCGTAGCAAAGAAAAATACAATAATTAATTAGAAATTCTATTCTAAGATTTACTCTTTCCAGATAAAAAATTCTAATTGGTACATATATTTTCGTCATTTTTTACCACAAACTGTTAAAATTTTATCTCACTTTAATCTAACAGAACTTATTCAAAAACAACTTTGCTCAACTCCTCCCTGATGCTTCTTAATTCAGGATATCCGCCACTCTCGTCTACACCTACGTGTTGACGGTTCGATAAAAAGATATAAAACAGATTGTCAGCGGGACTCACAACAAAATTAACACCAGTAAATCCGGTATGGCCAGCACTTCCTTCAGGAAGATTTACGGCATGAAGAAAACCGGGGTCCATAGCCCAGCCCAGCCCGTTACCAAATTGATCCATTGTCAGAAACTTTTCAATCGTTGACGGAGAAATGATTTCATTTCCGTTCCATGAACCGTCCTTCAAGATTAATTGTAAAAGCGTAGCCAGCTCACCGGCGGTGGCAAACAATCCGGCATGTCCTGCAACACCTTTAAATGTATAAAAAGCATTTCCATCGTTCACTTCACCTTTTAAAGTATAATTTCTCCACCCATTCCATGAATCCGGATCAACGTCTATTCTGTAACCAAAACTGTCGTCCGAAATCATTTTTCTTTCAAATGGATTACCGTGAGATGTAGAAACAACTTTCTCTTGTACATTAGCGTCCGGATTAAATTTCACACTCGTTAAACCGAGAGGCTCATATATTCGATTATATAAATACTCTTCCATATTTTGCCCGCTTACCCTTTCAATCAGTTCAGCTAGTACCATAAATCCCAGATCGCTATATCGTCTCATTTCACCCGGGGTACCCGCGAGCTCTAAATCAACAATCCAGTTCACTAACTCCCCGGGGCTATCAATAGCATAGTATGTTGGAAACCATTGCTGTAAACCTGATGAGTGAGTTAGGAGATGCCGAATTGTAATTTCCGAATGTAAATCCCCGGAAAACTCTTCAATGTAAACTGATACCGTATCTTCGAGCTGAATTAGCCCATCACTGTGGAGAGCCATTAAGCCATAGGTAGTGGCAAAAATTTTGGTGAGAGATGCAATATCAAACAGATGGTCAACAGTGGTACTATCGGGACTCTCTATAACGTATAGATTTTGATTATACAATGTACCATACCCATAAGCTCTCTCAAATAGTATGTCATCCCCCGAACCTACCAACACCACAGCACCGGTAAATTTCGAATCTCTCAAATTCTCATCTACAATTTCATCAATTTGAGACGAGTATGAATAGGTGATTTCCTCATCTTGCCCCTCTCCACAGGCTACCATCAAAAATGTACCTAAGATAAAATATGGCAGTATTTTCAGATAATTCATCAGCCTGAATGTCTACATACCTGCTTTTACTTCCAGATAATAATCCTCGTAAATAGATACAATTTTATCGATCTCAAAGTTCTCGGCTCGCTTCCGGGCAGCTTTTGACATTTTTTTGTGCAGTTTTTCATTTTTGAGAATCTCTGTGGCTTTTTGTCCCATACACTCAACATCTGCCAGTTCACAAACAAAACCGGTCTCTCCGTCAATATTTACTTCCGGGAGCCCGCCTACGTTTGAGCTAATTATCGGTACGCTGCAGCTCATCGCCTCGAGCGCTGCAAGGCCAAAAGTTTCGCTTCCTGATGGAATCATAAACAGATCTGCTATTGAAAGCACCTCTTCAACCTGCTCCTGTTTACCTAAAAATCTAACGTGTTCACATACTCCCAAATCGCGGCATTTCTGTTCCGCTTTTGAACGATCAGGTCCGTCACCAACCATCAGAAGCTTCGAGGGAACTCCATTTTTCAAAACCTGGGCAAAGGCTTCAACCACATCCGTTACCCTTTTAACTTCGCGGAAGTTAGAGACGTGTGTAATCACCTTCTCACCATCCGGACATATCGCCTTTTTAAAGTGCTCTTTTTTTGACCTTTTGAATCTATCCAGATCGATAAAATTCGGAATAACTTTAATCTCTTTTTTGATATCAAACAGCTTATAGGTTTCCTGCTTCAGATATTCAGAAACCGCCGTTACCCCATCACTTTGATTAATTGAAAAGTCTACCACTTTCTTATAGGTTGGATTACTCCCAACCAGCGTGATATCCGTTCCATGAAGTGTTGTAATTACCGGCACTTTGCATGCGTTTTCGTTTACAATCTGTCGAGCCAGATAAGCGCTGGTAGCGTGAGGGATCGCATAGTGAACGTGTAAAATGTCCAGATTGGAGTACTCTATCAGTTCAACCATTTTATTTGCCAGAGCCAGATCGTAGGGCGGATATTCAAACAGCGGATAGCTGCTGAGATCAACTTCATGAAACGTTATATCTGTACGCAGTGAATCGAGCCTGGCCGGACGCGCATAACTTAGTATATGAAGGTTGTGCCCACGGTTTGCTAGTCCTTTTGCAAGTTCTGTTGCTACAACCCCGCTGCCGCCGTAGGTAGGATAACAGACAATTCCTATGTTCATAATTTACTTGTTGAGTGGATTAATAAAATTGATGATCTCTTTTTTAAGAATGTACCAATATCCTCACACTGCTCTAAATTGATCTTTAAAACAAACCGTTTTTCATATTCGTTTTACCCATCATCAAATATTTCTGAACACTCATAACATATTAGGTGAAATTTGACATTTCCGTTATATTTCAACCCTCAATTCTCCCTTTAATACAGATTATCATACTCATGGCAGGACATTCGAAATGGGCTAATATCAAGCACAAAAAGGCAAAGGAAGACGCCAAACGTGCAAAAGTTTTCACCAAACATATCCGTGAATTAACAGTTGCAGCCAGAGAAGGTGGCGGGGATCCTGATGCAAACCCCAGACTATCCCTGGCTATTGAAAATGCAAAGGCTGTAAACCTGCCCAAGGATAATATTGAACGCGCCATCAAAAAGGGTACAGGTGAACTGGATGACGGATCAGGAAATTATGAAGAAGTTACCTATGAGGGGTACGGTCCGGGCGGAATTGCCTATTTCTTGGAAGCCACCAGTAATAATCTGAATCGCACCGTTGGGGAGATCCGCCACATCTTCACAAAACATGGAGGAAATCTGGGCACGGATGGCTCAGTTGCTTACCTGTTTGAGCAGAAGGGATCCATCAAAGTAAGTACCGAAGATCTCGATGAGGAAGAATTTATGCTCACTGCTATCGATGCAGGCGCTGAAGATGTAAATATAGAAGAAGATTTTTTTGAAGTGATAACCACACGCGAGCAGCTATTTGATGTTCGTGAGAATCTGGAGGAGAACGACATCAGTGTAGAGAGTGCCGAACTGATCCGTATTCCAATGACTGAGGTATCAGCTGACCCGGACACTGCACACAAAAATTTGAAAATGATGGATAAGTTTGACGACAACGACGACGTTTCAAACATCTTCACCAACTTGAAGCTGGACGACGAAACACTGGCTCTTCTCGATGAAGAGTCCTGATTGTTCTTCTTCATACTTCATCGGCATTTAAGCCGTTTATTCATCATCCGTTGATTCAAATAATCTACACTTATGAATAAGTTTTTTCTGCTTATTATCGGTCTACTGTTTATTGCAGCTTCGATGAATGATGCCCGAAAGGCAAATGAAGCTTTCAAAAATGGAGATTTTGAACTCGCTGCGCAGCTGTACAGGCAGGCAATCGATCAGAATCCTGACGACGCACGCCTCTATTTTAACCTTGGCAATGCTTTGGCCGAAGCCGGGTACCCGGATGATGCAATGGAAGTTTTTGAACAGTTCAGAAATCTAACCGATGAGAATACGCAGCAATCCCTGGCCGACTATAACAAAGGCAAACTGCTATCAGATCAGGAAAATTATGAGGCAGCACTTTCGCACTTCAGAGATGCTCTTCGCAAAAATCCTAATGATGAGGATGCCCGGTTCAACTACGAATTAGCTCAGCGAAAAAAACAGCAGCAGGAGCAGGATCAACAAGATCAGCAGCAAGACTCCCAGTCAGATCAGGATGATTCTGATGACGAGCAAGATCAGGAGAACGAACAGAATCAGGATCAAAATCAGCCGCAAGATCCTAACCAGCAGCCACAGGATCAGCCGCAAGATCAGGAACAGCTTCCACAGCCTCAAAATATGAGCCAGGAAGAAGCAGAAAACATTCTGGATGCACTGGAGCAACTCGAGCGAGAACTTCTGGAAAATCGTAAAAAAGAAGCAACTGACAGAAGACCTCAAAATGATAAAGACTGGTAAAACCTCTTTTTTATTGATATTAGGGCTGTTTACTGCTCTTTTTCTGCCGCTCAATCTTCTCGCTCAGGACTTTAGCTTAGAAGCCACCGTATCAGAGAACAGGATTTTTGTCGGTGAGCAGTTTAACCTCAATGTTGAAGTGACAGGATCATCCATGCGTGATGTTTCCCTGCCAACTTTACCACAAATACCCGGTGTTCGTGTACTTTCCTCCACCCCCTCCCGGAGTACCAGTATTTCGATTATCAATGGAAGAACGACGACCAGTACCACATACAGCTTTTCCCTGATTGCGAGAGATACCGGCACGCACACTATTCCACCTATTTCCATACAGATTGACGGGGAAACAGAGACCACAAATTCCATTCAAATTGAAATTATTGAGAAAGGAAACCTTTCTACTGACGGAAGCCGGCAACTCCCTGATATTTTTTTAGAAGTTCAACTGGATGATGAAAATCCGGTCACGGGTCAGCAAATAGTAGCAAGCGTTGTTCTTTACTTTAAACAGGGAATCGAAATCACATCTTTTCAGCCTACTGCAGGCTGGAGAACCGACGGATTCTGGAAAGAAGAACTTGAAAATATTCGTCAGCCCGAGGCAGAGTCTGTCATTTTAAATGGAGTCCGGTATCGAACTGCTACACTTTTGCGCTACGCTCTTTTTCCCAGCCGGAGCGGGACACTTACATTGGCGGAATATCCTATGAGCGTTGGAGTTCGAAGTCGACCGGCACGAAATGATCCTTTTGGCAGCTTTTTTGGCGGTGGTTTAAATCAGCGCAGAGTTTCCCTGGAGTCTGAAGCTATTGAATTGAATGTCCAGCAGCTTCCACGTGCAACTGAAGGTGCCGTTACGTTCAATGCTGTGGGAGACCTGAGTGTTGAACGAAGATTAAACAGAAATGAAGTTGGCACCGGAGAAACTGTCGAACTGGTTACAACCATTCGGGGAACCGGAAATATTCCACTTATTCGAAGACCCGAATATAACCTCCCTGACGGATTAGATCTCTACACCCCTCAGGAGAACAGTAATGTAGAGCGGAGGGGATCAAACATTCGGGGAGAAAAAACTTTTACAGAACTTCTCGTGCCACGCTCGCCGGGTCGCTACTCTATACCCGAACAGCAGGTTGCTATATTTAATGCCGAAAGCAACCGGTACAGATACATTTCCCTTCCGGCAGTTACTTTTACTGCTAATCCTGTTGCGGGGGCAGTTGCATCATCCGTCTCCGGGTCTCAACAAGGATTACCACGCCCGATCACCGGACTTGCTGTCTGGCAAAACCGGGAATCCACCCCGCTCTATCAAACCTCACTTTTCTGGATTCTTTTATCCATTCCGGTCATAATTCTCATTGTCGGTTATGTAAAAAAATCTCAACTGGACCGACTGAAATCAGACCGAAACTATTCTCGTTCTCATAACGCGCTCACAACCGCACAGGTAAGGATTGAGAAGGCGAAGCAGGCACATGAAAACCATGAACCGAAACAGCTCTACAATCAGCTTCATAAGGCATTAACCGGGTTCATCAGTGATAAAGCCGGACTTCCGGAGGCGGGAATGTCGGACTCCATGTTGATCGAGAAAGTGAGTAAAAAGAACCCGGACCCAAAGACGCTAAAACTACTTAAGCAACTGCTTACAAAATGTGCAACCATCAGTTACGCACCAGCAGGGTCGTTCGCCGACCAGCAAACTGACATTGACAAAACGGAACGTTTAATTAAAGATTTAAAGAAGCTGTTTTGAAAAGACTCATAACCGCAATCCTGCTTTTTACGGCTTTTAACTTCGGCGACTCGGTTTTACTTGCTCAGCAATCAAATTTTGATCGTGCCACTGATCAGCTGCAACAACAAAATTACAGGGATGCGATTACCCTTTACCAGGAGATCGCCGACGAAGATTACCGGTCAGGTGCGCTTTGGTTCAATCTCGGGATTGCCTACACGCAGCTCGATTCCCTTGGACTCGCTAAATACTATTTTTTAAAATCCTCTCAATTTCCGGAAACGGAACCTGAGGCCCGCAGCGCTATCGAATATGTAAACGATCGGTTTAGCCGGCGTTCAGCAGTTTTACCACCATTACCCTGGGAGCGATTCTCTAATTATTTAAAAAATGAGATTGGCGTTAACTCCCTCTTCTCTTCAGGGTTGATTTTTCTATACCTGGGAATCGCCGGAATCTTGCTGTTCTGGTTTTATAGTAAATTCAGAAGTTACTCCTACTATTCCGGTATAACGGCCATTCTCATGTCTGCCCTTCTTTTTGCGACTGCATTTTATGTTCAGTATTTAGAAAACCGATATGGTACAGGTGTGGTTATCGACAGGCAATCCGTTGTTTATCAGTCACCCGACAGCTCTTCAGCTGAAATCAGCACCGCCTTTGAAGGCTATACCTTAAGGGTAGATTATCACGCAAGCAGTGAGCATCAAGACTGGATTTACATACGACTGGAAAATGGAATGAAAGGCTGGTTAAATAGTCACGCTGTGAAAACCTTGTAGCAACCTCCATCATCTGATGTGACCGCTCTGTTATCAAATGATTTTCAGCCGTTAAAAACGTATCTTTTTTACTTAATCTAACTGACAAATAAGACTTATGAGTGCTGTAGAAAAATATATTCAGGAAAACGCTAAAAAATTTGAAGAACAACTGTTTAACTTCCTCCGTATTCCAAGCGTAAGTACGGATTCCAAACACAAAGGAGACGTTAAAGAAGCTGCGCAATTTTTGATAGACCAGCTCAACGATATTGGACTTGATAAAGTGACACTGCACGAAACTGAAGGTCATCCAATCATTACAGCTGAAAAATGTCCGCACAACGACCGCCCGACGGTTTTAATTTACGGTCACTATGATGTTCAGCCGTCCGATCCTGATGACTTGTGGGAAACTCCTCCGTTCGAGCCAACCGTAAAAGAGGGTCGTGTATACGCCCGTGGCTCAAGTGACGACAAGGGACAGTCATTCACTCACGTGAAAGCTGTTGAATCGTATATGAAAACCGGAACCGATCTGCCCGTAAATATAAAGTTCATCCTAGAAGGTGAAGAGGAGATTGGTTCACCAAACCTGGTTCCGTTCATTAAAGCCAATAAAGAGCTTTTGGAATGCAACATGGTTTTGATTTCCGATACCGCGATGTTTGGTGAAGACCAGCCCTCAATTACCTACGGACTGCGGGGACTGGCCTATATGGAAGTTCATGTAACCGGCCCGAATCGTGACCTGCACTCAGGAGTTTATGGCGGCGCAGTAGAAAACCCGGCCAACGTACTGGCTGAGATGATCGCAAAAATGAAGGATGATGATGGAGTCGTTCAGGTTACCGGATTTTATGATGATGTGGACCCGATGACTGACGAAATGCGCAAAGCCTACAAAAAGCTTCCATTTGATGAAGAGGCTTACAAAAATGATTTAAAACTAAAAGCACTTCATGGTGAGAAAGGGTACAGCACTTTGGAGCGCGCTTCCGCACGACCAACATTAGATGTGAATGGTTTATGGAGCGGGTATCAGGGTGAAGGAGCCAAAACCGTGTTACCTGCCAAGGCTGGTGCAAAAATCAGTATGCGTCTGGTGCCGGATCAGGATCCGAAAAAAATCGCCAAACTTTTTGCTGACTATGTAAAATCAATTGCACCGGATACCGTAACCGTTGAGGTTGAGGAGCATCACGGGGGGCATCCGGTTGTGATAGACCTTGACTTTTACGGACTGAAGGCAGCTGCCAAAGCATTTGAAAAAGTTTACGATAAAGATGTACTGTTCTCACGTGAGGGCGGATCCATCCCAATTGTTGCTGATTTCAAAAAAGTTCTCGGTGTTAACTCCATTTTGATGGGATTTGGTTTAACAAAGGATGCCTTGCATTCACCAAACGAAAGTTTTTCTCTGAAAGATTTCCACCGCGGAATCCAAACCTCAGCCAAGTTTTTTGAACTGCTGCCGGAGTATTCAGAGTAAGCAGCCAACATCTCCCCCTTCGAAGGGGGAGAGCGAACGCAGTGAAATGTATTCATAATCAATCGGTTAACTGAGAAATGATTTTTATCAGTCTCAATTGATTAGTGACACTTGCCTCCTACAAAATGAAAATTCCCATAAAAAAAGCCCCGATCTGAATATTCAGATCGGGGCTTTTTTATATATCGTTAATTTCTTTTCTATTCCAGATTTTCAATCATACCGTTTTCGAGGCCGTACTTTTTACCGTGGCTAACATTTTCGAGCACATCTTTAGGCTCGTTGTTTTCATCAACCACAACAACGGTTGGTTTATAATTTCTTGCCTCTTCCGGTTCCATCTGCGCATAAGCCATAACAATCACCCGGTCATCCACCTGGGTAAGTCTCGCTGCTGCACCATTCAGGCAGCAAATCCGGCTCCCGCGTTCACCGGGGATGGTATAGGTTTCCAAACGTGAACCGTTGGTAATATTTACAACCTGAACCTTTTCATACGGTAGAATATTTGCCATATCCAGCAAATCCTCATCAATGGTAATACTGCCCTCATACATCAGGTTCGCTTCGGTTACCCGCATCTGGTGCAGCTTGGATTTAAACATCGAAAGTTTCATAACGGATTTTACTTCTTACAATTCAATCAAAAGATTATCAATCAAACGTGTATTACCCAGCCATACGGCTCCGGCAAGTATAAATTCCTTGCCCTTTATTAACGTTTCTATAGGCTGTAACGTTTTCTTGTCAAACACATCAAGATAATCAATTTTGAAACCTTTTGCTTCCAGTTCGCTTTTTTGATGCTTCAGCAAAAGCGAAGGCGTATCCACCCCGCTTACAATCTGTTTCTCAATATAGTTTAGCGCCCTGAAGAGGCCCGGCGCAGTTTCTCTCTCCTCTACACTCAAATATTTATTTCTGCTGCTCAGAGCAAGACCATCGTTGGCACGTTCAATCGGAGCCATTATCAGTTCAACATCGTGATTAAATTCATGAACCATCCGGCTCACAATTTGAAACTGTTGAATATCTTTTTGACCGAAAACCGCTACATCAGGATCAATAATATTGAACAGCTTATTTACAACAAGCAGAATTCCCTCAAAAAAGCCGGGGCGGCTGCCACCGCACATATGTCGATTCAGCTCATCCACCTCAATTCGGATATACTTTTTCTTATCGTATACATCATCCCGATTTGGGGCAAAAACGACCGAAACCCCCTCAGATTCGCACTTTTTAAGATCTTCTTCCAGTTCCCTGGGATAACTGTCAAAATCTTCGTTGGGCCCAAACTGTTCAGGGTTCACAAAAATGGAAACCACTACTTCATCCGCCCTCTCTTTTGCCTGGCGAATCAATGATAGATGCCCTTTATGCAAAGCACCCATTGTTGGCACAAAACCAATCCGTTTTCCCTGAGCTTTTAACTGTTTTACTGCACCGCGAATATCATCTATCGATTTACAAACGTCCATTCTGTGTGATTCATTTTTTTCTGTAAACTAAACAAAAGAAGCGGCACAATCACTTATGCCGCTTCTTTTAAATTTCGCCCTATTTATACCCGGTATCAGATTGCCCGGTTGGTATCAAAGTTTTCGAGCAGTTCTTTAACACGTGTTGTAAACGCACCGCCGTGGGCTCCATCAATAATTCTGTGATCGTAACTCATAGTCAGATACATCATTTGACGAATACCGATCATGTCGCCCTGCGATGTTTCCATCACAACCGGACGTTTTTCAATAACACCGGTACCCAAAATGGCTACCTGAGGCTGATTGATAATCGGGGTACCCATCAGGTTGCCCACACTTCCGTAGTTGGTCAATGTAATGGTTCCGCCCACCAGATCATCCGGACTCAGCTCTTTGTTGCGGGCTTTGTTCGCCAGATTGTGAACTGCCTTGGCAATTCCTACCAGGTTCAAGTCCTGAGCTTTCTTAATCACTGGAACAATCAATCCGCCTTTACCACCCTCGCCGAGTGCTACAGCCAGGCCGAAGTTGATATCCTTCTTCAGGATAATTTCATCTCCGTCAACCGAACTGTTCAGAAGCGGAAACTCACCAATCGCCTTTATGAACGCTTCGATGAATATCGGAGTATAAGTAAGCTTAATACCTGTCTGTTCCTGGAATTTCTTTTTATTGGCATTTCTCCAGTTTACGATATTCGTTACATCAATATCGCTGTATGTACTTACATGAGCAGAAGTCTGCTTGGAACGAACCATATGCTCGGCAATCATCTTGCGCATTCGATCCATCTTGATCACTTCCACATTCTCATTCGGACTTGCGATATTCAACTCGCCGGCCGAAATCTTTCCGGAACTCTTACCTGAGGCAGATGCACCCGGTTTAGAAAGACCACTGCTCTTGGATGCAGAAGGTGCTTTCACTTTACCTGCCTTGCGATCTTC
>LKNA01000081.1 GCA_001564065.1 Chitinophagaceae bacterium T5-Br10_B2g13
ACAATCGAAAACGCTTGCATTCGGCATTGGATTATCAAAGTCCGGTGCAGGCTGAACAAAACCTAAAACGCAAACATGCCGCATAATCACCCTTAACTAACTGTCCATTTTTTTGTTGCAAGTCCAGCCTGATCTTCCGCAGCGGCTTCATCCACAACGTCCAGGGTTTGGGTTTGAGGCCGTTGACTCTCCACGCTTTGCGGTCGTTCAGGTTGGCTTTGAGGCGGTTTACGATGGAGGCGTTGCTTTCTCCTCCCATTCTCATCTTGATGATCTTCTCCGGCAGGTACGCCAGCTTTATTTCATATTTGTGGATAAACCGGAGCATCAGTTCATAATCGGCGGCGGTTCCGAGATTGGTATTGAACCCGCCGTACCGGTCGTAAATCTCCTTCTTCACAAACAGCGTGGGGTGCGGCAGCATCCAGCCGTTTAAAAACTCCCCGCTTTTGTACCGGCCGCTGTTCCACGTCCGCACCACCGTCCCCGCATCATTTCGCTGCACATACTCCAGGTCGGCATAGCAGGCGTCTGCTTCCATTGTTTGTATCATTTCCACAACGTCCGGAATAACATCGGGCGATGCATAAAAATCATCCGCATGCAAAAACCCGATCAGCTCGCCCTCCGCCATCTCCAGCCCCTTGTTCATCGCGTCATAGATTCCCTCATCCGGCTCAGACACCCACCTTGAAACCTTTTCATCATACTTCTTCAGCAGGGAATTTGTCCCATCCGTGGAATTTCCATCCACGATGATATACTCCAGGTTTTCATAACGCTGCCGGGCAACCGATTCGATCGTTTTCTCTATCGTATCCCGATTGTTATAGGAGACCGTGATGATGGTTACTTTCATAAATCCAAACCGTACTCTTTTTTGATGTAGTCTTTTATTGTTTGTGGATCATCCCCGCAGGCCCGCTTGATTTCCAGGATCTTTGCATCCACCAGGGTTCGATACCACCATCCCTGCAGAAAGTGCCATAAAAACCCCTCTTTCCCCTCCAGAAAGCCGAGCTTCAGCACATACCGGTATAAAAAGTAGAGAAAGGCCCTCCAAAAGAGCGGCTTCTTATAATAGGCTTCCTTCTGTTTTGTGAACGGCTTACGCCCCCTTGAGCTTCCTAAAATCCCATATTTCCAGTCAAAATATTCTGCCGCCTCGCGTATGGAGTAGTGATTATGCTTCTCAGTCCACCAGCCCAGTGAGCGCAGATTATGATCCACAAAATCATACTCAAACTCGATAGTGCGTCCTTCCAAAAGGTGAAGATGCTCATCCATCCAGCGGGGTTCATAAGTTGCTTTCCCATACCTGAACAGCCGCAGAATGTGTACAGGGTAGGTACCCCGCTTCACCCACTCACCAAGAAAGTAATGCCGGCGTTTAAAAATTATGCCGTTAATATCCGTTTCTAATTTTGGCAGACGCTCTGAAATTTCCTCCTTTAACTCGGGAAGCAGATATTCATCGGCATCCAGGCGCAATACCCATTCAGATTTTATGGGCAGGTTATCTAATGCCCAGTTGAACTGCTCCGCCTGGTTTCCCGGCCAGCTATGCTCAACAACTTCTGCACCGTTCTCCTCCGCAATTGTTTTGGTACTGTCTTCAGAATAGCTGTCTACCACATAGATTTTCTTTGCGATGTCGTTTACGCGGTTGATACACCGCTCTATGTGTAGCTCTTCGTTATAGGTTAAAATGATAACCGTCAGATCAGGTTTCATCTGAACCTTCTTCAAACTCTCTTTTTTTGATGAATTTTGCCGGGTTTCCCCCCACAACCGTCCACGGCTCCACATCCTTAAAGACAACCGCCCGCGCTCCCACAACAGCTCCCTGGCCAATGGTAACGCCCGGGCCGATAAATGCATCTGCGGCTACCCAGGCCTGGTCTTTAATTGAAATGGAAGCCAGTACCAGCGGATGATCGCTTTTTGTGATATCGTGCGTTGCAGAACAGAGATAGCTTTTTTGTGAAATTGTGGTGTGTGCGCCAATATGAATAGGAGCCGGATTATAGCAGTCTACACCTGATGCAAGACAGGAGTATTCTTCCATAACAAGATTCCAGGGCATATAGATTCTGGCAGATGAGTACACGACTGATCTTTTGTGTACACTCGCTCCAAATATGCGCAGCAGCATCAGTTTCCACCCGTTACATAAGCTGCGTGGTATCGGGCGCGCCAGCAATAGCCACAAAAAAGAGAATAAAAATCTTTTACATTTCTCTTTAAAACCTATTTTATCCTCATAGGCTGATAGGTCTGATTTTAACTGTTTCATGGTTTGTATTCAGCTACAACAATCATAGATTTCCATAAATAAGGGATCCTTCCAGAACCTTTAAACTTGATTACGTCAAAACTGAATTCCTCTAAAACGGTTTTCAAAGTTTGGTAACTCCAAAATTTAATGTGGCCGCCATCCCATAAAACTGTAAAATGCTGATCCATCTTACCCGTTAGGGCAAGAGCAAGATTCTTCAAATAACCGTGATATGGTGTTGAAATGATTAATTTACCGCACCCGTTACTTTCCAATACCTGCTTACAAAACTTGATATAGCTTCTCGGGTCGTACAGATGCTCAATAACTTCTGTCGAAATAATCGTTTTAAAAGGAATTTCTTTTAGTTTGTCGGGTATTTCATCTTTCTCTACGTCCTGTAAGTAAAATCTCCCTTTGTTTATCTTATTTGCAACTTCAATACCTTTTTTTGACAGATCGGTACCATAAGCATCAAACCCTTTTTCTATAAGAAAATTCGCTACCGCACCATTACCACAGCCAACATCCAAGATTGGACCCTCTGTACCTTCTAATACTTCAAGAATTGAAGGAATTAAATAATTATGTGCATGTGTAAATGATTCATCTTGCCAACCATATTCTTTATAATTTGCCATTTAGAAACTTTTCTTTGTTAAGAGTTTAATAGTGCAAAAAACCTGATGTATCACCCTTCTCTTTTTTAATCCACTTGTATAGCTCATACATCTGCTCCGCAACCGCCTCTATACTGTACTTTTCTTCAACCAATACCCGACCCTTTTTGCCCATCTCTCCCCGTTTATCCGCCGGCAGCGATAACGCCTCTTCCAGCACCTGTTTCAGCGGTTCCGTTCCGATCTCTATCCACCAGCCGGCCCCGTGCGTTTCCAGGTCTTGCCAGGGTGCTCCTTTGGTGGTTATGACCGGTGTTTCACTTGCCAAGGCTTCGGCTACAACAATACCGAAGTTTTCACTGTAGGTAGGCAGTACAAAAAGATCTGCGTCTGCGTATATATTGAGCTTATCGTCACCAAAAAGAGGCCCGACGATTTTGATTTCTTGCTCCAGCTTTGCTCCATCAATTTTCTGCTGTAATTGCTTCACATAACCGGGCTCACCGTTTCCTACAATCTCCAACACCCAGTTTTCTATCGCTTCTGTATGTAACTGGCTCCACGCCTCAATAAGCATCTCAATTCCTTTTTTAGGATGAATACGGGACAGAAACAGTGCTTTATTTTTCACATTTTTCGATGCATTTGAAGTCGTTTTGAACTGCTCTATTTGAATGCCATTGGGTATAACTACAACAGAATTTGTAAAACCCAATTTTCTCAGTTGTTCTTTTTCCATCTCTGCGGTAGCATGCAATACATCTGCCTGTTTCAGATCGTTGCGCTGATATAATGCCAATGCAGTTTTTTTCTTCCACTTCCCTTGTTTTAAAGCCCAGGGCTCTAACATCCCTCTCGGCGTAATGATATAAGGGATGTCATGTTTTCGTGCAATCTTTGCCATCTGGTGGACCGGCATTTGCCAGAGTCCGTGACCATGCAGCAGGTCAGGTTTCTGCTTCGAAATTTCTTCTTCCAATCCGTTCAACCTACCGAGCCAATTCGAAGGGTAGCAATGAATGCTTCCATTTTCTTTCTTAAAGTCTTTTAAGATTGGATCTGAACTTGTCTTGCAGTGGAGGCTTACATTCATGTCTGATTTGTGCAACAGACCTTCAACCAGATGTGTGACACTCCGGGCGGGCCCGCCGGTTGAGGTGTCTATAGATGAAATTACATGAGTAATTTTCACAATTTTTTAATCTAAAACACTCAGTAATTCTGCCGTTCCAAGCTCCGGTGTTACACAATTGGAAAGCTCTTTACTCCTTTCTGAAAAGTTTAAAAGAGATTCAATATCAGCATTTATAATTCTTTCCAATCCTTGTTTTATACTCTTAATATCATCACCCACCCGATACCCATTATATCCATCAATAACAAAATGTGGTGCTGCCCCACATTTCTCTGTTACAACTAATGGTAATCCTGCTGCCGCTGCTTCATGAATTACCAACGCCCATTGTTCAAATTTGGAAGACAAAACAAAGCAACCGGCATGCTGCATTTCATTAATTAGTTTCGATTGAGGCATATAATCTTTGATAAACACATCATCATTGTATGATAACGATTCTTTCAGCGGCCCATCACCTACAAGTGTCAGCGTCCATCCGTTTTTGTTTTTAATGTCTTTCCAGGCATTTAATAATAAATTCAACCCCTTAATCTCAACAAAGCGTCCAATGAATAAAATATTTTTGGGATATTGATTCCGTTTTTTCTGAATTGAAACTTCATTAAAGAGATCTACATTACAGCTTAACGCATTGAAAATGATTTCATGCTTTTTAAAACCAAGCCTTCTGGCGTACTCATATTGATAAATTCCTGCAACCCAAATGTGAGTAAAAGCTTTTTTTATGTGAAATGGACTAATAAACGTATTGATTCTTTGTCTCCATGTACCCAGCCATTGAGTATCAGAATACGAAACAACAGGAATTTTCAACTCTTTTTTAATCTTTTTAGCAACCCATACAAATTTTGGAACAGCCCACCCGGCTACGACTACCATCTCCGGTTCTATATTTCTGATTCTGCTTAGTAATTCTTCTTTACTTAACGTATGATCGCTGCAAACATGAAACCTTTCTACATTTTTTGGAGCAGATGGATGCTCTCTGTATTGAAATGAATGTACTTCTACATCCTCAACCTGTAGCAATGATTGAATTGACACAAGCTGGTGTGGCATGTAGTTAATAACCAAAAAAACAATTTTCATGCGGCTGAGTTTGCTTTATTCACTTCAATTATGCCCATAGTAAGCCAAAAGTAAAAAAACAGCCCCGAACCGGCCGAAAATACATATCCTTCCGCCATCATTCGCACAATAATTAAATGTAGTACCCATCTATATTTATCGGCTTCATTTCTTTTAATTTCAATCTCAATTTTAGATGATTAACTATAGTAATATTTAATTTGGAATGAATGCGACCAGAAACTATATAATTAGGAGAAACAGTAACTATCTCTTCTTTTTTAATTGAAACCTCTGTACAATAATTATATAAATAAATACTGGAATCAGAAAAAACCACACACGTGAACCAAATATGCCCTGCCCACCCCATATGTATGAAATAAGATTTACATCGAATATAATTACCGGAGTTAAAAAACCTCTTGATAGTTTTTTTATGGCACCGCGAATTAAAATTAATGTACCCAGTACTATAGCGAGGCCGACCCAAAACATACCGTCAAGTAAATAAATCTGCTCACCAATATATCCTAACGAATGACTATACCCTTCACCATAACCATCTCGCCCAAAAATAACTTCTACGGATGACCATCCGGCACCAATTGGTTTACCTTCCCACCAAACACGAGGAAACCAATTTAAAAAAAGCAGCATATATTGTTCCCAAAACTCTTTAATACCACTCGCAAAATAAGAGACATTATCGGTCCAAACTTCATTTGTAAGAATTAAGTGATGACCAGCAGATCCGATAAAAACATATTCAAGCCCATCTAATTCAGTGTATCTTACAAACTGTAAACCATACAATATAAGTGGTGCCAGGATTACAACATGCCTCATACGAAGTCCAATGTCCCTATAACTATTTATCAATAAAAGTGGCATCAAAACAAATGCAGCAATAACAATTCTACCAAACCCACTCCAGACAAAAGCCATATGTAGTGATATTAGAACAAAATAAGTTAAGAGTATAAAATATACTGCGCTGTTGCTGATTTCTGATACAATCAACCTTTCAAAAATAACCAGAGAAATACCAAAAGGGACCATCAAAGCAAATGGCCCTAAAAACTCGGATCTTATTGGCTGGAAAAAAATTCCGGCTAACATCCATATAAACAGAAATATTAAAATAAATATAAGATGGGTGTGATTTGATAACAGTTCCTGAGGAATTTGGTAATCATTATTTCTTGACACTTTTTCTGTAAGCCATGGAAAAAGATCGGCCGTCAAAATAAACAGTATGAGAGGAAATACAATATCCAGGTTATAAAAAAAAGTAATTGCAGGTGCAGGCAAGTAAAATAAAAATACCCCAGTTACTCCAAATACAAACTGAAGTGAGGATTGGTAATTTGCAGCCACAACCCGAAGCAATTGAATTCCACATATCAGCCATATTGTTTCCGTATATGGAATATAAATCAACCCGGTGCTATTAAATAGCAAATACAAAAAGCCAATTGCATATAATAAAACAGTAAGCAGGCTTCTAATTTTTTTAGAAAATATTAACCAAAAGTTTCGGTAGTTATTCATCATTGTTTTCAGAGGATTTACATCTTAATTGCAATAATTCAAACATTTTACTTTCAAGTTAAAGCTACAAAAATACATTTACTTAATTATTTGTATATGGAGCTATTCTTAAAATTTTTCTGTAATATTTCTGCGCACTTTTTGGAAGTGTAAATTCTATACAGCGTACAATTGTGCCAGAGATTGGAAATGTAATTTTGTCATTAAAATTACCTCTAAAGAGAAAGTTATATGCTATGCACTTCCTGACTGTTGTAACTTGAGCTGTTCCAAAATCTATTAATACTACTTCTCCCTCTGGAGTTATTATAAAATTATGAATTGCCAAATCACCATGTAATATTCTATATCTTGTCAAAATGATGGTTTTATACAACAATTTTCCAATAATTCGGAAACCTTCTAAAAAAGTAAACTCATGAAAATTTAAGCGTTTTCCTTTAACTCTTTCAAGAATAAGTACACTCTTATTATGATCAGAAAAAAACGTTTTTACTTTTACTACACCGGGTACATTTGATGCAAACCTTGTATGCTTTGCTTCTTCTTCTAAATCGCCAAAAAAAGGATCTTCCTGAAATGATGGATCTTTAAGCTGAACTTTCCAGACTTCGTCATCAAGTAAATAAACGCGTGTACCGCGATCGTCCCTGTAATAAACTTTTTCTACTCCTGAATTCAGACTTAATTCACGTTCAATTTTCCCCCATAAAGATGAATCGATATTTGTTTCTATATTTTTATTCAACAAGTTCTGTATTTTTCTAAACCTTTAAACTATTTGTTTTATAGCGAAATATTAAATATTCAATCGCCATTCGACCTGCGTAACCCAATATGAGAGTCAAGGCAAGTCCAACTCCCAGATATTCAGGTATTAACCAAAAGATTCCAAGTACTGCTGCTCCAACAATGGCCAGATTTGACATTGACAACACCCATACATAGCCATGAGCAACAGCAGTTTTATGGAAAACTATATGGCCAATATCAAAGACTGCTATTATTACCAAAAACACCAAAACAGGCCAGAAAGCCATAAAATCCTGGCCATATAAACTCATTATCCAGGGAGACAGAAACATAACAGGAATACAAATTGCCAATGTTAAAGATAAAACAGTTATTAGAGTTTTATGCTGCAGTTTGATGAGTTGATCACGATTCGTATCGAGTAAAGATGAAATGATCGGTAAATACGCAGATAGCATTTGTGTTGGAAGAAAGGAAACCATTCCACGCCACTGGTTAGCCGCCTGGTAGGCACCCATCTCCTCATAACCACCGGGTTGCCTGATCAGTGCAATATGTGCAGCATAAACCGCAATCATAACCAATGCATTTGTGATTGTTGTTGGTAATGCAAAATCCCTGATCCCGCGCCATTCCTCCAAAGGTTGTTTTTTGTATAGTGATATACCCAGCTTCTTAAATAAAGTGTATACCCACACACCTGAAACAGCAACAGTTAATATACTTGTTAATGCAAGGCCAAAAACCGCCCCAATAACTCCATAATAATATGCCAGAACAATGGTCAAAAGAACACCTAATGGAGTGGTTACGGTATGAATAATCGCTTTTTCCCGAAACTTCTCAAGCCCACTTAGTATTCCAATATAAATTTGAGAAATGCCATTCAACAGCACAATTACTCCAACCACAATTAATGCCTGAGATAGCTGTGATGCATTCAGAACATTTTCTGCAATTGGCTGGGCGCCAAGAAACAAAACCAGGAAGACAATGCCCCCTAACGAAAGAGCTGCCAGCTGCAATAATCCTAATAGTCTTGCAAGTCGCTTAGGATTCGTTTTGTACCACTCTGCAACATGCTTTGTGGCTGTAACATTAAACCCGAACGAAGTAAAAACACCGACTGTACCCACAGTACTCAGCAGTATACCCCATTCCCCAAAAGCGGCAATCCCCAAGATCCGGGCAAGGACAATTGCTTGTACAAATGAAGCTCCCTTTAATACAATTGCTTTAACAATTGACCAAAAAGTTCCCCGGGTTATACGGCGAGCAAGATCTGATGAAACCAGATGCTTATAAAGCGTTTCAGGCAGGATGAATTTAGCCAGATTATTCAGATTCATGGCTCAATATTTTGGAAAATCCAATCCCGGTAAAGCTTGCGTTTTATGATGCAGCAAAAATGTTAGAAAATTTTCTTTTAAAGATATCAAAAAGGTGCTCTTTCTATTTCTTTATTACTCGGCCTGTGCCAAAACCTTACGTTCCGCCTCCTTCAAATCCATATCCTTCCGAAAAAGCTTCAGATCACTCTGCACCATATCTTCGAGGGCCTGCAGATTGTACTTTGGATTCCAGCCCAGTTTTTCCTGTGCTTTGGTTGGGTCGCCTATGAGCAGGTCCACTTCCGTGGGCCGGAAATACTGGGGGTCTACTTCTATTACGGCTTCGCCGGCTGCAAGCTGAAAGTTGGAAGCTGAAAGATTGGTTGCTTGCTCGTATTTGGTTACATCTATAGAGTCAATGATGCCTTTTTCGCCTACACCCTCTCCTTCGTAGCGGAGGTGAATGCCTGCTTCGGCAAAGGCGTGCGTCATAAAATCCCGTACGGTTGTGGTAATGCCGGTGGCAATCACAAAATCTTCCGGCTCATCTTGCTGCAGCATCAGCCACATCGCTTCTACGTAATCTTCGGCGTGGCCCCAGTCCCGTTTGGCGTCCATATTTCCAATGTAGAGTTTCTCCTGCAGGCCCAGGGCAATTTTGGCCGCAGCCCGGGTAATTTTCCGGGTTACAAATGTCTCGCCCCGCAGGGGAGATTCGTGGTTAAAGAGAATGCCGTTGCTGAGGCTGTCCAAAAAGGGCACAGAAAAAATATGTAAATCATTCATCGTCATGCCGGACCCCGATCCGGCATCTCCTGCCTGTAATAAGGGTAGGAGATCCCGGGCTTTCGCGTCGGGATGACGCCCTTTTTGAACAGCCTCTCCTGCACCAACCCGTACAGCTCGGAGGTGGAGGCCTGGTACACTTTGGTTTTATCGGTCAGCCCCAGCAGACGCACGGCCTCAAGAATGCGGAGGGTTCCGAGGGCGTCTGTGTTGGCGGTGTATTCGGGCATATCAAAACTGACCTGCACATGGCTCTGGGCGGCCAGGTTGTAAATTTCATCAGGCTGAGATTCCTGTATGATTCGGGTCAGGTTCAGGGAGTCGGTCATATCCCCGTAGTGGAGGAACAGCGTCTGATCTTCGGTATGCGGGTCCTGGTAGAGGTGGTCAATCCTGTCGGTATTGAGCAGGCTGGCCCGGCGTTTTATGCCGTGTACGATGTATCCCTTATCCAGCAGGAGTTCGGCGAGATAGGCGCCGTCCTGCCCGGTTATTCCTGTTATCAGTGCGGTTTTTTTATGCATAGTCGTGAGTCGTGAGTCTTGAGTCGTGAGTTTTTTTGTTGTAGTCTGTTTGTGTGTTATTCCGGGGTTCATTTCAGCATCTCACAAGGGTCATTCTGAACCTAACAATGGTCATTCCCCAGAACCACGAGATCCTTCCTCGTCATCCCGACAGAACTGCGTCGGGATTCCTCGTCTGGATGACAGTGCTTTTTTTATGTTGTGATAATGCACCGGCCCCGTCATCCGTCGGGACAGGCGACCAACGTACCCATGCATGGCAAGACGACCGGAAACAGCCTGCCCTCGACACTTCGGGGCCGGTACCACTTTACCATCCACGCCCTGTCATCCAGAAGGAGGCCGCCTTTTGGCCGACTGAAGGATCTCCAATTGCTGGGGAAAGATCTCTGCCCCCGGCTGTGTTATTGCGCCCCGTTCGGGGCTTGGGTTATTTAAAAACATTGCCGACTGGACACGATGTTGGTTGCCCGTACCAACATTCGGAGATCCCGGGCTTTCGCGTCGGGATGACGTTGATAAAGTTCCTGTGCCCATCCAATACGTCACTCCTGACCCCGATCAGGAGTCTCCGTATTCTTTTATTGGTTATCATGTAAGAAAAGGGATGACGGTATTGGGGTTTATTGTTCGTATCAACGTTTTGAGATCCTTATTTCTCAAGGTATTCTTCCGGCGTGAGAACAGCCACAGGACCGGATGTCGTTTTAAAGTCGGGTTTATTCCGGGTCAGGATCAGCCCGCATCCGTTTTCTTCTGCACAGTAATACTGGAGGGCATCTTCAAGGTCTTTCCAGCCGGCATCAAGAGCTTTGTCTACTACCTTACTGCTGACTGCTGCCACCTCCACATGGGTTCTGAACTCCCTGAGAACGTTCAGGGCTTTACCGGCACCCATAGCCGGACGCATGATGTAAAACAGCGTATCGAACGACAGGCCGGACACACAGAGTGTGATCAACCCGTTTTCTGCACGTTCAAATAGTTTACCGGAGGCTTCAATGTATGGCCTTCTGTCCAAAAGGAGGTCAAGACAAACGTTTACATCTGCCAGGATTTTATCCGCCATATTTTTTCAGGATCTCTTCCTGTTTGATCTCTTTATAATTTCTTTGATCCGGCAGATCGCCTGCTCCCAGCATTTTTTGCGTCCATGACCCCGGCTGAGGCTGCCACCCGGATGCAGAACCGATTTTTTCGATCAGCAGCTGTTCCACCCACCGGGACACACTGGTCCCTTCTCTTTTAGCGAGACGTTTCGCCTTCTCCGAAACCGATTTGTCTATCGTTAATGTCAGTTTTTTCTTCATCATTATAAAGGTTAACACGATGTATACGTATAAACGTACTTAAAACACGTGTATTATCAAAGTTGACTTGCGAAATGATGGTAGCGACGTGTATCTCACAAGGGTCATTCGGTCCCTAACAATGGTCATCCCGGACCTGTCTGCCGAAGCTAAACTACGCAAATGCTTCGTATAGTAAACCTTTAGCACAGGCAGGCTTGATCCGGGACCTCCATGTTTTGGTTAAGCCCATCGTTGTATCAACGTTTGGGGTTCCCGTGCTTTCGCGTCGGGATGACGTTGATAAAGTTCCTGTGCCCATCCAATACGTCACTCCTGACCCCGATCAGGAGTCTCCGTATTCTTTTGATGGTTATCATGTAAGAAAAGGAATGACGGTAACGGGGTTTATTGCTCGTATCAACGTTTAGAATTTGCTGCTTGTAATTTTGAACATTTCCATGATTCAATTCCATCCAGAACCCCTCGAAAGGTTGCATTGCCGTTCATAAATATTCTGCCTCGGGGTGGGGTGTGTGGCCTTCTCAGATCCGAGGGCGTCGTTCGCCTGCTCACTCTGCCCCCGGCTGTGTTATTGCGCCCCGTTCGGGGCTTGTTTTTAGAGTTATTGCCATCCTGCGTACTGCACCCGGACTCTGGAAGGAGCCGGAACTGCAGCGCCACGCTTCAAGGTCAATGAGTTTCCAGTAAACAAAAGTCCCTCCTTGTCACGACACGTTTTTTGTGTCGGGATAGGGAGGGATTTAGGGTGGGTCCTTTACCCTGAACCCATACCCCGGAACTCTGGCAGGAGGAACGCCGAATGGCGTACCACTCTGCCAGGTTCCTGAATCTTGCACCCTGAACCCTGCCGGTGCTGTTCCGGTCCCGGCGAATGCCGGGAAACCCTGCACATTATTCACTGTCAGCCGCTTTTTTGGCTTCTTTACTTATTTCCGTTACCGTTTTTTCATTCCACAATGTTCGCTGCCATTCAGTATAGTCAAATGGTTCACGGATCATATTTTTGATAAAAATTTCGGTATCAACATCGCCCAGTTCTTTGAGCAGTGCCTTCATACCCAGTATCCGAATTTCTGCTTCTGTTCTCATTTTTAAACCTCCAGTTTATCAAGCATCTCAACAGGACTGATGATCTCAATGCTTTTAATCGTACTGTTTTTATTCAAAATTTTGTCATCTGTTGTGATAAAATAAGTACAGCCAGCTTCTATTGCACTGGCAATATGCAATGCATCTTTGGCTTTTACATCCTTTTTTACCAATTGCTCAGCATAATTCAAAACGCTTTCATTCTCATGAATATTGACCGCTGCCTTCTTTTTCCATTTTTTGATAACCAACTGTCTGAATTCATAGGGATTGGCCATGTTTTCATAATCCAGGATATATGACCATGCCAATTCAATTTTTCCCTGGTCAATTAACGTTTGTAAATATAGTTTAGCTTCTGCTTCAATTCGAATCCTGATTTGAGCCTGGTCATCAAATGGCCGATTAAAACTGCAGTTGTCAAGATAAATTTTCATTTATATAAATTCTGACCCGCCGTAAATCTGGATTTGCTGGGGTGGTTTAATGGTTATGCCCATTATAATAGTCGTTAAAATTGTCATTTTTAACAAAACTCAGCATGATGGTACACGGTTGTGAGTCCTAATCAAGTCATCCCGGACCTGTCCTCCGAAGCGCAACTACGCATAAATGCTACGTTGTGTATACCTTGGCGCAGGCGGGCTTGATCCGGGATCTCCGTGCTTTGGCATAGCCGGCAATTTCATCAACGTTAGGAGATGCTGAATCAAGTTCCCTGATGTCCATCAGGACAGGCAGCATGACGGTTGCGGGGTTTATTGCTCGTATCAACGTTTAGAATTTGTCGCTTGTAATTTTGAACATTTCCATGATTCAATTTTCATCCACAACCCCTCGAAAGGTTACATTGCCGTTTATAAATATTCTGCCTCGGGGTGGGGTGGGTGGCCTTCTCAGATCCGAGGGCGTCGTTCGCCTGCTCACTCTGCCCCCGGCTGTGTTATTGCGCCCCGTTTGGGGCTTGTTTTTGAATTATTGCCAACTGTCAACTGCCAACTTACGTTTGAAATTTGTCGCTTGTGATTTTGAACATTTCCATGATCCACCTGTCATTCATCCCATCTCTGCGCCACTCCGCGTCCCCTGCGGTTTCCCAACAGCACCCCGGGCTAATGATATTCCGCCCCGTTCGGGGCTTGGGTAATTTAAAAACACTGCCAACTGCCGTCTGTCAACTGAATCTTGAACCCCGAACTCTGGCAGGAGGAACGCCGGATGGCGTACCACTCTGCCAGGTTCCTGAATCTTGCACCATGTAACCTGTACCCTGAACCCTGAGCCCTGCACCTTCAACCCTGCCGGTGCTGTTCCGGCCCCGGCGAATGCCGGGGGACCCTGAATACAGCTTCGCTACCCTGAGTCCCATTTTGTTCAAAAAACTCAGTATTTCTATTCAATAAAAATGGCAGCCTCAACCAGCACTGCCAATTGTACCCCCCTGATCAACGCCTAAAAATGGCTATGAACACTGAATGTATGTTAAGCCGGGTACGGGATAAAACACCCGGGACTGCGCTCGATGTGACGAGGAGTTAAAACAACGTCATCCCGACGCGAAAGCCCGGGATCTCCTCACCCCGATTCACACTCCATAACCATCAAAGGCCACGGAGACTCCATCAACGTCATCCCGACGCGAAAGCACGGGATCTCCTCACCCCGATTCTGACATCATGACCAAAGAAGAACACGGAGACTCCTGATCGGTGTCAGGAGTGACGTATAAAACCATTTTTTATCATTCATATCTTAAATTCACGTTTTGTTACTAACATTTTTTCAAAAGAGCTTTCCGCAGGGTAAACGTAAAGCTGCACTTCAGCGACTCTAACCTCAAAACCGCCCGGCTGCCCTTCATTTTTACTACCACTCCGTTCACGCGGGCCAGTTCACCTCCTTTTACCTCAACACGGTCACCCGGTGCAAGCGGCTCCAGGCGCGGGTCTTCCACGTCCGGGTCTCCAATAATTCGTTTCATAGCATCCATTTCCTCTTCGCGTATTGCCGCAGGTCGGCCTTTCCAGCAAACGGTGCGAAACACCGAGCGATCATTCAGCAGGGCCAGGCGCTCTTTTTCCGTCACACGGGCAAAGATATACCCGGGGATATACGGTTTGGTGACCGTTTTCCAGCGGTCGCTCCACTTTACGCGCTCTTCTTTCAGCGGGCAGTAGATTTCGTAGTCGTTTTCAAGCCGGCCGGAGGCCTTTTTTTCGTGGCGGGGCTTTACGTAGAAAGCGTACCACTGCCTGCTTCTGTTGAGCCTGTTATTCCCGGATAGATTTTTAACTGCTTGAGCCTGTTTACCTGCCATGTTCTGTAACCTAAAGAACGATGATGATATTTTCGTGAACGTTTTGTTCTAATTACTAAGGTGTTAATTCCTTGCAGAATGGGAGGGGTGCGTAAAAAAATCTTTTCCCCTCTCCCGAACTGCCGGGACCAAGTGTGGTCGGGAGGGGAAGGTTCTGCCTGCAGATCCAAGGGGTGGGTTAGATTCGGCATCTGGGCAGGAAATGTGCTGAATAGCTTTGATTAGATCCACGCTGGGGGTAGACACTTGGATTGGCGGGCTTATTCAAAGAACCCACCCCTGTCCCTCCCCGAACAGCCGGGAGCAAGTGTGGCCGGTGGAGGGGAGCTCTTTGCTAAAAGACATGGCATATCTCGTCAGGGCAAATTATTTATTCTAGCTCAATTTCCATTTCACATACCGTACAACTATACTAAACCGAACAGATATGCTATGTCTCTTTAATTAATTACCACTGAACCGACCCGAAAGACATGGCATATCTCGTCAGGGCAGAAATG
>LKNA01000082.1 GCA_001564065.1 Chitinophagaceae bacterium T5-Br10_B2g13
CCAAACCCAAGGCTCACTCAATAATCTGTCTATACTTCACTACCTTCAAAGAACAATTTCTCCCATCACATCAACAAAATAACATTCACCATTTCGCTTTTGCGACAGATTCCAAACTTACGAGTTTTTAAAACAAAACCCAAAACTAAATGTTTAAAAGCTTGGAAATTTTTCAGCAAACCCGGCCATTACTTATCAGGCCAAAATCTGCAGAAGACTTTCAATATAAGAAGTAATCTTAACCGAAGTCAAGATTACCTTGAAAGTTTTTTACTTTTCTTCAGATGAGCTTTCAGCCTTGCCAGAATCCTTAGATTCAGCTTTAGCTTTTACTTCCTCTGTCTTCTCTTCTTTTTCAGCCTTAGGAGATTCTTTTTTCTCCTCAGCCTTAGTTTCTGCCTGAGTCTCTTCAACACCGGTTGGCTTATTAGACTTACCAGCACGACGTGTACGTTTCTTCGTTTTCTCAGCTGACTCTGGCTTCACGTCATTAAAGTCCACAAGTTCGATGACTGCCATTTGAGCAGAATCACCCAACCTTCTACCAAGCTTTAACACCCTGGTATATCCACCCGGTCGATCACCCACTTCAGGGATAATATTATCAAATAATTCAGTTACGGCATACTTATCTCTTAATTTTGAGAAAACCTGCCGTCTGTTGTGTGTACTATCTTCTTTTGCCTTCGTAATAATTGGCTCAACAAAGGTCCTCAACTCTTTCGCCTTCGGCAATGTAGTCTGTATACGCTGTTCTTTTATAAGCGCAACAGCCAACGCCTGTAACGTTGCTTTTCTGTGTGGAGTAGACCTTCCTAATTTTCTTCCTTTAACTTGGTGACGCATGATTCGTTATCCTCTTATTTGTCAAGATATTTGGAAACATCCATTCCAAATTCCAAATTCTTTTCTTCGATTACTTCCACAAGCTCAGATAGAGATTTTTTACCGAAGTTTCTGAACTTCAATAAATCTTGTTCCTCACGTGATACCAGCTCAGCAATAGTATTTATATTAGCTGACTTCAAGCAATTGTATGCTCTTACACTCAGGTTTAAATCTTCTATACTTGTTTTGAGCAAGCTTGCTACACGCTGCTTCTCAGCATCCACTTCCTCTTCTTCTTGTGTAAATGGTTCTTCGATTTTCTCAGTAATAAATTTCTCAATATGCTCTTTGAGAATTTTACCAGAGATAGTCAAAGCCTCTTTTGCATTTAAAGACCCATCTGTTGTTACATTCAAGATCAGTTTTTCGTAGTCTGTTCTCTGTCCAACACGTACATTATCAACATCAAACTGTACAGACTTAATCGGTGTGAAAATTGCATCAATTGGCATTAAGTTCACATCATCTTCAAAATCCGATGCCATCTCTTCAGCCGGAACATAACCTCGCCCTCGGCCTACACGCAATTCAATATCCAAATCAACGTCATCTGATAAAGTTGCAATAACCATTTCCGGATTCAAAACATCAAAATCTGCAGTCGCATCATCAATGTCTTTACCTGTAAAATTGCCAGGACCTTTCAAAGTCAGTGTTACTACACCACCACTTTGTTCTACCTGCTTGAAACGGATCTGTTTGAGATTCAATATTATCTCATAGACATCTTCTTTAATGCCATCAATGCTGGAATACTCATGATCAACTCCGTTAATCTTTACAGCAGTTATTGCCAAACCCGGCAGTGAGGACAAAAGAACCCTGCGGAAAGAATTTCCTATGGTAACACCAAATCCTCTCTCCAAAGGCTGAAGGATAAATGTACCAAAGTTGTCTGTTTCTTTTTCTACCTCAAGTATATCAGGCATCTGTAAACTATAGCTGTTCATAGCTGGATCTTTAAAAAACTGTTTAAATTATTTAGAATAAAGCTCAATAATCAACTGAACGTTGATATTTTCAGGTATCTCTTCCATTACAGGCACATTTAAAAATTTACCTGTTTTCGTCTTCTTATCCGTTTCAAGCCACTTATACTTGCTTGTTGAATAGCTTTGCAAAGTCTCAGTGATTAATTCTAAATCACGAGATTTAGGACGAATCGTAATTACATCACCCGACTTAACCTGATACGATGGAATATTAACAACCTGGCCATTCACAACAATGTGCTTATGAGAAACCAACTGCCTTGCTTGTCTTCTGGTTCTGGCAAATCCCATTCTAAAGACAACATTGTCTAATCTCGACTCCAAAAGTTGCAAAAGTACTTCGCCAGTTACACCTTCTTGCCGGTTTGCTTTTTCATAAAGGTTACGGAACTGTTTTTCAAGTAAGCCATAAGTATATTTTGCTTTCTGCTTTTCATCAAGCTGAATAGCATACTCAGACTTCCTGCTGTAACGGCTTCTTCCGTGCTGTCCTGGACCGTATGGTTTTCTTTCTAATGCGCTGCTAGGACCAAAAATTGGTTCTCTAAATCTACGCGCTACTTTTTGCTTTGGACCTCTGTATCGTGCCATCTAATTAAATGTATTAGTTTTAAACTCTTCTTCGTTTAGGAGGGCGACATCCATTGTGTGGTATTGGAGTCCTGTCCTTAATTGATACTACCTCTAATCCGCTTGTCGCAAGTGCTCTAACGGCTGCTTCTCTCCCTGAACCGGGACCTTTAACAAAAACTTCCACCTTACGAAGTCCCATATCGTATGCCGCTTTTGCCGCGGTTTCCGCACTTAATTGAGCAGCATAAGGTGTATTTTTCCTGGATCCTTTAAATCCCTCTTTACCGGAAGATGACCAAGACAACACATTACCGTTAGCGTCAGTAACGCTAACCAGAACATTGTTAAATGTTGCCTTAACAAACGCCATTCCGTTAGGATCCGCAATCTGCTTCTTTTTCTTCTTACGTGCTACTTTTTCACCTGCAGCTTTTCTTTGTCGTTTAGCCATTAGATTAAAATATTATACGTTATTTAGGAGCTTTCTTCTTACCGGCTACAGTTCTTCTCTTACCTTTTCGGGTACGAGCATTGGTTTGAGTGCGCTGCCCACGAACCGGCAAACCTTTTCTGTGTCTTACACCTCGGTAACTTCCGGTCTCAATAAGCCTGCGGATATTTCCGTTGATTTCGGTACGTAAGGCACCTTCAACTTTAAGGTCGTTATCAATAATTGAACGCAGTGCAGCTACCTGGTCTTCATTCCAGTCAACTACTTTGGCATCATGATCGATACCCGCTTCGTCCAAAATTTCTTTTGCTGTGGTTTTGCCAATTCCAAAAATATATGTCAGCGCAATAACACCACGCTTCTGTTTTGGTAAATCAACACCTGCGATTCTTGCCATAAATCAAATCCAATATTTTTAACCTTGCCGCTGCTTATGACGCGGATTCTTTTTATTAATTACATAGACACGACCTTTACGCCGAACTATCTTGTCGTCTGAACTTCGTTTCTTAACTGAGGATTTAGTCTTCATTGTAATCCTATTTATTTACTTATAACGATATGTTATTCTTCCTTTCGTCAAATCATACGGAGACATTTCCACCTGTACTCTGTCGCCCGGTAAGATTTTTATGTAGTACATTCTCATTTTACCTGATACATGAGCTAATATCTCATGACCATTATCCAGCTCAACACGAAATTGAGCGTTAGGTAATGCTTCTAATATTTTTCCGTCTTGCTTTATCGGCTCTTGTTTAGCCATAATGCGTTTCTAGAATTTCATTTTTTGTGATCTCAGCAATATAATCAAATGTACTGAGAATTTCAGCTTTTCCTTCTCTTACTACAATGTCATGCTCAAAGTGAGCCGCTCTGGAACTATCAGCCGTTACAATTGTCCAGCCATCGGATAAGGTTTTAACTTTCCATGTTCCTTCCGTAATCATCGGCTCAATTGCCAATGTCATACCTGAACGCAGCCTTTCACCGCGACCGGGTTTCCCAAAATTGGGAACTGACGGATCTTCATGCATGCTCTTTCCAATCCCATGACCAACGAGATCTCTAACAACACCAAAACCTTCGTTTTCATTGTGTTGCTGAATCGCAGATCCAATGTCTCCGATTTTTTTCCCATGTGTTGCCATGTCAATCCCTTTATATAGAGATTCAAGTGTAGTTCTTAATAGTTTCTTAGTTTTATCATCACACTCACCTACAACAAAAGTGTAAGCGTGATCTCCAAAATAACCATCTTTTTCTACACCGCAGTCCACAGATACGATATCCCCTTCCTTCAGCTCACGCTTGCCGGGTATACCGTGTACAACTTCTTCATTAATTGAAATACATAAGCTCGCAGGAAATGGATTCTGCTTAGAACCATACCCCTTAAATGCCGGTCGAGCATTATTACTTTTAATAAAATCTTCAGCTAATCTATCAAGTGTACCGGTTTGAACACCCGGGGAAATTCTCTTAGCTACCTCTGCGAGTGTTCTCGACACTAACTGAGCAGCTTCCCTCATTTTGTCAATTTCCGATTCACTTTTCAGATAAATCATCAGGCTCTTCTTCTACCTTTAATCTTGCCTGATTTCATAAATCCATCATAATGTCTCATCATCAGATGACTTTCAATTTGCTGTAATGTGTCCAATGCAACACCCACAATAATCAGCAAACTTGTACCTCCATAAAAGAGGGCAAAACCCGGTGTAACACCCATTCTTGCTACAATAGCTGGCATAATAGCCACGAACGACAGGAACAACGATCCGGGCAGTGTAATTTTAGTCAAAATGTTGTCAATAAATTCCACGGTTTGTTTACCGGGTCTTACACCTGGAATAAACCCACCCTGGCGCTTCATTGTATCTGCCATTTCCTTCGGATTAACTGCAATTGCAGTATAGAAGAAGGTGAAGAACACACAGACAATGAAAAATATGATTGAATATGTGATACCTGTAAAGTCAGCAGACCACGCCGTCATCCATTGAACAGTTTCATTTTCTGGAAAAAATGTCCCCACAGTACTTGGAATAAACATGATAGATTGCGCAAAAATAATCGGCATTACACCTGCAGCATTAACTCTCAACGGTAAATACTGTGTTGTTCCACCGTATACTTTTCGGCCAACTACACGCTTTGCGTACTGTACCGGAATTTTTCTGGTTCCCTGTGTTAAAAGAACACAAGAGGCAATTACCAGTGCCAGGCCAGCAAGTTCAACAATAATTATGATTGCATTGTTGGTTGTCTGAATCTCATTCATCAGATTAGTCGGTAAAACGGCTATAATACCGATCATAATCAGTATCGAAATACCATTACCAATTCCCCTGTCAGTAATTCGTTCACCAAGCCACATCACAAAAGTTGTACCCGCGGTTAGAACTACTATAGATGTAAACACAAAAGTTGCATTGGTTACTACAATAGCATCGGGAGATGTTGCCATCAGGTTTATTGCAAAACCAATAGCCTGTACAGCTGTAATTCCTACTGTACCATATCGTGTTAAACGATTTATTTTTCTTCTTCCCTCTTCCCCTTCTCGCTGAAGTTTCTGGAAGTAAGGAACCGCTGCACCCATCAGCTGAATGATAATAGCTGCAGTAATATAGGGCATGATCCCAAGAGCAAATACACCAGCTCTGGAAAACGCTCCCCCTACAAATAGGTCAAAAAGTCCTAAAAGACTTGATGCATCACCTGCTTGCTGGGTTAATAAACTTGCATCTACTCCGGGCATCGTAACGTAACTACCGATACGATAAACCATTAAAATTCCGACCACATAGAGAATTCTATTCCTGAGGTCTTCTATTTTAAATATGTTTCTAAAGTTCTCTATTAAACTCATTAGATATATTCAACTGAGGTGATTGTGGGTGTTATGCGATGATCGTTACTTCTCCGCCTGCCGATTCAACTTTTTCTTTTGCTGAATTGCTGCAAGCATGAACTTCTATAGACACTTTTTGGCTCAATTCGCCGGTGCCTAGTAGCTTCACCCTTTGCTTATCGTCTACAAGACCTGCGCCTACTAAATCTGCAATAGTAATTTCTTCAGTTAAACGACCAGCCTCAATAAAGTCAGTAATTTTTTGAACATTCACTGCTTGATACTCGGTTCTGAACGGGTTCTTGAATCCATATTTAGGAATTCGTCTTTGAAGAGGCATCTGACCACCTTCAAACCACGCTTTCACCTTACTACCGCTTCTGGACTTTTGACCATTATGTCCGCGTCCGGATTGCTCACCCGTACCGGAACCCTGACCACGCCCAACTCTTTTACGAGTTTTTTGATTGGTTACCGGAGCTTTTAAATTGTGTAATTTCATGATAAAACTCTTTTAAAACGATTGATTATCCTTCAAAAACTTTACTAACGCTTACTCCTCGACGCTGCGCAACTTCAACCGGATCGGTAAGTTCTCTTAGCGCTTCGTAAGCAGCTTTAACCATATTATGAGGATTAGATGATCCCAGAGATTTTGAAAGAATGTTATGGAATCCGGCTACCTCAAGAATAGACTTAACAGGTCCGCCGGCAATTACACCAGTACCTTCAGCTGCCGGGCGTAATAGAACTTTACCAGCTCCATTTTTACCAACTACCGGATGGTGAATGCTACCAGACTTTGTGATAGGAACTTTAATCAGGTTTTTCTTTGCATTGTCGAAGCCTTTTTGAATGGCATCAGCAACTTCATTTGCCTTACCCAATCCATGGCCAACAACACCTTCGCCATTTCCTACTACTACAATTGCATTAAAACTGAATCTTCGGCCACCCTTTACTACTTTCGAAACCCGGTTGATATGTACGAGTTTCTCTTCAAGGTTTAAGTTAGCAGCCGGGATATTATGTTTTCTTCTTACTTTTGGCATAATTAAAATGATTTATAGGTCTAATCCTCCTTCACGGGCACCATCCGCAGCAGCTTTTACAACTCCATGGTATTTGTAACCACTTCTGTCAAAAACTACTTTCGTAATTCCCTGGTCTTTAGCAGCCTCAGCAAGAGCTTTTCCTACTAGTTGAGCCGCTTCAACACCTGGTTTATCTTTTAATTCTTTTTCCAACTCATCAGACTTCGTTGACACTGCAAGCAAAGTGGCATTTTCACGATCATTAATAAGCTGTAGATAAACATGCTTATTGCTTTTGAAAATACTCAAGCGTGGTCTTTCAGCTGTACCGCGGATCGTAGAACGAATTCGTCTGCGGATTTTATTTCTACGTTCTGTCTTTTTCTTATTCTTCTTCATGGTTCTAAAAAATCTCTAAAATTATTTAGCTGCAGATTTACCAGCTTTTCTACGTACATACTCATCTACGTATCGAATACCTTTACCTTTGTAAGGTTCAGGTTTACGCAGTGATCTGATTTTAGCCGCAACCTGTCCGACCAACTCTTTGTTCACTCCACTTATAACAAGAATCGGATTCTTTTTCGTTTTTGTATCCACTTCAATATCAATTCCTTCCGGTGGTACAAAATGGATTGGATGCGAATAACCGAGGTTCAGCTCAAGAACACCGCCAGAAAAGGCAGCACGATAACCTACACCGATAATTTCGAGTTGCTTTTTATAGCCCTCAGAAACACCTTTAACCATGTTATCGATTAATGAACGGTAGAGACCGTGCAGAGACTTATGTTCTTTCGAATCGCTGCTGCGAGATACAATAATCTCACTCTCAGTAGTTTCTACTTTAATTTCAGGATGTATGCGCAAAGTCCCTGTTCCTTTCTCGCCTTTAACCGTTGCTATGTTATCAGCATCGATAGAAAACTCAACGTTTTTCAGTAATGGAACGGGCTGCTTACCTATTCTGGACATAACTTTTCTCTAATTCTTTTATTAGTAAACAGTGCAGAGAATTTCTCCGCCTACATTTAGTTTACGAGCTTCTTTATCTGTCATTACACCTCTTGAAGTCGATACAATAACAACCCCAAGACCATTGTAGGAACGTGGTATCTTTTCAGAAGAACTGTACTTTCTCAATCCCGGTTTTGACACGCGTTTCATTTCGCGAATAACCGGCTTACCATAAGCATCGTACTTCAGGAAAATTCGGATAATTCCTTGTTTTCCATCCTCGATATCAATGAACTTATTTACATAGCCTTTATCCACGAGAATCTTTGTCATCGCCCGCTTAATTTTTGAAGCAGGGATGTCAACGCGTCTGTGTCCGGCACGCTGTGCATTTCTAATGCGTGTTAAAAAATCTGATATTGTGTCGCTTTGCATAATTTAAAATCTCCAGTTTACCAACTTGCTTTTCGAATGCCGGGAATTTTACCATTTAGAGCAAGTTCACGGAATTTAATTCTTGATACACCATACTTGCCCACATATCCTCTTGATCGTCCTGTAATTGAGCAACGATTTCTTACTCTTGTAGGACTTGCATCACGAGGCAGTTTTTGCAACGCTTCATAGTCGCCGGCTTCTTTAAGCTGACGTCTTTTTTCAGCGTATTTTTCTACTGTTCGTTTTCGTTTTTCGTTTCTCGCTATCCAGGATTTCTTAGCCATTGTCGAACTTTATCTTAGTGTTAAATTATTTTTTGAATGGCATTCCAAAGTGTTTCAAAAGCGTAAATGCTTCTTCATCACTTTCAGCTGAAGTTACAAAGGTGACATCCATACCATGAACCAGCTTTGCCTTATCTACATCTATTTCAGGGAAAATGGTATGCTCTTTGATACCCATTGTATAGTTTCCTCTGCCATCAAAACTTTTATTTGGAACACCTTGAAAGTCTCTGGTTCTGGGCAGCGCCAAGTTAATGAGCCTGTCGAGGAATTCATACATAATTTTTCCTCTTAACGTCACTTTACAACCAATTGGCATTCCTTCTCTTAATTTGAAGTTCGCAATCGATTTTTTAGCCTTTGTTTTAACAGGTTGTTGACCTGTAATGGTTGCGATGTTCTCGGTAATGACGTCGAGTATCTTGGCATCATTCATGGCATCACCGGCACCTACGTTAATCACAATCTTCTGTAATTTGGGTACACCCATGATGTTCTCATACTTAAACTCATCTCTGAGCTTCTGTATAATATCTTCTTTGTATTTTGTATAAAGTCTTGCTTCAGCCATTCTACTAATTATTTATCAATGATTTCGCCACTGGTTTTTGCATATCGTACCCAACGGCCACCACCTTCTTCTTCAATTCTTTTACGACCGATTCTTGTCGGTTCATCGGTTGTTGGGTCAATTACCATCACATTCGAAATGTGCACAGACGCTTCTCTTTTCAGGCGTCCGCCTTGGGGATTATCCTGAGATGGTTTTTCGTGATGTGTTCTCATATTGATTCCTTCAACCAACACGCGATCGGTTTTTGGATATACAAAAAGAACACGTCCTCTTTTTCCTTTGTCATTTCCGGCAACAATTAAAACGTTGTCGCCTTTTTTAACATGTAATTTCTTTTGCGTGTTATACTTACGTGGCATAACAAATATGGTTTTAAAGTACTTCCGGAGCCAGTGAAACAATTCTCATGAAATTTCTTTCCCGAAGCTCTCTGGCTACAGGTCCGAAAATCCGAGTTCCAACCGGTTCCTTTTCTTTGTTAATAATTACTGCCGCGTTTTCATCAAAACGAATGTAACTTCCATCACGGCGACGAATTTCTTTTTTGGTTCTCACAACTACAGCTTGTACAACTTCTCCCTTCTTAACATTACCTCCGGGTATCGCTGTTTTTACAGAGCATGAGATCAAATCTCCAATACGTGCATAACGTCTTCTTGAATCACCAAGAACCTTAATACACATCACTTTTTTTGCGCCGCTATTATCGGCAACTGTTAATACACTTTGCGTTTGAATCATGAGATTTACCTACAAGATTGAACGTTATTTTGCTCTTTCTACGATATCTACCAAACGCCATGTTTTGCGCTTTGATAGAGGCCGAGTTGACATTATCAGTACAGTATCACCAATCTTGGCATCATTATTTTCATCATGAGCCATGTATTTGGTTGTTTTGGTTATAAACTTACCGTAGATGGGATGTTTAATCTGCCTGTCTACAGCAACTGTAATGCTCTTTTCCATTCGGTCACTTACTACCCGACCGGTTCTGGTTCTTCTTTGAGATCTTTGTGCTTCAGCCATAATTTATTCAGCACCTAATTTTTCATTAATAATCGTCTTCAAGCGGGCTATTTCCCGTTTGGTGTTTTTTATTTTGGCCGGATTTTCAATTTGGCCTGCAATTGCTTTGTTGAATCGGAAATTTTCCAGGGCTTCAATTTCGTCGTTAAGCCTGGCCTCCAATTCAGTCATTGTTAAGTCTCGTAATTCGTGTGCTTTCATCTTTGAACCTCTGTCAATTATACACCGTCGTAATCGCGACGCTTAATAAATTTTGTTTTAATTGGCAGTTTATTAGAAGCACGCCTTAGAGCCTCTTTTGCTTGCTCTTCGCTTACGCCAGCAATTTCAAATAGTATCCTGCCCGGTTTTACAACAGCAATAAAGTGATCCAAAGTACCTTTACCCTTACCCATTCGGGTTTCAGCAGGTTTTCTGGTAATCGGCCGATCCGGGAAAATTCTGATAAAAGTTTTACCGTCTCTTTGCAGTGTACGAGCGATCGTTACCCTGCATGCTTCAATTTGTCTGGATGTGATAAACTTGGGCTCTAAAGCTTTCAGTCCAAAGCTTCCAAAAGCAAGAGTATGTCCTCTTTGAGCATTCCCTTTTAGTTTATCACGATGAACTCTTCTTCTATGTACTCTTTTTGGTTCTAACATTGTTCTATACTAAAACGGTTAATTTCTACTGCGTCTTTTCGATCTGCGGGATCTTCTGTCTCCAGATTTACCGGAACGTTTACGTTGCGGTTCATCTTCTTGCTTTGTTTGAGAGCCTGGAGTCAAATCTACATCTCCGATAATTTCACCTTTGAATATCCAAACAGTAACTCCAATAGAACCATAAATGGTATTTGAAGTGGTGTTAGCATAGTCAATTTCCGCTCTCAATGTATGCAATGGTACACGGCCTTCTTTATACTGTTCAGTACGAGCCATTTCCGCTCCACCAAGTCTACCGGCACATTTAATTTTAATACCTTTTGCGCCCATTCTCATTGCGGATGAAACAGCAGTTTTCATCGCTCTTCTGAAAGAAACACGAGCTTGAAGCTGCTGAGCAATGTTTTGAGCTACCAGACTGGCATCCAGTTCGGGTCTTTTAATCTCGCTTACATTAATCTGAACTTCCTTATTCGTGATTTTTTTAAGCTCTTCACGAAGAAGCTCAATCTGCTCTCCACCTTTACCGATAATTACTCCCGGTCTCGATGTATTCAGAGTCAGCAAAATTCTTTTTGGCGTTCTTTCAATGACGACGTTTGATAAACCGCCATTTCTTAAACGGGTTGCCAGATACTCGCGAAGTTTATGATCTTCCAGCAACATAGCCGGTTCATTCTCTTCAGAATACCAGTTGGATTCCCATCCTTGAATGATTCCAAGTCTTAGTCCGGTTGGATTGGTTTTTTGTCCCAATGTTCTACTCGTTTATTCTTCTGTTACAGTTTCTTCCTGAAGCTTAGCAACAACCACGGTTATGTGGCAGCTTCTTTTATTAATTCTATGGGCGCGTCCCATCGGAGCCGGCTGAATTCTTTTCAACGTTACACCTTCATCTACATAAATTTCTTTGATATATAAGAGGTCGTTATCCAGACGCTCTTCCTGAAATTTATCTCTCACATTTGCGGCAGCCGACTTAATCACCTTAGCCACATCTGTTGCAGCAGATTTTGATTCAAAATCAAGCTTAGTAAGTGCCTTATCTACTCGTTCACCTCTGACAAAGTTCGCTAAAAGTCTCACTTTACGCGGAGCCTTTCTGAGATGCTTTTGTACTGCTTTTGCTTCAAATACTGGCGTTTCCATCAATCAGTCTCTTTTAATTATTTAGCCTTTTTCAGTGGATGGCCACGGAACGTCCTGGTCGGTGCAAATTCACCGAGTTTATGTCCAACCATATTTTCAGTAATGTACACAGGTATAAACTGCTTGCCATTGTGCACTGCGATTGTTAAGCCAACAAAATCCGGTGTAACCATCGAACTTCTAGACCAGGTTTTGATTACTTTCTTTTTGCCGCTTTCATTCACAGCATCAATCTTACGCTGAAGCTTGTAATGAACAAAAGGCCCTTTTTTTAGCGAACGTGGCATACTTATTTAGCTTTTTTAGTTTTTCTACGTCTAACGATAAATTTAGACGATAACTTTTTCGGTTTTCTTGTCTTTTTACCTTTAGCAGATTGACCCCAAGGCGATCTCGGGTGTCCACCGGAAGCTTTACCTTCACCACCACCCATCGGGTGATCAACAGGGTTCATCGCTACACCCCTAACTTTAGGTCTGCGTCCAAGCCATCTGTTACGACCGGCTTTTCCTTTAGAAGTATTAAAATGATCTGCATTACTGGTTGTTCCAACTGTTGCGAAACAATTAGCAAGCACCATTCTTACTTCTCCGGATGGAAGCTTTACAGTAGCGTATTTATCGGTTTTAGCAACCAACTGTGCGTTTGTACCTGCACTTCTACAAAGTTGTCCACCTTTTCCGGGTATCATTTCAATATTGTGCACTACCGTACCAAGAGGCATATTTTTAAGCGGCATCGCATTGCCGTTCTCTGGTGCTGCACTTTCACTGCTAATTACAGTATCACCAACGCTTAATTTGCTTGGTGCAATAATGTAACGCTTCTCACCATCTGCATAAGCCAGAAGAGCAATCCGAGCTGTTCGATTTGGATCGTACTCAATAGTCTGAACTTTTGCAGGGATATCGAATTTATTTCTGTGAAAATCAATAACCCGATACTTACGCTTATGGCCACCACCTCTGCGTCTGGAAGTCATGCGACCGCGGTTATTTCTACCGCCGGATTTACCCGCTCCTTCAGTAAGGGACTTTTGAGGCCTGTTTGTTGTTACATCATCAAATACAGGTGCAACACGATGGCGCTGTCCGGGAGTTGTTGGTTTTAATTGCTTAGTAGGCATTGTCTAAAAATGTTTAAATTTCGCTGAAAAAGTCTATTTCTCCTTCCTTGAGCGTAATAATTGCCTTTTTCCAAACTTTACTTCTTCCACTAACAAATCCACTCTTCGTGAATCGACCTTTCGGCTTAGATGGAACAATAATTGTGTTTACTTTGGCAACTTTAACTTCAGGGTACTTCTCTTCAACCGCCTTTCTGATCTCAGGTTTAGTAGCATTTCTACTCACCTCAAAAGCATACTGTTGATGCTCGTCCTGAAGCCGGGTAAGTTTTTCTGTAATTAATGGTTGAACTAATACACTCATGCTGCTTCCTCATCAACTTTTGGTTCGATGCTGTTTTCAAGAACAGGTATAGCGCTTTCCTGAAATATGACAACATCAGCTTTCATAATTTCATAAGTAGATGGCTTACTAGCCTCCAGCACGCTAACACCAGGGATATTTCTAGCTGAAATGAATACATTCTTATCCATTTCCGGTGTTAGCAGAAGAACTTTCTTCCCATCAACCTTCAAAGCCGTTAAAAGCTCGACAACCTGTTTGGTTTTGGGAGCTTCATAACTGAAGTCTTCCACAATCATCAATGAATCTTCATTCACTTTAAGTGAAAGAGCAGATTTCCGGGCTAATCTTTTTGCTTTCTTAGAAAGATTGATTGTATAGGTTCTTGGTTTTGGTCCAAAAACCGTACCACCACCTTTCAATAAAGGTGAACGAATAGAGCCTCTTCGGGCCATACCGGTACCTTTCTGCTTATAGGCTTTTTTACCGCCCCCTCTAACTTCGCCTCTTTCTTTGGTCTTTGCAGTACCTTGACGATTATTTGACTGTATACGTCTAACATCCTCGTATAGAACAGTTTCGTTAGGCTCAATGGCAAAGATAGAATCACTCAACTGAGCCTTTTTGCTACTGCTGGTTCCGTCAGTTTTTAAAATCGATAATTCCATCAGGCTAATTCCTGTGATTGATTATAAATCTCTACGTATCCACCTTTTGATCCAGGTATTGAACCGGTAATCATTAGCAGGTTTGATTCCGGAAGAATCTTAGCTACAGAGAGATTTTTAATTTTAGTTCTTTGGTTTCCGGATCGGCCGGCCATTTTCATCCCTTTAAATACACGGGATGGATCTGACGCCTGGCCAATAGAACCTGGTGCTCTTTCCCGGTTATGCTGACCGTGTGTCTGATCACCAACACCGTGAAAATTATGACGTTTAATTACGCCAGTGAATCCGGTTCCTTTTGAAATTCCGGCAACATCTACATGATCTCCAACTGAGAATACATCTTCAATGTTTAACTCATCGCCAATATCAAATCCTTCAGGAATATAATCTCTGAATTCTGCAACTATTCTCTTTGGCTCAGATCCGGCTTTTTCAAAATGACCATTCAGTGCTTTTGATACGTTTTTTTTCTTCTTATCAAAAGCTGCAATCTGAACGGCTTTATATCCGTCACTTTCTTCTGTTTTTATTTGGGTAATTGTACAAGCAGGCACTTCAATCACTGTTACCGCAATACTGCGTCCAAGCTCATCAAAGATGCTTGTCATTCCCACTTTTTTTCCGATTAAACCACTCATGGTACTTTTGGAATTTTTACACTTTAATTTCTACATCCACGCCGGAAGGAAGCTCTAGCTTCATCAGGGCATCAACGGTTTGTGAACCGGTTGACAGAATATCTATCAACCGTTTATGCGAACGATATTCAAATTGCTCACGAGATTTTTTGTTAACGTGAACAGATCTGTTAACTGTGATGATGTTTTTATTGGTCGGCAATGGAATTGGACCAGACACCACAGCTCCTGTTGATTTTACAGTCTGAATAATCTTCTCAGCTGATTTATCAATCAGGTTGTGATCGTACGATTTAAGCTTAATTCTTATTTTTTGTTGTGTTGCCACTGTTAAAATCCTTTAGTCAAGTATTTTAGTTACTACTCCGGCACCTACGGTACGGCCACCCTCACGGATCGCAAACCGAAGACCTGCTTCCATCGCTACCGGCTGAATCAACTTCACATTCAGCTTCACGTTATCGCC
>LKNA01000083.1 GCA_001564065.1 Chitinophagaceae bacterium T5-Br10_B2g13
ACTAAAAAGCTCCGTAGGTGCGTCACAACCGTAGCCCCACGCGTCAGCGTGGGGTAAATAGGAGTCACGTATCTCCCCCGCCGAACAGAGAGCACAGATTAGGATGCAAAGCAGAAATGAGGCGGTGGTGAACCGGATGACATTTAAACTGATCATTCAGTAATTAAATGCAGCTGAGATGCTCGCTGTCGTCCACGGAGCGGAGTACTCGACGAGTAAAACCCGCAAATTGAAACCTCAAGCTTGCAAGATCTAACACTCGATATTCAATAACAATTTTTGTATATCTCTTATTAGGTTTATAAAACGCTCATTATGTCATCCCGTACAATATGGCTCAGCAAATCCGAACCGTCATAACCGGAACCGGCTCATTCATCCCCGGTAGAATTATCCCCAACAGCGAATTTCTAAAAACCACTTTCCTTGAACGAAACGGAACGCCGTTTGAAAAATCGAATGAGGAGACCGTTCAAAAGTTCAAGGAGATCACAGGAATTGAGGAGCGCCGCTATGCCGACGACAACACGCTCGCCTCAGATATGGGTGCACAAGCCTCCGAAAAAGCCCTGGAGATGTCCGGACTGGATCGCGAACAGCTCGACTATATCATTGTGGCACATAATTTCGGGGATGTCCGTGCCGATAACCGCAGGGTGGATATGGTTCCCAGCCTGGCTTCAAAAGTGAAGTATCACCTGGGGATTAAAAACCCCTACTGTGTGGCTTATGATCTCCCGTTTGGCTGCCCCGGCTGGCTGCAGGGGGTGATTCAGGCTAACTACTATATACGAAGCGGTGACGCAAAAACTGCACTGGTCATTGGGTCAGAAACTCTCTCGCGGGTCTGCGATCCCCACGACCGCGACAGCATGATCTACGCCGATGGAGCCGGAGCAACGGTTCTGCAGGCAAGCGAATCAGATCACGACTCAGGGATTTTAAGCCATGCGGCACGTACCGATACCGAAACCCAGGCCTACTATCTGAATATGAGTCGGTCCTACAATAGTAAATCTGACGACACGCTCTACCTGAAAATGGACGGGCGAAAACTCTATCAGTACGCCCTGTCGAATGTGCCGGGTTTGGTTAAACAATCGATCGAAAAAGCGGGGTTAGACCTGAAGGATATCAACAAGGTTCTGATCCACCAGGCCAATGAGAAGATGGACGAAGCGATCCTGCAACGGCTCTTCAAACTATATGGTGAGACCGAGATACCTGAGGGCATAATGCCGATGACCATCTCTAAACTTGGGAATACAAGCGTGGCCACCGTACCCACCCTGCTTGATCTGATTCTTAGGAAAGAGTTAAATGGTCACGACATAAATCCCGGAGATACCGTTGTTTTCGCCTCCGTCGGCGCCGGAATGAATATCAATTCTGTGGTGTATCGTATGCCTGATTAATAGGCTCACTTTCACAACTTTGTGTAAACTCTCTATTCGTGCTACCGGGAACACACCCCTCGCACGGTGAGCCATACGGTGCATTCTCACCTTTACTTTTCCCCCTCAAGAGGGGACTTCTTACCTCTCCTCTGGAAAAGAGACAGAAGATTGAGCGTTCAGCGAAATCTTCAGAGGTGTGTTTGCAAAGAACAAGAATCTCACACCATAAAATTAAGTAAACACGTATCCCCTGCTCCTAACAAAACAACTATAGTGAGGGGACAACCTACTGCCAGAAGCTTGTATCCTGAAATCCCGAAACCCTTGCCATTATCATTCTATTTAATTAAATACTGTAAAATTAATCAATTCGGGATAATGAAAAATCAAGGTAAACTATTAGTATGGGGAGTTGCAGCCGTTCTGATCGCTTTTTCTCTCTCTTTACTATTTGAAAATTTATGGGTCGGTTTTTGGACCGCTTTTGCTGCAGCTACTCTCTGGCTCCTTATTTTAGACAGGTCCGTCGTCTCCGGATCGTCAAAAAAGACTTTGATCCGGACGTTCATTGTGCTGCTGCTGATTACCCAGCTACTTGCCGCTATACAATTTTATAACCGGTCAGACCGGCAGGTAGAAACCCTGCAAACAATCCGCACCACCATTGTGAGCAACATATCGCATATAGAGATGGAGAAAGCTCTTCAGCATACTCTCCGGCACTACTACATGGAGACCGATCAACCTGAGGCAACTCTCGAAAACTCTTTTCGATACCTTTTTGAAGATCGGATGGAATCAGACGGCAACTTCCTTCATGAAGCTACAGAACCTGATGAAGAGATGAACTTCACCTACGAAATTGCCTCACCCGACTCCATAATACTGGCGGTATCGGCGACTTATACTCCAGGTCTTAATCCAAATTTTGAGAACAGATCCGGCCAAAGCGGTATGTACCAGGCCCGCACAATTTTAACCAAAAACGGAGTGCGATATGAACGAGAGAATTAAACCGGCTTTACCGTGGATCAATGTCGGGCTTATCATCTTTATTCTATTCTCGGCACAGTATCTCTTTTCCTCTGTACTAAATATGGGCTCCGCGTACCGCTGGATCTCCACCGGCTTTAATATGACCCTTTTACCGGGTATGGAATTACTGCGACACACAACCCTCGAATCCATTAATTGGTTTGGAGGCTCTGAGTACCCATATGCGCAGTTTTTAAAATCAGCTGCAGTTTCCGCAGCCGCACTAACCGTACTGCTTATTCTTGTCCCTTGGTTTTTTGTGAGGGGATTCGTGCATAATCCATCAGAACCTCACCCTTCCGGAATAATGTGGAACCTCGCTGCACCTGTCTTGATAATTGGCATAGCAGTTTCCTCCTTTCATGTTGCACAAGTGAGCATAATACATACCGATAATATGCAGCGTGCTGAATCGAGCCGAACTGCCGATCAACTTCGCAATTATATGATGAATGTTGCATTTGACGCTTCCGAGTGGTGGATTCTGCCTGAGGAGACCGGTGGCGGAAGCGGATCATTTTTTAACATTGATGATCAAACTTTATTACTGCATAATTTCGATTCTTTTGATCCTGATCATCCAAAATTTCAACTCTCTATTGAAGAGATCCCGTCAGACTCCACCATGATCTTGAAAGGTGTTTGGGCCGGACCAGACGCCGCAGAAGCTGATGAACCGGTTCACAGATTCAAAATAGAAGTTACCCCATTCAACGATTCACTGTTCAGGTATCTATAGCCTTTTACAGACTTCATTTATTCTATTCATTTTTTTGCATGAGCACACGCTTTTTATACTGTGATGAACGACGCACAAAGCGCAAGAATAACTCTGAAGTTCAGAGTTCATTTGGCACTTCTTTTGCCAAATCATCTTATTTTACGCTCAGATTGGCTCAAAATTATACGTTAAAATCTGCCTGACTCTCTCCCAAAATAGTTGCTTTTGCAACATTCACGTCTCAGGCAATTAGACTTAATGATCTCTCCTCCAATAAATTACCAAAAGGTGCTTTTAACCGGAAAATAACATCGTTCAACAATGAAACGATAGTGAATTTTATCCGTGTTGATTCACCGTAACTGAAGTCAGAAAACTTATCTCACTCAGTCAGCATCTTTAAATCCCATTTAAATTAATAGAATTATGAAGATGAGTAAATTATTAAAACGACTATTTCTATATGCTACCATTCCGCTTCTTACACTTTCACTTATAACAGCCTGCAGCGACGACGGCCCCACCGGTATTGAACCTCCTGAAGAGGAAGAGGAATTAAATATTGTAGAAACTGCTGAAGAGTCAGGTAACTTCACGGTTCTTCTCTCTGCTGCTGCCGACCTGGGCTTGGTTGACGTTCTTGCCAACGAAGAGCTCACAGTTTTTGCCCCTACGGATGATGCTTTTGCAGCACTACCCGACGGCCTGCTTGAAAGCTTAACTGATGAGCAGCTTACCGAAATTATTCTCTATCATTTGCTGGCCGGTACGGTACTTTCAAATCAGATTGATGTTCAGCAAGATGCCGAAACCGAGCAGGGAGAGAGAATTTTACTTCAGTCAGACAGTGGTGTGACCATAAACGGATCTACCTCCGTAATCAGTGCTGATATTGTTGCTACTAACGGTGTTATTCACGCCATTGATGAAGTTTTGCTCCCGTCAGCATTCCGTGAACCGGGTATTATTGAAGAAGCTGAAGCAGCCGGAGAATTTTCAATTCTGCTTGATGCAATTGAAGATGCCGGGTTAACCACTACGTTACAGTTTTTGGGACCCTTTACCGTTTTTGCTCCATCAGATGATGCATTCAGTGAACTTGGTTTAGAGTTGGTTCAAAGTCTAACCGACGAACAGCTTACCGATATCCTCACCTACCATGTGCTTAATGGTGAAGTTGCGTCGGGTGACCTTCAACCCACACAAACGGCTACTGCGTTGAACGGCGGTGACCTTTTCATTACAGCTGAAAATGGCGAAGTAACTGTGAATGCATCAGCATCTGTATTTCTCGTCGACGTTAATGCGGAAAATGGAATTATCCATGCTGTAGACAGGGTACTGCTGCCGGATGCATTCGGTAATATTGTAGATAATGCAATTAAGCGATATGACTTAACCACCCTTGTTGACCTTGTGGTTGCTCAGGATCTTGCCGGTACTCTATCGGATGAAAATGATGAATTTACCGTTTTTGCTCCTACAAACAGTGCATTTGAAGAGATCAGTGATGTACTTGGAACTCTTGATGATCAGCAGATCACCAACACGCTTCTTTACCATGTGGTAAATGCAGCCGTTGAGTCTGGAGATCTCGGAGCTTCTCAAACTGTTGTAACGCTAAATGATGGAGAAGAAATTCTGATTGAAGCCAGCAACGGAACGGTAACCATTAATGGAGAATCAACGGTAGAGGTAGCCGATGTGGTAGGTACAAACGGAGTTATTCACATCATCGATACCGTGTTGATACCGGAAGAGCTTGGCGGGGGAATTCCCGAGGATGAAGCTGATCAAATTGACGCTACCATTACCATAAACAATGTTGGTTCCAGCGCATGGGTTTTTGAAGAGATTGACGGCGAAGGTGCCTCTGCCGATCTGAATGTGGAAAATACACCGCTCTCCCTGGAGGAGGGTCGGCGTTATACCATCGTAAATCTCGGTGCTGGTGCGCACCCTTTTCAGCTGAGAGATTCAGGTGGAGATGTGCTGATTGCTGCTCAAGGCGGTGGTTCCCTTCAGGATTATGAACCTGCCGATGTTGAAGTAAACAGTACAGATGGCTCTATTACATTTACTCTTACCGGCAACCTGGCTGATGCGGTAGCTACTTATAATTGTGCTCCACACGCAGCAATGGAAGGCGACGTGATTGTACTATAATTTAAGTTGATAAACTTTACAGATTTTAAAGGCGTCTTGATAAAACAAGACGCCTTTTTTTATAAATAGAATTGTGGCTTGCCAGACTGCCGGCAGTATGAATCAGAATCTCATAATAAATCCAATTCAAAGGTTTTAGAGGTATCGTCCCTGACGGAACTATGCTGTTTGATCTTATCTGTCATGCTACGCACTTTGTTTTTCTAGTGGTACACAGACGTGGAGTTCAACATCGTACCGAGAAAACGAAGTTCGTGATCTTGCTCCTAAATTAAATTGGATAAAGGCCGGCACCATTATCCAAACTTTCTTTCCATCAGGCTAACCGAACAAAAAGCCTATGCCCGACAATTAAAGGGGCTAGACTCAATTTGAACGTTTACAAACATTGGTTGGTTATAAGTATGAACATCATAAATAACAACCATTTAATATTTAGGGCAGACCATGTTAGACAAATTAGCTTATATATCTACAGGACTTGGAATTACATCGATAGCAGCAAGTATTGCAACTTGGTACGCAGAGAAAGGAGATGACGTAGAAGAGAACGCTCATGCTGAGCGAAGCGGTATATTTATCGGCTTATGGCCACAAACATTTTTTGCGTTGGCTATTGTACTTTTCAAATTAAAAGAGCTCGGTCACGATAAAGACGTAGAACGGCTCCTCAAAAAGCTTGATAAAAAAGTAAAAGAAGCTGAAGCCTGATTCGGCACTTACATGACGAATACCCTTATCCGTGCGGTCTGATTTATTTAATATCTCAGGCGGACCGGATAAGGGTTTTTTTATGTCATCAGTACGTTGCTGATTGTCCCGTACTATGAATAAATGCTATATGAGTTGAAAATTGGATTTTTAGAAAATAGATAGCCGTTTAATCGAACGTTATTCTCTTCTTTTCTCTTTGCAGAGTAGTTATTTTACTCTGCCAAAAAAAGATTCCAAATCTGCCGTTATGTCGAAACTCTCTGCTGAAGAGAAATTTATTGATCTATCTGATTACGGACGCCCTGCCGCGTCTGCCATTGCCGGTGGATTCTCTAAAACCTTCATCACACCTGTTCACGTTACATTGATGTTCGGTATCTGCGGCCTGTTTGCGTCATGGCTCATCCTTCAGGAATATTATGCCACTGCAGGCCTATTTCTGATTTTAAAATCGATTCTTGATGCAGCTGACGGTGAACTGGCACGTTTAAAGCAGACACCGTCCTACACCGGCCGCTATCTCGATTCGGTATTTGATATCATTCTCAATTTTATCATCCTGTTTACCATCCAGCAGGTAACAGGGCAACCATTCTGGCTGATGCTGCTGGCATTTGCTGCGATTCAGCTTCAGGGTACACTCTACAACTACTACTATGTGATTTTGCGACAGAAATCATCGGGCGGTGATAAGACCAGCCGTATCATTGAGACGGAAACCCCCACCGCCCTGCCCGGAGAGAAACAGTGGTCCGTTACCCTGCTGTTCAAGGCCTATCTACTCTTCTACACCATATTCGATCGCATCATCTACAGCCTCGACCGCTCCGCTCCGGAATCAGGTGTCTTCCCAAAGTGGTTTATGAGCCTTCTCTCCATCTATGGACTCGGCTTCCAGCTTTTAATCATGGCCGTGCTACTGTCACTCGGACTCATTGAGTGGATTCTACCATTTTTCATCTCGTTCTCTGCAGGGATTGTGATTTTTATTGGAATAAGAAAGGTTTTTTTGAAGGAGTGATGCGAGCCCTCTCCTCTTGAGAGGAGACAGAGATACGAGTGTTCAGCGATTAGCTCAGAGGTGTGTTCCATGCTGGGTAAGAGGCTCACCTCATAACCTTGAGTAAACTTTCAATCCCTGCTCCCACCAACACACCCCTCGCTCAATTCAACAAGCTTCGCTTTTGACTTGAGCTTTTCCTATCTCAAGAGGGGACTTCTTACATCATATACAGTACTTCTCTTTGTAATCTCCTCTTTTTTATTGAACTTATTAATAAACAAACTAAACCCATCAGAGTCATGAAAATACTTGTCCCAACCGATTTTTCAGAATTGAGTGAGAAGGCGCTTGAAATTGCCAATAAATTTGCAAAATTAATGGATGGAACCGTCACTCCTTTCCATTCGCACATTCCCATTTCTGAATTAGACGAGCCTTATGCGCTGGGAATGAGCTCACAGGTGTATCAGGATTTTGACCAGATTGAAAAATCTCTTTCAGACCGTTTGAGTCAGCTGGCTGAGGAGAAAGTGGATAAGAATCGGCTTCAGAAACCGATTATTATGATGGGCAATCCCGCTCAAAGTATCATAGATAGCTCCGAAGATTTCGATTACATCGTGATGAGCACTCACGGCCGAACAGGTTTCAGCCGATTTTTGCTGGGATCTGTCGCTGAAAAAGTACTCCGCCTGGCACACACTCCGGTCCTGATCGTAGAGGATGAGTCGGACGTGGATGATTTCAAAAAAATATTGGTAACCACAGACTTTTCAGACAATGCCGCCAGTGCTTATCCCTATGCAAAAGAGGTTGCTCAGAAAGCCGGAGCCGAACTGGATCTAGTTCACGTCATCAGCTTTGATCAGTTTGATGAGGAGGAAGAGGGATCCATCTCACTTTCCACAATTCGGGAAAAGCGGATCAAAGTTTTGGAAAAAGAGTATTTTCACTCCCTCAAAGATAAGGTTAACTCGATGGTGATTGTCTCCCAGGACTCCCCTCACGAAGCGATTTATAACCACGTAAAGGAGAACGACTACAATCTGATTGTAATGGCCACGGTTGGACGAACCGGCATCAACTACATGATGATGGGAAGTACAACGGCTAACTTGGTTCGTCATGTTAAAACCGCTGTGCTGAGTATCAATCCAAAGCGGGAGAAGAAGTAGTCCTATTCTTTTTTTAGATAACAGCCCCAAAGCTTAACGGTGCATAGGTGTGTGTTCCATTCTGAGTAAGAACTTCACCATGCAACCCGTGCTCACATTAACACACCCTTCGAACGGTGAGCCATGCTGCGCATTCTCACCTTTACCCTTCCCCTCTCAAGAGGGAACTTTTGAGCGGCTCCTCGAACACATTGCCATCACTATCAGACATTCTAACCAAGTCTTACTTTTTCTTTTCATCTCTCAAAAGAGTTTGATTAATTTTTTCAAATCCTTAACCGTCTATTTTACCTACAGTTAGAGAACTCTATTATATTTTACAGTCTCAAACAAATAAATTCTAAATCCACTGTAAGGAATACAGTTTTTCTGTTCCATATAAACAGAGCAATCTTAAACATTCTGAGAGTGACTAATCTGAGATAAGTTAGAGAGCATTTGAGAAACGTGTGAGCAGCGTTTCTCAACACACCAACAGAGGATTTTGGCGGACACCCAAAATCCTCTATTTTTTTATAGTGCAATTAACAGGTTCGCTTCTCCCCTTTCAGCAGCAGATCACGTTCTCGCCAATCCGGCAAAAATTGGTCTATGAGTCTGTAAAATCGTTTATTATGCAACCTTTCGTGCAGATGCACCATCTCATGAACTACTACATATTCCAGGCATTTCGGATCTTTTTTGGCAAGCTCCAGACTGAGCCAGATTCTCTTTGCCCGGGTGTTACAGGTACCCCAACGGGTTTTCATCCGTTTCACACCAAACTCGTTCACATTCACTCCCATCGGATCTTCCCACTTTTCAATCAGTTTGGGAATTTCACGTTTCAACTCTGCCCGGTACCACTCGTTTAAAACAGACTCTCTTTTTTCTGTAGGACTCTCCGGGCGCACCATCAGGCTAAGCTGATCTCCCTTGTATTGAACAGCGGGTCTACGATTCACTTCATTCACGGCTAAAACCGCCTCATTTCCCCAAACCGGATGAATTTCACCATCGAGATAAGCCAGCTTCCGGTTTCTTTTAGTTTTCTGAACAGCGCCTTTTTTCAGGTGCTTCTTGATCCATGGATACTTTTTCCGGGCAAAGTCCACTGCCGCCTCAAGATCTGTCCGTTTGGGTATAGACATAGCCACCCTGCCGGCAGACGGATAGATTCTAATATTGAGATTTTTCACACGCTTTGGTGTTACTTCAATCTCAATATCGTCGAGTTGAATGATGTGTTTGGGTGGCATATCCGATTAGTCGCGCATCAGTTTTTTATACTGAATTCTGTGAGGCTGGTCTTCGGAAATTCCGAGTCTCTGACGTCGGTTCTCCTCATACTCCTCATAATTTCCTTCGAACCAGTACACCTGACTGTTACCTTCAAAAGCCAGAATATGAGTCGCTACGCGGTCGAGGAACCAGCGATCGTGCGAAATTACCACGGCACAGCCCGCAAACTCCAGGAGAGCCTCTTCAAGTGCACGGAGAGTGTTCACATCCAGATCGTTAGTTGGCTCATCCAGCAGCAGCACATTGGCGCCCTGTTTCAGCATTTTGGCCAGGTGAACTCTGTTGCGCTCACCGCCTGAAATTTCACTCACCTTCTTCTGCTGATCGCTCCCGCTAAAATTGAATCGTGCAACGTAGGCACGGGAGTTCATCTCTTTATTTCCAAGTTTGATAATATCCTGTCCTCCCGAAATCTCTTCCCAGATCGATTTACCGGGATCCAACGGACGTTTCTGATCCACATAGCCCAGTTCAACCGTATCTCCTGTGATGAAGGTGCCGCTATCAGGCTCCTCCTCTCCGGTGATCATCTTAAAGAGAGTGGTTTTTCCTGCACCGTTAGGACCAATTACTCCAACAATCCCACCGGGTGGCAGATCGAAATTCATATCCTCCATCAAAAGCATATCGTCAAATCCCTTGGAAACGTGATCCGCAACGATCACCTTATCACCAAGCCGTGGTCCGGCCGGAATATAAATCTCCATATCTTCCCGGCGTTTCTGATGTTCTTCCGAGAGAAGCTTCTCGTATGAATTAATACGTGCTTTACTCTTCTTACGGCGCCCTTTCGGATTTTGCCTGATCCACTCCAGCTCCTGCTGCAGGGTTTTCTGCCGCTTCGACTCCTCTTTCTCCTCCTGCTCCAGGCGTTTCTTCTTCTGCTCCAGCCATGATGAGTAGTTCCCTTCAAACGGAATTCCTTCACCGCGATCCAGCTCCAGTATCCATCCGGCAACATTGTCGAGGAAGTAACGGTCGTGCGTTACGGCAATAACGGTTCCCTCGTATCGTGCCAGATGCTGTTCCAGCCAGCCAACGGATTCTGCATCCAGGTGGTTTGTCGGCTCATCCAGAAGCAGAACATCCGGCTTTTTAAGCAGCAGCCGGCATAGTGCTACACGGCGCTTTTCACCGCCGGATAATACTTCAATTTTTGCATCACCGGGAGGAGTGCGGAGTGCATCCATCGCCTGCTCCAGTTTGGAGTCTATATCCCACGCTCCAAGCCGGTCAATCTTTTCCTGCAGTTTGGTCTGTTTCTCAATCAGTGCTTCAAAATCGGCATCCGGATCACTGAATCCTTCATTCACCGCTTCATACTCTTTCACCAGGTCGATTGTCTCCTGCACTCCCTCCTGCACAATATCCTTTACCGTTTTATTCGGATCGAGTTCAGGTTCCTGCGGCAGATAGCCAAATGTAATTCCCTTCTGACGTGAAATATCACCAATGTAGTTCTCATCTTCTCCGGCAATAATTCGGAGCAGAGTACTTTTACCGGCACCGTTTAATCCCAGAACACCTATTTTGGCGCCGTAGAAAAATGAGAGGTAGATGTCCTTCAGAACTGTTTTGTTGGGTTTATAAACTTTACTGACCCCAACCATCGAAAAAATAATTTTCTTATCGCTCAATGCACTAATTGTTAAATTAAAGCTTAAATGTAGGTAGTGAAAATACGGCTCTGATGTGTCAAAACCGAAAATTAAGCATAAATTGATCTCTGACGCTCAATATACTTTTCATCCCATTTTGTGAATGGTTAACATGGTCTTCGGGTTATAATTTTTACAAATCAAATAAGATGATATTACCTTTTTCGCCGGAAATTGTTCTGTTTCTGCTTGCACTTTCCAAAGAGAGTGACCTGGATGATCATGCTTTATCCATGGCTATCAAAAATGGAGATCAAAAAGCGTTTGAACAGTTCTTCAACCGACACTACGATCATCTATATCGATTTATGGTCAGCCGTAATATGAGTCACGAAGAGGCGCGGGATCTCGCCCAGAAAGCATTTGTAATGATCTGGGAAAAGCGGAACGGAATTGATGAAACCAAGTCGCTGCGGTCTTACCTCTTTACCATCGCCTACACCCGGATGCTCAATCATGTTGAGTATCAGTCCAAATTCCAGGATGTTGAGCTGCCCGATAACGAAACTTCCGGCAAAAACACAGAGAACTCCCTCGACTACAAAGAGCTGGTTCAAGTGATACATAAAATCATCTCAGAGATGCCTGAGAAACGAGGGATGGTATTTGATCTCTGTTTTATGCAGGAATTTACCTACAAAGAGACCGCAGATGCACTGGACGTGAGTCCGAAAACTATTGAAAATCACATGGCTCTCGCTTTCAAGGATCTTCGCAGCCGCCTGATTCAAATATACGGTGAAGATCTCTTAGAAAGTTTTCAAAAAACGAAATAGGCATTAGGGGAATACCCCTTACTGATCTGTATAATGTATGAACAGATGAATCTAATGACTGTAACAACCGAATGAGAAGAGATTATCACCTTATACTATGGATTGGTTTGATCCTGCTCCTGCAGGGATGCACGATTGACAGCTTCGAAAATAATCGAACCCTGTTAAACGACGAAGAGCTGCGGATAACCGGGCAAATTATCGGTGAATCCGTTTCAGAAAATGAGAACGGTTTACTCTCAAGCTTTTCTGAAGCGTTTGCCATCCCCACAAACAACGGTTTGGCGACCGGAAACTCTGTTTTGGCCACCGGAAGTTTTCGAAATCTCCAGGATTATAGCTACCAATACAACTCAAGTGAAGGTGCTCATCGTGTGCAATTCAGCCGAACGGATGCAGTCACCGGTATTCCTACTGAATATGATCTGAAATATATATTCCGCGACAGTGGTGGAAATTTTATTGAATCCCCTAATCAGAACAGCCATTTGATTGAGTCGCTCGAGTTTGTTGGAATAAGAACCGGTCAGATCGAAACTCCCTCAAAGTCTTCAATATACAATCGTACCGATCGGTTTATACTGGATGGACTCTCTGAACAATCAGCCACATTAACACTCGACGGATCACATACCGGCGAGGGACAATTCATCCGAACTGAAACAAACAACCGAGTTGAACGAGACTATCTGCTCGATATCAACTTCCTGGATGTTCGGATCAACAAAGAGATTGTTGAGAGTAATCGAAATTTTAGAAAAGGCGTAAACGGTGCCGTTAGTTACGAAACGACCATACGATCTAATCAGAACGGAGGCGATTCGGGTGCCAAAACCGTGAACGGAACTCTCAATTTTAACGGCGATGGAACAGCTCTGCTCCGGTTTCAGCAAACACTGAACACCTTTCGAATCCGGCTCAACAATGGTGATGTTTTCGACGATGATGAGTTTGAAGGGCTTGTGATGGAAACCGATGTAACCAACCAAACTTTCACAATATCAACCGGCCAGATTCTTCAGATTACAGATGAAACAGAGATTAAAAATGATGAAGAATTTACTACACTTTTGGCAGTAGAAAATGCCATTGCCAACGGACGAAGAATTGTAGCCGAAGGGGATTACTACCGGCCCGATGATAATGTGAATCTATGGGTAGCCACCGAAGTTGAGTTTGAAATTGAGGAGAGCGAGTTTGAAGAGTTTGTCCTGAGCTTAAACCCGGCAGACAGTACCCTAACCCTTATTACCAACGAACTGTTCTACTTTACACACAAAACAGATATCGACTTTGATGATGGTTTCGAATCCCTGCAGGACGTGGCTGATGCACTCAATCTAAATTTACCTGTTTTTGCAGAAGGGGATTTCTACATCGACCCCGAGACAGACCGGTTTATTTTAACCGATGTGGACTTTGAACTTGAACTGAGTGATTTTGAGGAGCTCATTCAATCTGTTGATCTTGAGAGACAGATCATCACATTGATCAATGGACGACAAATTCTAATTACAGAAGAGACCATTATTGATGCTGAAGGTGATTTAACATCGCTCGAGGAAGTTGCTCAAGCTTTGGAAAATGGTGAAGAAGTTGAAGCAGACGGTGAATACTACTACAGCTCTGCCGATGCAATCTGGATTGTCTACAGCGTTGAGTTTGAAGTTGACTGATAGTAAACCATGGCAAACACGAACAACATACCGGAAAATGACCAAGACCTTCAGCTGAGCAGGGCCTATGACAAAGTTGTAAATGGGCAGTTTGAACTATCTCAGGTTGACGATCCTCTTTTTAAGCTGCTTCAAGAAGCTAAAGTCTATCAGCATGAACGTGCCCTGAATATTGCCGTTAGGGACAAGGATAAGGCAAGACAGTCCATTTTTGAACAGATCAATCAGGCAGAACAAGAACAGGTCAGCTCAGTAAGTGCCAATATCTATTCGATCACCCGAAAAAAGTGGGTCTGGGCAGCCGCTGCAGTAGCTTTGATTTTATTTACATCCATCTTTTTACTGCGCCAAACCACACAAGTTGAACCCACACTCATTGCCGATGCAGGTGCAAATATAACTTCAATTGAGCTTCAGGATGGGTCAACGGTTACGCTTCGACCAAACTCTCAGCTATATCAAAATAAAACTGCTGATCAACAGTTGAGCTATTCACTTTCCGGAGAAGCACTTTTCGAAGTGACCCATAACCCAAGTCGCGAATTCCTGGTTATGACCACAGAAGGCCGGGTTCGTGTATTAGGTACCACATTCAACCTGAGCGAAAGAAGGAGTGAAACGAGTGTTTACCTGATTGAAGGACGCATTGCATTTGAAACTGCGGATCTCAATCAATCCGTCACACTTTCGGCCGGGGAGGCAGCAACCATTCGCGATCTTCAACTCTCTGATCCGTTCCGATTCGAGGAAACCCTGGTTACTTCGTGGACTCAGAATCGTTTGACCTTCAGCGAACGAAGTGCAGGATCGATTGCAGACGAACTTGAGTTCCACTTTGGAATAGAAATAGAGATGGATGAAATCACCAGATCAGAAATTTTGGGAGGATCCATTACACTTGAAGATCGTGAACAGAGTCTGCAGGATCTTGAAGTTGTATTGGGTGGAAACTTCAATAGAATTGGTGAAGATCGATATCAGTTTCAACAATAGAAATTAACATTAGGGTACAGGGAATATGATCTCATTGGGGAGATGCATTTTTTTTACTGCACTACTTTTTGTACTGCAATCGGAGGTTGTTAAAGCTTCCGATTTCTCTTTTTCAAACACTCCGCTGAAGAAAGTCATACAAACCCTGCAGGAAGAGACCGGGTACTACTTTCTCTATCGGGAATCGCTCATTAGCAATGTTACCGTTACACTTGA
>LKNA01000025.1 GCA_001564065.1 Chitinophagaceae bacterium T5-Br10_B2g13
CTCATTACTCTCTCCTCTGGACAGGCGAGAGGGAATGAATCCTGATCTCGCATGTTAAATCCATGAATGGGTTTTAATGATTGGGATATTGTATAAAAAAAGCCCCAAATCTGGGGCTTAATATCCGAGACGGTCATTTATGACCGGTAATTTTATTATTCACTCACATGCATAAACCGGACGGCTTGACCACCACCGGGCGCAAGGCTGACAGTAAATTCAGTTTCTGAAGTCACTTCCATCTCCTCGACAACAAAGCCATATGGGTTAGTTTCCCAATCCGCATCGTCACTGTCTCGGTAAATTTGTGCAGTGTATGATTCTCCTTCATTCAGAAAATCGAGAGTAAAGGTGAACTCACGGGGCTCTTCATCGGTGATGCTTCCCAAGTACCAATCTTCACTGTTTCGGTCTTTACGAATGGTGGTAATATATTTTCCGATTTCGCCGTTTAGTACTTTGGTGTCATACCAATCAACAGGAACATCTTTGATGAACTGAAGTGCATCGGGTCGTTCTTCGTAATTTTCGGGAAGGTCGGCGGCCATGTGCAACGGACTGTAGATGGTTACATAGAGAGCCAGCTCTTTTGCTAAGGTATGATTTACGCGGTTATCGGGTCTGTATTCATCAAAAAACAGATCTACAATGCCGGGTGTGTAGTCAAAAGGTCCCGACAGGCTCCTTTGATATGGGAGAATGGTTACATGGTTTGGCGGGTTTCCGGGACCATCCCATACGTCATCACCGCCGCCCCAGGCATTATACTCCTGCCCGCGGGCAACTTCACGCGTCATTAAGTTTGGCCAGGTTCGGCGCAACCCGGTGTCTTTCACACCCTCGTGCACATTTAGTGATATTTTATGATCTGCTGCCAGTTCAACCACTTCTTGATGATGACGAACCATATGCTGGCCGTGATGCCACTCGTAGTTTTTGTTGCCAAGTTCATCCGTCCAGAAGATCTCCTGCCCATGGCCAACATACCCGGTTTTAACAGCCCGAACTCCAAGATCTTCGTAGAGCTGGAACGCCTGCTCCATTTGCCCCTCGTAGTGCTCTACCGAAGCTGATGTTTCGTGATGCCCCATCAATCTTACCCCGTTATCTAAAGCGTACTGAGCTACACCTTCCAGATCAAAGTCGTCCAGCGGTTCGGTAAAATCAAAAACGACGCCATCTGCAAACCAGTCTCCATCCCAGCCCGGGTTCCATCCTTCAACCAGAACATGATCAAAACCGTGTTCTGCTGCAAAATCGATATATCGTTTAGCATTTTCCGTTGTAGCACCATGTGTAGGTCCGGGGCCCCAGGTGGATTTGTCGAGGTGCATCTCCCACCAGATACCCACGTATTTTGCGGGCTCAATCCAGGATGTGTCTTCAATCTTGTTCGGTTCATTCAGGTTCAGAACCAGGTAGGATTCTACCAGGTCTCCGGCCTTTTCACCGATTTGTAAAGTTCTCCAGGGAGTATTAAATGGAGTGGATGCTCGCACCAGAACATCATCGTGCCAGGGAATTAGGTTGGCTTTGAGTTGGTTATTGCCGGTATGCTCAATATTCATAGTGGAATAATCAACCAGTGCCGCCTCGTGAAGTGCCAGGTGCAGGCCGTTATCCGTTTTCATGGTAAATGGGGTTACTACAGTATCCACCTCGGCCAGCGCTGTGTTTTTAACTAAATATTCATAACGGTTCCACTGGTACGCGGCAATCCACCAGCTTTCGTGATCGCCGATCATGTTAAACTCTGTGAGCTCATCCATGATGTTAAACTCCTGCAGGTTAGGCTGCTCGGGAAATTCATACCTGAAACCTATACCGTCATCAAAGGCACGAAAGCGAATGGTGAGTATCCGGTTGGGTTCTTCAATTTCACGAAGGTTTATTGCAAGCTCGTTGTAGTGGTTTCGGACTTCTGCTTTTTCTCCCCAGACCTGGGTCCATGTTTCGTCGAAGGAGCTGACTTCAGTAGACTCAATTTCAAATTGATTAGTTAAACCGGGCATCTCCTGAAGTTCAAAACCCAGTCTTGACGCAGATACCACGGGGGTATTGCTGTGGTGAACAGTGTAGTAGGGAGTACCATCCTGCAGTAAAAATTCGATGGTATTTACACCTCCGGGAGATTCAACGGAAGTCTGTTTCTGAGTGCACGATATGGAAATAAGCGAGATAATTAAAAGAAACGGGAGCAGTGAATGTCGCATAACCTGAGGCTTAAAATTTTCATAATTCATAACAAAATAGCGCATTTTGAAAAGCTTTATAAACTGCATTTAAATAGATTTCTGTCAACTGACGAGTGTTGATGATCTATTTAATTATCTGAAATAGATTCCGTAACTTTGAATGCTATTTAAATAAGTATACATGCAGTAAGGGAAAAAATCGAAAAATCGATTCCTTACAGTAACTATTGAAATCTTAAGATCTTAATTCGACATGGCAAAAGAATTCGACGTTTGTGTAATTGGAAGTGGACCTGGTGGGTATGTAGCTGCTATTCGTGCTTCTCAACTGGGCTTTAAAACAGCAATTGTAGAGAAAAGATTTTTGGGCGGTGTTTGCCTTAATATCGGTTGTATCCCAACGAAAGCTCTTCTTCGTTCAGCAGAAGTTATTGAAACCGTTTCTCATGCTTCAGATTATGGAGTGGACGTGAAAGAGTTTTCTCCCAACTTTGAGGGGATGATCAAAAGAAGCCGCGGTGTTGCCGACAAGATGAGCAAAGGCGTTCAGTTTTTGATGAAGGCCAACAAAATTGAAGTTCTGAACGGTAAAGGTGTTTTTAAGTCGAGCAAAGAACTGGCTATTCAGGATGAAAAAGGAAAAGAGCAGGATACTGTAAAAGCGAAGCATTTTATCATCGCAACCGGCGCACGTCCGCGTCAGCTTCCAAATCTGGAAATTGATGGTAAGATGATCATCGACTCAGAAAAAGCGATGCAGCTCGAAAAACAGCCGAAGAAAATGGTGGTTATCGGAGCCGGTGCAATTGGTGTTGAGTTTGCCTACTTCTATAATTCTATCGGCACGGAAGTGACCTTGGTTGAGCTCCAAAAAACAGTTGTACCTGTTGAAGACAAAGATGTTGGAAAAGAGCTGGGTAAAATTTATAAGAAGAAAGGAATTAACATCCTTACCGAAAGTTCTGTTGAAAAAGTAGAGAAAAAAGGGAAAGGTGTTAAAGTTACCATTAAGACTAAAAAAGGAACCGAAGAAGTTGAAGCTGATGTAGTTCTTTCTGCGGTTGGTGTTACCGGAAATATTGAGGATATCGGACTTGAAAAAGCCGGTGTGAAATCCGAAAAAGGCGCCATTAAAGTTGATAAGAGTACCTATAAAACAGATGCTGACGGTATTTATGCCATCGGTGATGTAATCGGCGCTCCATGGCTCGCTCATAAGGCTTCTCACGAAGCAACCGTTTGTGTTGAGCAGCTGGCCGGAGAAAACCCTCATCCAATCAATTATAATAACATTCCCGGATGTACATACTGTGAGCCTCAGGTAGCATCTGTTGGTTTGACCGAAGAGCAGGCAAAAGAGGAAGGCTACGACGTAATGGTCGGTAAGTTTCCATTCTCTGCAAGCGGTAAAGCCAGCGGTCTTGGTCATGAGGAAGGTTTTGTGAAGGTAGTTTTTGATTCTAAATACGGCGAGTGGCTTGGTTGCCATATGATCGGCGCTCACGTTACTGAATTGATTGCGGAAGCTGTTGTAGCTCGTGATCTGGAAACAACCGGGCATGAAATCATAAGCGCAGTTCATCCTCACCCAACCATGAGTGAAGCGGTAATGGAAGCTGTTGCTGAGGCATACGGAGAAGGGGTTCACCTGGGTTCCAAGCCGAAGAAAAAGTGATCGCAGTTTAATCAGATTTACTGATTTTACAGACTGTAGAAAGGCGGGTTTAACGACCCGCCTTTTTTTATATCTGTTTATTTTTAGATAAAAAGGTATTAAATTATGAATAGAGCGCAAGAGTAATCAGTTAGTGCTCAGAATAAAGTATTGAGGGAAATAAAAAGGATCAAAAGAAACGGATTTTACTGTAAAATGAGAGGTTTAACATGGAAGCACCAAAAAGAAAGCCCGGACGGTCAGGGAATAAAAACACAGAAACAGATCTAAGAAACTACTATACGATTCTTTGGGAGACGGGGCTTATTTTAGCTCTGGTGATATTTATTATACTGTTTCGTATAGATTTTATGCCGGTCGATAATGGCGACGAATTGGTTATTGAATCGCAGGAAGAAGTGATTATGGAGGAGATTGTTCAGACTCGCCAGCAACCGGAAATCCCGCCTCCTCCACGTCCCCCGGTTCCGGTAGAGGTTCCGAATGATGAAATTATCGAGGACATTCATATCGACATAGATTCAGAGCTGGATATTTTCTCAGAAAGCAGATTGCCGCCACCTCCCCCTCCGGCAGCCGATGAAGAGGCTGAGGCGGAAGAGGAAGACTTTTTTGTATTTGTTGAAGAGATGCCGAGACTGAAGGGAGACCTGATGGAACTGCAAGCAAAAGTAAGATATCCGGAATTGGCTCGAAGGGCAGGTATTGAAGGGCGTGTTCATATTCAATTTATTGTGAATGAGCAGGGCCAGGTAGTGGACCCCTGGGTGGTACGCGGTATTGGAGGTGGCTGCGATGAGGAAGCGCTGAGAGTTATCAGACAGGCAGAATTCACCCCGGGTTTACAGCGTGGTAAACCGGTGAGAGTTCAATATTCATTGCCAATATATTTCAAAATCAAAGAGTAACTAAAACTCATACTGTTGTTGTGATAGGCATCTGCCGGAAAGATTAATTATGCAGAATTTTAATTATCTTTCCGGCTATGATGAAGTACATCGATGTATATGATTTAGGTAAAACTTCCTACCGTCCGGTCTGGAATCTGCAAAAAGAGTTGCAAAACGGACTTATAACTCAAAAGAGGTTAATCCGGGACGGACTGTTAGATGAGTATAAGTACAATGATATGCTCCTTTTTGTTGAGCATCCGCACGTCTATACGCTCGGTAAGAGTGGAAGTTCATCTCATCTTTTAAAAGCCATTGAAGACCTCGCACAGATTGAAGCTGAGTATATAGAAATTGATAGAGGCGGAGACATTACATACCATGGCCCGGGCCAGATTGTTGGATATCCTATCCTCGATTTAGACAGGCACTTCACAGATATTCACAAATATTTAAGATTTCTTGAGGAGGTGATTATCAGAACTTGTGCAGATTTTGGCATAGAAGCCGGAAGAATAGACGGGCTGACCGGTGTTTGGGTTGGGCAGAAAAAAATCTGTGCCATGGGTATCCGTTGCTCCCGTTGGGTTACAATGCACGGCTTTGCATTTAACGTAAATACAGACCTGACCTATTTCGATCATATTGTTCCATGCGGAATAAAGGATAAAACGGTTACTAGTCTTTCTGATTTAAACGGTGATGAGGTTAACCCTGAAAGGGTAAAGAACTGTTTGATGAAGCACTTTGGGGAAGTTTTTAGCGTTAGGTTAAATCCAAAGGTGCAAAAACCTGAACCCGAGCAACAATTTTCTTACCTTACGTCACTTGAAATAAATGCCAAATAGCGGCGAATATTGAACGCACTATGATTAAAGAACTTCAAATAATAGACAAAGAAGGACCATCTAAACGCCGACCTGACTGGTTGCGGGTAAAATTGCCATCAGGCGAAAAGTTTAAAGAGGTTTCTGAAACGATAAGAGAAAACAATCTGAATACAGTCTGCTCAGAAGCACGCTGCCCTAACATGGGCGAATGCTGGGGAGCCGGAACGGCCACGTTTATGATTTTAGGCGATGTGTGTACCCGTTCTTGCTCATTTTGTGCTGTAAAAACCGGTCGTCCGGTTCAGGGTCTCGATTGGGACGAACCACGCCGGGTAGCTGATGCCGCCGCTAAAATGAAACTAAAACACGTTGTTCTTACGTCCGTCAATCGGGATGAGAGAAAAGATGGCGGTGCTCCAATATTTGCTGAGTGCCATAAAGTTATCCGCGAAACCATTGACGGAGTAACGATAGAATCTTTGATTCCCGATTTCCGGGGTGCTTGGGATGCTCTTCAAACGGTGATCGATACACCACCGGATGTTTTGAGTCACAACCTGGAAACTGTGCCAAGACTTTACAGAACCGTTAGGCCTCAGGCTAAATATGAACGTTCCCTGGAGCTGTTGAAGAGAGTTCGCGCTCAGGGTGTTCGATCCAAAACCGGAATTATGGTTGGATTGGGAGAAACCCGTGAAGAGGTTATTGAGCTGATGCAGGATTGTGTTGATCACGATGTAGATGTACTTACGATTGGCCAATACATGCAGCCGACGAAAATGCACCACCCTGTTGTGGAATGGGTTCACCCCGATCTGTTTGCAGAATACAAAGAGATTGGCGAAAAATTAGGCATTGAGCATGTAGAGAGTGGCCCGCTCGTTCGCTCTTCATACCATGCGGAGCGCCACGTTTAGCTTCCCAAAAAAGTGATTTCTTTTAAACTAGGCTGAATAATAACCCTGATCTTTAGGAACCGCTTCCATGCTATCAATACTTGTTGTTTTTATTCTCTGCTACCTGATTGGAGCTATCCCAAGTTCACTTTGGATGGGCAAGATATTTTTCAAGATCGATATACGAGAACATGGAAGCGGGAATGCGGGAGCAACCAACACCTTTCGGATACTTGGCTGGAAAGCAGGCAGCATAGTCCTTCTTTTTGATTTTGGTAAGGGTTTACTGTCTACACTCGTTATCAGCCAGTTAGCGTACAGCATCGGTGACGGACCGGTTAGTTTCTATCAAAACTGGGATGTGGATGCCATGCTTCTAATTCTCTCGGGAATGGGGGCTGTAATTGGGCATATGTTTCCTGTCTATGCTAATTTTAAAGGGGGTAAAGGAGCCGCTACCGCATGCGGAATGCTTTACGGAATTGAGCCGGTATCCATTAGTATTTCATTGGGTCTGTTCCTGATTTTAATGTTTACAACCCGATATGTTTCTGTAGGATCAATTTTTGCGGCCCTCATCTATCCTTTTGCACAGCTTACGCTGAGATACGGTTTTGGCTGGGAAATTGACGGAAGTATAATTCTGTTTAGCAGCGCCATTGCTCTTGGAATTATAGTTAAGCATAAAGGGAATATTACAAGGTTACTGGACGGTACCGAAAACCGTATAAAGTCATTTAAGCCATCGAATGGAAGGTTAAAGAACAATGAGTCTTAAAGTGAATAAAATAAGCATCATCGGAGCAGGAAGTTTTGGAACGGCAATGGCTGTTGTTCTGGGTGGTAAACAGTACTCTGTTACAATTTGGGCACGGGAAGAAGAGGTTGTTGATGGAATTAATAGCAACAAATATAATCCATCCTACCTTAGTGATGTAAAATTACCGGAGTCGATACAGGCAACCCATTCTCTGGAAGAGGCGATCGAAGATTCAGATATGGTGATTTTTGCTACACCGTCGCACGCTCTTCGGGAAGTTGCAAAAAAAGTTAAGCCATCTCTGAGTGGAAAAGAGATAATCGTCAGTGTTGCAAAAGGAATTGAAAAAGACAGCCTGATGACACCGTCACAAATTCTGGTGGATGTATTGGAAGGTTCGGTTCTGGAAGATCAGATCGGTGTGCTAACCGGCCCTAGTCATGCAGAGGAAGTAGCCCTTTTGAAACCGACAACTGTTGTTTCAGCGGCTTATTCAAAGAGAGTGGCACGGATCATCCAGGATACGTTTATGACCTCCCGTTTTCGGGTATACCTGAATAATGACATTATAGGTGTTGAAATAGGCGGAGCAGTAAAAAATATCATGGCCATTGCTGCCGGGATCGTTGACGGTGCAGAGTTGGGCGACAATGCCAAGGCTGCACTTATGACCCGCGGCCTGCACGAAATGAAGCGGATGGGAGCTGTGCTCGGTGCGTCGATGGATACGTTTGCAGGATTAACAGGGATGGGTGATATGATTGTGACCTGCACCAGTCAGCACAGCCGGAACAGATTTGTTGGTTATAATATAGGTCAGGGAAAAACGCTTGCTGAAATTACATCAGGGATGAATATGGTGGCTGAAGGTGTTAAAACTGCAGAATCGGTGTGCCAGTGGTCAAAAAAGCACAATGTGGAAATGCCGATTACTCATGCCGTATATAAAGTACTGTTCGAAAATATTCCTCCGGCTGAGGTCGTTGAAGATCTGATGACCCGGAATCCTAAAGAAGAAAAAATGATTTAGGTACTCGTCTGTTAGTTCATTGAAAAATATTATTACAGTAATTTCAGTTACGCATTATGAAACTGCCGAATGGTGAGATTGTTATCTCAGACATGAACCCCTCCGACCTGCGACATTTAATTCAAACCGGTGAAGGTACATTCTTAGAGTTTAAAAAAACCGTACCTACCCCAAAAAAAATTGCCAGAGAAATTGCTGCATTTGCTAATACTTCCGGTGGGACTATCCTCATAGGAGTGCAGGATAATAAACAGATATCAGGTATCAGAGCTTATTTTGAGGAAGAGTTTTTGTTGCAGGAAGCGGCACAAAAGATCTGTGTGCCACCCGTTGAGATATTTATAGAGTTGGTTCATTTACCCGATGCAGACGTTATGGTAGTACGCGTGCCTGAATCATCCCGCAAGCCGGTATACTTAAAAGGAAAGAAGAAGCGACAGGTATTTGTTCGTTTTCAGGACGAAAGTATTTTGGCCAGTGACGAACAGACTGAAATTCTGAAGCAGCAATATTCAGACACCGGAGTAACGTTTGAGTATGGAAAAAATGAACAGATGTTATTCCGCTATTTGAATGAATACGGAGAGATCAACGTTCAGAAATTCTCTGAATTGATTAACGTAACAAGCTATCGTGCATCCAAAATTCTTGTTAACTTAGTCAGTGCCGGAATTCTGAAACTGTTCAGGAAATCGGAAAAGGATTATTTTACATTTGCAAATCCTGTGAAGTAACTGCAAAAATTGGTTTTATATATGGCTATCGAAGACGAAAATTTAGACGACGTTATCGCATCTCTGATAGATGAAGAGCCTGAAGAAGAGCTCAGCGCAGAAGAGAAGTTTCGCCAGGAATTTGAAAAACAGGCCAGCGGCAAAGATGTTCAGCTTACGGAAAGGGCAGCAAAACAGGTTCGTAAAATAAAAAAGGATGAGAATCTGGATGCAGAGCTTTATCTGCGCGTAGCTGTTGAAGGAGGTGGATGCTCCGGGTTAAGCTATAAGCTTGGATTTGATATTCGCACAGACGAAGATGTAATTGTAAACACTCAAGGCCTGGAAGTAGTTGTCAAGTCCGATCATATGTTATATCTGGACGGTGTTGTCATCGATTACCCGGATGGGCTGGACGCCCGCGGCTTTACCTTCGATAACCCAAACGCCAGTGAAGCGTGCGGTTGCGGATCATCATTTGCAGTTTAGACAGAGGTAATTAATTACGCAGCTGATTTTTCAGTTTCTCACTCTCTTCTTCTCTGTTAATTTCTTCAAAATTTATATCGATCCTTTTTTCTGAAGAGTTATAACGGTCAGCGGCCTGATGATTTCTTGTTACAATTGTTTGAAGTGACTCTACCAGATCTTTATATCGCTGTTTTGTGCGTTCTCTCAGTTTTTCAGCCAGTTTCCATACCCCAAGCCCGCCTAAAGCACTCAAAAAGGTGAAGATTAAAAAAGGTGGCGTTTGGTTTGAACTTGCTTGCCCGCTCATTATAAGCGAAAAAAAGAAGGCTGCCATACCAAAACCAAACAGTGAAATTCCCCTAAGGACAATCTGTTTTGGCAGCTTTTTGAGTAAACGAATTGAACGCTGTCCCGATTTAAGGGATATATCAACTCTTGAGGGATTAGAAAATGGATATAATCTCTTGACGCCTTTGATTTCTTCAACCCATGTTAGACGGTCGGGACGACGTTTCACATAACCTTTGTGTTGAGCTGTTTTTCAATTTCGGCAATCACTTCTGTCCAGGTTTTTTTGTTGATTTCGCCTTTAGCAAAACCAAGAATTTCAACAACCCTTCGATTTCCTGTATCAATCATAAGAGGTTCATCTACGGGTACACCATTAAATTCAATAACAGCCTGGCGCACAAATTCAGCACTTACTCCCGATTCAATTGCAATCTCTTCAATTTCATCAATCGAAAGTTCTTCAGCATTTCCGGCTGATCCAAAAAACCCTTCTTTTTCTCCCTGTAACTGGATGGCTCGTTTTAAGATTCTATTAATATCTTTTTCGTTATACATCAGTTCAATTTAGCTTTAGCTGTTTCAGCCATCTCCCGGATCTCATCTTTTGAAATCTCGATTCTGGATCCGCAATAGTTGCAGACAACCTCCTGGCTTTCTCCTTCCATCTCTTTCAAATCTTCATACCCCAGCATGGAGAGTGCGTTTTTAAAACGTTTCGGTGAGCATCGGCAAAAGAAGTGTACCGGTTGCCGATCCAGCTCTTTAACGTCATGAGGCTTGGAGGCCATCTTCATAATATCATCGATGTAAAACTCATTTTCGAGGAGTTCGCTCAGCGGCGGCAAATCGGTAAGCGTTTTTTGGAGCTCTTCAACGGTCTTCTCATCTGCTTCGGGAAGTCGCTGTACCAAAACACCACCCGCATGTTTTACAGAACCATCGTCATTCAAACCCACATCCAGTAAGAATGCAGACAACACCTGCTCAGACTGCGCCATATAATGTGCGATATCAGAATTGATATCTCCGTTTACCAGTGCAATGGAGCTGTGTCGCGGTTCTGCTTCATTATAGAGTGTTTTGGTAACTGAAAGCACTCCATTACCCAAAGCGTCTGATAGGGTGGTGTTGGGATCGCTATAGTCCAGTTCTGTTGATGGATTTGCTGAATATCCGCGAATTTCTCCTACCCGGTTGGCCTCTGCTGTAAGCATCCCGACAGGTCCGTCTCCGTCAATACGAATCTGAATGCGTTCTTCTCCCTTCAGTTCGGATGCAAGTAGCATGGCAGAGGTAAGGGTTTTACCCAGCAGCATTGTATTTAAAAGCGAAAGATTGTGGTTTTTTTGCGCTGTGCGGACTACATCGGTGGTTTTAACTACGCTGATCTTAAACTGTCCGTTTGGGTCGATTCCCTTGATTAAGCGATCTTTAAACTGAAACTTCTTTTTGAGTGACATGCAATTATTGGTTGTAATGTAATTCTATTGATTCTTGGCTGTGCAATTAACGATCCGCTCTGATCGGTTATTATTTTATCTGACTGCACGGTCTATTTGTGACTGGGTGAATGAATCGGGCAGCCTGTTTTCACGAACGTAAAGATACAAAGTAGCCATGAAAATTGATTGAAGAATCCATTGTAAAATACCGAGGATTAATCCGAATACAATTAAGAATGCCATTCCCATAAGTATGAAGATCTCACCAAGTAAAAATAGAGGAATGGTGATTAGCCCGGCCCCAATGAGCAGTGCTGCAAAAATTAACCCAAAGCTGAAGTGGCCGATCAGCTGCTCACCCCAGGATTTTTTTAGCATCCCGGCCGACTCTTTAAGTGACTCAACAGGACCCTTTTGTTCGATTACTAAAACAGGTATAACCAGAAAACTGGTCACTGTCCAGCTCAATCCAATTAAACCTGCAACAAGCTTTCCTATAAAGTCAGATTGATTTTCGATAGAGTTAATAATAAATCCTATGGTGGCTGCGATGGCTGTCCAGCCCAATAGGTGGCTCAATCGGTCTCTTAATTCATCAAAAACTTCGCTAAATGTGGGTTTTTCTCCCCTGATGTGTTTGATTGAATAGAGTACAGCGCCGGAGTTAAAGAAGATGATGACGAAGTAGTTTACATAGTAGAAGAGGAATATGGTAATAAACATCATCCAGCCGGGCATTGTCTCAAACATTCCTAAAGAACGAATTCCGCCGGTGAAAACAATCGGTAAAATGAATGTAAGGCCAACAACAAGGGTGCAGATGCCGGAAAAGATTGGAAAGAGGAGCATTTTTTTATCCTCAAGCAGAACAGTGAGGGAGCTTTTCATTAACGACCAGGTTGCTGAGAATCTGTTCATATCGGATGAGGTTGATTATGATGACAGATCAATCTGCTTTAATTGAATAAAAAAAGCAACCCGGATTTCACCGGGCTGCTTCGTTGAATAGTCAGGGCCTTGTATGTTGAATTAAGATCGCTCTCTCAAGTACTGTTCACCTTTTCTGTTCGAAAAGTGACTCTTTGAGGAGTAGATTGTGCCGACTTTTCCAACAGCTTCAATTCTCTTTTCAGCAAGAGCATTTGAGGCAGCGATTGTCGGGATGCTATGTTCTTCGGCATAATCAAAAATATCCAGAACTGTATCGTAGATTCTGGAAGCTTTGTTCATCGCAAGATTCTCATTATACCCTTCGAGTTCACTTGCCACGTTGATTAAACCACCGGCATTAATTACGTAATCCGGTGCATAGAGAATTCCTTTTTTAATCAATTCATTCCCATGTTTCTCTTCATCGTCGAGGATGTTATTGGCGCCTCCGGCAAGAATATCACACTTCAAATAATCGATGGTGTCGTCGTTCACCACACCGCCCAATGCACACGGGCTAAAGACGTCAACATCGAGAGTGTAGATGTCGTCAGGTTTTACCACTTCTGCCCCTGTGGCTTCAGCCAGCTGATTCGCTTTCTCTTCAAAAATATCCGTAATAAAAAGCTCGGCGTTCTCTTTGCTGATGTAGTGAGCAAGGTGGGATGCAACCGATCCGGCTCCCTGAATGGCAATTCGTTTGCCTTCCAGCGAGTCACTGCCATAAGCACGCTTTGCTGAAGCTTTCATTCCCATGTATACACCGTAACCGGTTACGGGTGATGGGTTGCCACTTCCGCCTAGTTCTTTTGGAATTCCGGTTACAAATTTCGTTTCGGAGAAGATCCATTCCATATCTTTTTCCGTCATCCCAACATCTTCGGCAGTAATGTATCGTCCGCCTAGTCCGTCAACAAACCGGCCAAAAGAGCGGAAGAGTGCTTCAGTTTTCTGTGTCTGAGCATCACCAATAATCACCGCTTTACCTCCGCCTAAATTCAATCCGGAGATGGCAGACTTGTAGGTCATGCCGCGGGAGAGACGTAAAACATCCCGTATGGCCTCAGCTTCATTTTTGTAATCCCACATTCGTGTTCCGCCTAAAGCAGGGCCCAGGGTAGTGTCGTGAATAGCAATAATAGCTTTTAATCCAGCCTCAGGGCGAGAACAGAAAACGATCTGCTCATGTTCAAGGTCATTCAGGTCGCTGAATAATTCAAAACCTTCCGTAATTTCGCTCTCTTTATTAACCATATTTTCTATTTCATTCATAACTAAGAGATTTAATTTTGTATCGAATACCATCCGTTTGGAACCGCTTCCAAATTAATGATTTTATCTGAGAATTGACAGGAAACGGAATCCGATTTTGCAGTTACGGCTTTTCATTTGTGCCATAAAATTAAGATAAATTACGAACAGGTTATGAAGATTTATCCCTGAGTTTTATAAAAACGTGAGCTTGATTTAATCTCATATTCTCCTCTCCTTTTGTTATAATAGAATATTAAGGTTTTGTTAAAGTTATTACTGTGTAAAATACAGTTTGGCATTGCCGGGGTGACACTCCTCTGCCTTTTAAATGAGAATAAAACAGGAAACAAATCATGGCATATCGATGGGTTTATGCGCAACCCGAAAGGGAGAAGTCTATCCGGAATTTGCAGCAAGAACTTAACGTGCCCGAAGAAATTGCCCACCTGCTGGCAATTCGGGGTATAGAGAGTTTTGATAAAGCGAAGTCGTTTTTCAGGCCTGAAAATCAGAAGCTGTACGACCCTTTTCTGATGAAAGATATGGAGGCGGGGGCGTCCAGGCTTGCAGAGGCGATTTGCAACCACCAAAAAGTATTGATCTATGGAGATTATGATGTAGACGGCACAACTGCGGTCAGTATTCTCTACACTTTTCTAAAGAGCTTTGGTATAGATGTGAGCTACTACATTCCTCACCGTTTTAAAGAGGGGTACGGTATTAATCCTGATGGAATAAAGCACGCCATAGAAATTAAAGCCGATCTCATCGTTTCCGTTGATTGCGGAATAACAGCTTTTGAGGAGGCAAAGGTAGCAACTGAACATGGAATCGATCTGATTATTTGCGATCACCATACAGTTGGTGACGGGATTCCGGATGCAGTGGCCGTGCTGGATCCGAAGCGCCCCGACTGCGACTATCCGTTCGACGGGCTTTCAGGGGCAGGTGTAGGGTTTAAGCTTGTACAGGGAACGGTTGCCAAACTTGGGCTGCCTAAAGAACTGCCAGATCAATATCTGGACCTGGTGGCTATTTCCATTGCCTCAGATATTGTACCGATTGTAGATGAGAACCGATATTTAATGCGGAGAGGTTTAAAGTTGATTAATACTGAACCGCGGTTAGGCATTAAAGCGCTGCTTAGCAGAATCAATATTACACCGGGCACGGTTTCCACTTCAACGATTGTGTTTTCGGTGGGGCCTAGAATTAATGCAGCCGGAAGAATGGGGGATGCTACAGCAGCTGTTGAGCTGATGATTTCTGATGATGAAACCCGCGCGGCGAAATATGCGAAAGAACTCGAATCTATTAATATTAAACGCCGCTCCACAGACAGTGAAACCATGGAACAGGCTGTTGATATGGTGGAGAATAACTTCAATATTGAAAACCTCTCTACTATGGTGCTACACCATCCGGAGTGGCATTTGGGTGTGATTGGAATTGTAGCCTCACGGCTTGTTGATGCGTACTACCGTCCCACGATTATGCTCAGCACGGTAGAGGGCAAGATAAAGGGTTCAGCCAGATCCATTAAAGGATTTAATATCTACAACGCACTGAAAAAGTGTGAAGATCTACTGGAGCAGTTTGGCGGACATGAATTTGCCGCCGGCCTGACCATGGACGCCGATAATCTGGTTGAATTCAGGCAGCGAATGAATGATATCGGGTTTCAGAAGCTCTCCGACAACGATTTCTTGCCGGAACTTCAGATCGATTCTGAACTTAACCTGGAGCGGGTAAATCCAAAATTCTGGAAGCTGTTATCTCAATTCGAGCCGTTTGGGCCCGGTAATATGCGTCCGGTTTTTGTTTCGAAAGATGTCTGTATTGAGGGGGTTCCCAGTATTGTCGGGAATGGCCATCTGAAATTTAAAGTGCGTCAAAATGGATCGGTGGTAATTGATGCGATCGGTTTTAACATGCACGAGTACCTGCCAATGCTTCGGAAATGTGATGCCGGCCGAATGGATGTAGCCTATGTTCTGGAAGAGAACTTTTGGAACGGGAAACGGACCATTCAGATGCGGTTGAAAGATATCAAAGTGGTTAATTGATCGGCCGCCGAAATTATTTCCGGAAAAAGCAGAATCGGTTTTGAGTAAAGGTGTAAAAGCCCTTATATTTGGAGTCTTCCGAGAGGGACTGTAGCTCAGTCGGTAGAGCAACGGACTGAAAATCCGTGTGTCGGCGGTTCGATTCCGCCCGGTCCCACTCTCAAGTAAAGCCTTGCAACGCATAGTGATATGATGTTGTAAGGCTTTTTTGTTTTGGGTAAAAAATGAAATGTAGCTTGATATAGGGTCATCAGAGGGGCGTGAACTGTTGGGGCTTATAAACTGAGTTGACTTTTTGGATATCTATAAAGTTGATAGGCAATCAGAAGAAATTCTACTCTCTCCCTAAAAACTCCGCAAGGGAGTTTCTGTAAGAATCTGATGTCGGAAGGTCATTGTGGTTTCCATTTGGGATTTTCACCAGAAACTTTTTCTCTGAAGAGGATTTTTTATGCAGTTCCTCCGCCATTTTAAATGGTGTTACTTCATCTCTATCTCCGCCAATGATTAAAAGAGGCTTTTCAATTCGCTCTACACGTTCAATATTATTCTGGGCTTTAACCGGGTCTGCAATATCAAATCGAACAAAAGGACGAAGTAACCGGGGGACGATTCCCTTTGTCCAGTTGTCTACGTCTGTTATCGGGCTCTCCAGAATGTAGCCGGAAACATCTCCGCTATCGGCAATATAGGCAGCAAGAAAAGATCCCATTGAGTGCCCGTGAACGTAAACGGGTCCCGGTTCAACGGGCAGATGATTTTTAGCAAGATCGTAAGCGGCCCTGGCATCTGATTTAACTCCATCCACAGTTGGTTCTCCCGTACTGCGCCCGTACCCGCGATAGTCAATCATTAAAAGATGAGCCTGAATATCGGCATAAGCCTCAATAAGCGGGCGCGATTTCATCATTAAAAATCCATTGCCTCCGTAGTAGATTACCGTTTTCTTGGCTCCATCTTTTTCGAGAAACCAAGCGTCGAGCGTCTCGCCATCTTCTGTCTCTGCTTCTAAATTGTGCAGGGTGAAATTGTGAATAGGAAACTGATCGGGTGAAATGGTTGTATGGCGGTCAAATACATCCGGTTCGGATATCTCGATCGTTGTGCAGCCGCTGATTAACAGAATCAGTATTGTGGTAAAAAGTTTGTTTTTCATGAACTCATAAACAGAAGTTAAAGGCGGGCCATTCGCAAAATATCAGTCCAATATTCGGGGTTAGAAGGTTCGGGCCTTTATACTCTTTTTGCTCTTAGGTGTATGATTTTCGAATGACGCGTTTAGGGGGAAGTTAATTGAAAGATAAACATTAAAAATTTTTAATATTAACATAATTTAATATATTACCGTTGCTAATCGACGGTTCTCAAATGCTTAAGGATATGAAAAAATCAAAAGGTTCAGTTGTAATTGTTGAAGACGACATGCTGCTTTCACTGGTTGAAACCAGGATCATAGAAAAGTTGGGTTATTCGGTAGTTGGGAAAGCTCAGTCCGGTGAAGATGCGGTTGAGATGGCGCAACAAATGAGGCCGGATGCAATTGTAATGGACATCTCACTTAAAGGTGAATTGAGTGGAATAGACGCGAGTATAGAGATTAGAAAATTTTCCAAAGTGCCTATTATATTCCTCTCAGGTAGTGCAGAGAGTGATTTGATGAAGAGAGCAAAAAAAATAGGCAACGCAGATTATCTCGTTAAACCAATCAAAGCAGATGATATTATAAACCCGCTAAAGAAAGCTGTTAAAAAAAAGTCACAAAAGTCTGTGAAGATTTTTAGCGAGGCAAGTTAATTGATATGTACGTGCTAGCTGGTCTCTCATCAGGAGATGTCTCGGCGCCGTACCGACAAAAAGCGTCGGAGCTCCTAATTTTGCCCAAAAGCGGGCAACACTGTTGAGAAGGTGACAGCTTGGATCCCCCTCGAGGAGAGTACGGTCCCGAGGCTTCGGGAGGAGGGGTGTTCAGTGAGCTAGGGGATGTGTTCTTTAAATCTGTCACCGGTATTTTTACACCGACCGCACATTAACTAACACTTTTCCAACCTGTTTTCCCTGCAATATTTTTTGGATCTCCTCCGTAAGATTTTGGAGCCCTGTTTCTCTGTGCAATTCTTCCAAAAAACGGGGCTTCCACTCATCGGCCAGCAGATTCCAGATTCTCATTCTGTCGGCCATAAGAGCTATACCTGAATCTATACCCATTAAAGCTACTCCCCGGAGAATAAAAGGAAATACGTTTGTATGCAGTTCGTGGCCAAGAACATTGCCACAACATGCAACAACTCCATTATGGTCTGTCTGGCGAATCACGGCATCAAGCATAGAGCCACCCACAGTATCCAAAGCGGCAATCCAGCGGCCGGTTAGCAGCGGTTTGCCGGGTACGTTTGTTATTTCATCCCGATGAATAACTTCTGAGGCGCCAAGTGATTTTAGAAAACCGGTTTGATCCATCTTGCCTGTTGCTGCAATAACGCTGTAGCCGAGTTGACTCAATAACCCCACTGCAAAAGATCCTACTCCGCCTGTAGCTCCCGTTACCAGTATGAAACCGTCTTTAGGTGCAATATGCTGTTTAACTATTTTTTCGACTCCGATGGCGGCTGTTAATCCGGATGTGCCAATTATCATGCTCTCCTTCAGGTTCAGCCCCTCGGGCAGAGGTACAATCCAGTCACCCGGAACAGATATATAATGGCCAAAACCACCGGGTGTATTCATTCCCAGATCATAACTGGTAACAATAACCTTATCTCCTTTATTAAATCGTTTGTCAGCACTTTGTTCAACAATTCCGGCAGCATCAATACCCGGAGTGAAAGGATATTTTTTTGTAACTCCTTTATTACCGGTAGCAGAAAGAGAATCCTTATAATTAAGGGATGAGTAGTGAACACGAACCAAAACATCGTGGCCGGGTAGGTCTGAAAGCTTCCGCTTTTTTACAGTTTGGGTGTATGTATCGTTCGATTCTTCTGCAACTAATGCCAGAAATGAGTGCGATTCATGATGAGTCATTATCTGAGAAGTTTTTTGAGCCACTTTAATTTATCGGTATCAATCGGGGGGTAACGGAAATCCGGATCAGGCCATGTCGGTTTCTTTAACACAGATTGAAGTCGTGTAAAGCAGTCAAAGCTGTGCTTGCCATGGTATGCGCCCATACCGCTATGCCCGACACCACCAAAGGGTAAGTTTGGATTCGCTAAATGGCTGATCGTCTCGTTAATACAGCCACCGCCAAAAGGAACATTGTCGATAATATCAGACTCAACTTTGGGACTGTCTGTGAACAGGTAAAGAGCCAGCGGTGAACTACGTTCAATTAATTTATTTTTCAACTCATCCATTGATTCGTAAGTAAGAAGAGGTAGAAGCGGTCCGAAGATCTCTTCTTTCATAATCACTGAATCCCAGTCGGCTTGTATTAATGTTGGCTCGATAAATCTGGTTTCCTTGTTGGTAACACCGCCATGAATAACTTCACTCTGCTCCAGTAGATTTTCAAGACGATCAAAATGGTCGTGGTTGATAATCTGTGTGTAATTTTCACCGGGTATGTAGTCATTGCTAAAAAATTGTGAAAGTACTTCCCGGCTTTTTTCTACAAACTGATTTTTAACAGACTTATGAACCAGGGCGTAGTCTGGGGCAACGCAAATTTGGCCTGCGTTCATCGTTTTTCCCCACCATATACGTTTAGCTGCGATTTCGATATTGGCATCGGAGTGAACAATTGCCGGACTTTTTCCGCCAAGTTCTAAAGTGACGGGTATGAGTTGTTCAGCAGCGGCTTTCATCACAATTTTGCCAACGCGGGTACTGCCGGTAAAGAATATTTTATCGAATGGTTGAGATAGGAGCTCTTGGGTTTCCTCAACGGCGCCTTCCACAACTGCTAATACCGATGGTGAAAAGTACTCTTCAACCAGATCTTTAATGATGGCTGACGTTTGAGCGGCCAGCTCGGATGGCTTAATAACGGCGGTATTGCCGGCACTTAAAGCTCCAACAAGTGGTTGAAACGTGAGATTAACCGGGTAATTCCAGGCACCGATTATCAATACGGTTCCATACGGCTTTTTGTAGATTAGGTTTTTTGCCGGAAAGGTAAAGATGGAATTCCCGGCTTGATCCGGTTTAGCCCATTTGTGCAGGTGTTTCAGGTGATGATCGATCTCGTGCTGAACGGTGGCAATTTCTGAAGTGAAGGCTTCGAAATAGGGTTTGCCGAAATCTGTATTTATTGCTTCACAAATTTCCTTTTCATTTTCAACCAGTAACTTTTTCAGGGTTACCAGTGCGTCTTTGCGTTTTTCGACAGACCCGGTAACTCCTTTCCGAAAGGCTTCTTTTTGATGCTGTACTATTTTTGGGATCGTCATGATGATTTCGATTTTGGTTCACGTCCCTCAAAAGACTCCATGGATTTATAGACTCCCAAAAGATTACCTGCTACCCAGTCGAACACCTTATAGGGTAAAAGTGCTTTGATCAGGGGTACCAGTTTTACCATAAAAGGTGCTTGAATCGTTCGCTTTTGTTTAGCAATGCCGTATAGCATTTTAGTAACTATTTGATCGGTTTCAAGTAGCGGTACCAATAAAGGAGCTTTAACACCGTCAAACATACCGGTTTTGATATAGCTTGGAATTACAGCTGTAACCTTTACACCGGTTTGCAGCTTTTCCATCTCGAGCCGGAGTGAATCGCTCCAACCAATGACCGCCCACTTACTTGCTGCGTAAACGCTCATTCTTGGGTTTCCGATATAACCGGATGCAGATGCAAGATTCACGATCTGTCCTGATCCGCGATCTATCATTTTATTTAAAAAGGCACGGATTACCCACATGCTTCCGGTAGTATTGATCTGCAGAGATTTTTCGATTTCAGAAAAGGAGTGTTCATGGAACATCTTACCCACAACAATTCCGGCACAATTTATAATGATATCCGGCAACAGATTCTCTTTGATGAAATGATCTGCCTCAAGTTGAATCAAGTCTCTATCTGTTACATCTATACCGGTAATATGGATCTCTGCACGATCCTTCAGCTCCTCTTTGATTTTGAGAAGATCGTCCGGATTGCGATCCCAAAGAATGAGTTTTACATCGGCAATATTCGAAACTTTTTCCGCAAATCGTTTTCCAATTCCGCTTGCTGCTCCGGTGATGAGGATGGTTTTGTTGTTGTAGTAGTTTTTCATAAGTATTCAAATCATACGAAAAAAGGGTACGGTAGAAAAATCAATTCAGTGAATTGTTAAATCATTGTTTAAAATCCTACATTTAGCATCAAAATGACACAACAGACAGTAAAGATTGCTGTGGAAAAAGTTGTCCGTAAAAGAATTAACTCTTATGAACTATTCTCCCCTAATAAGGGGAGATTAAGAGGGGTGTTCCCCTCATTCAAAAGGGGAGATACTATTATTGTTACAAAAAGATACTCAAGCACCATCCCAAATAAACTTTAAAGCATCATGAATCGGAATCTACTTTATATCATCCCATTTATAGTATTATTTGCCATTTCCTGCGGCCCATCAGCCGTTGATGAGGCAGCTCAAACCATTACGGCAGAGTCACTGCTAAGCCATATTGAGGTTTTATCATCAGATGAATTTGAAGGCCGTGCTCCCGCTACAAGAGGTGAGGATTTAACGGTCGAATATTTAACCGAAAAGCTACAGGAGATGGGTATTGAGCCCGGCATGGGAGATGGCAGCTATACACAGCACATTCCTCTTCTGGGCCAACAGATTGATGGCTCTTCAGCAGCCATGAACATCCGAAGAAACGGTCAGGTTGCACAGCAGCTGGATTATAGAACCGATTTTATGGCGTGGCCAAGCAATGAGGCAGAACGTGTGCAACTCCGTAACGCCGAGTTGCTCTATGTTGGCTATGGAATTCAGGCTCCTGAATTTGACTGGGACGACTATAAGGGAGTGGATGTTGAAGGAAAAGTACTGGTTTTCAAAAATAGTGACCCATCAAACGACCCTGAAATTTTTGAAGGGGACTCCCGCCTCTACTACGGCCGATGGAGTTACAAGTTTGAAAAAGCAGAAGAGATGGGCGCTTTGGGTGCTATTATCATTCACACAACACCTACTGCCGGTTATGGCTGGTCTGTGGTGGAAAACAGCTGGGGCCGCGAAAGGTTTTCATTGAAAGGCGATGATGACGCCGGAACAAAACCGGAGTTTAATGCCTGGATTACAGAAGAGCATAGCGAAAATCTGTTTGAGCTTGCCGGGCTGAATCTGGAAGAGATGTTGGAGGCGGCAGAAAATCGAAACTTTGAACCTGTTCCTCTGGGTGGCGTTACTCTGGATGTGAATTTACAAGCAAACTACAGTGATATGTCAACCCGAAACGTGTTGGGACAAATAAGAGGGAGTGACGCTGACCTGATGGACGAATATATTGTATTTACTGCACACCATGATCATCTTGGAATTACCACACCCGTAGATGGTGACTCCATCAACAACGGAGCGTTGGATAATGCAGCCGGAGTAAGTGCCGTACTGGAGCTTGCTAAAGCGTATAAGCTGGTCGAGCCTGAGATGCGACGAAGTGCACTCTTTCTCTTTGTAGGCGCTGAGGAGATGGGACTTTTAGGCTCTCAGTATTGGGCTCAAAATCCAACGGTTCACCCCGGTAAAATAACCGCCAACTTCAATATGGACGGCATGCAGGTGTATGGAGAAACTGAAGATGTTGTATTGGTTGGTTATGGAAGAAATACCATTACAGATGTTATCAAGCAGTATGCCGATCAGGATGGTCGAGTGGTGAAACCGGATCCCAATCCTGAGCAGGGATTTTTCTACCGTTCGGATCACTTCTCAATGGCCCGAGTCGGTATCCCGGCAATATTTCCCAATCCCGGCAGAGATTATGTGGATAAGCCGGAAGACTTTATCGAAACCGTGGATAGCCTTAGTGCTGCCAACTACCATTCTGTTGGTGATGAAATCAATGAGTACTGGGATCTCACCGGAATGGAGAAGGATGTACGATTATTCTTCCGGTCCAGTTTCCACATCCTCAATGCTGCCGAGATGATGCGCTGGGAAGACGGAGATGAGTTCCAAGCTGTCCGTGAAGAGATGCTGATGCAGGCTCCCTGATTCTTTACTTGAACTTCATGTTAAAGCATTAATATAATCTGAGTTCGATATAAGAATTTTGAAAAAGAGTCTTCCCACCTTAATAAGGAGTGGACTTCTTGACTACTAAATTTCAAGAATTTATATCGAACTCTCGTTAATATGGAGCCGATTAAAAATAGTACTCCTCAACTCCTTTTTGGATAGTTAAAAGGAGTTGAGGGGTTTTGCTGTCGGCGGTATCTACATCTAATAACACCATTTATGAACAAGGCACAGTATCTCACACTTATTATTCTCTCGGCAATCCTGTTCGCAGGTTTTGCCGAATCGAACAAACCGGCCTATCTGATCTACAGCAAGAACGGCAACGTGGTGTCGTATCAAAGCCTTATGGTTCAGTCGAAGAACAGTGACTTGATCTTTTTCGGGGAGCTGCACAACAACGCCATTGCCCACTGGCTTCAAGTCGAGATGCTGAACGATCTGTCAGACGATACGTCAAAATCAACTTCGGTGGGAATGGAGATGTTTGAGGCTGACCAACAGCTGCTTATCGATGAATATTTCGATGGAAAAATCAGCCAGTCCAGTTTTGAAAGTGAAGCACGGCTCTGGAACAACTACTCCACGGATTACAAGCCGGTGCTGGAATTTGCCAGGGAAAATGAGCTCAAACTGATTGCCACCAATATTCCCCGGCGATACGCCTCGTCGGTTTACAGAAATGGTTTGGAAGTTTTGGATGGCCTGACAGATGAAGCCAAGCAGTGGATGATGCCTCTGCCTGTTGAGGTGGATACGGAATTGCCGGGTTACAAAAGAATGCTGGATATGGCACAGGGACATGGTGGGATGAATATCGTCTATGCCCAGGCGGTAAAAGATGCGACGATGGCTCATTTTCTTTTACAGAATCTGGGTGAAAACAACCGAATCTTTCATCTGAATGGATCGTACCACTCCAATGATTACGAGGGAATTGTCTGGTATGTGAAGAGAGACCGCCCGGAACTCAGAATGTTAACCATCAACACGATTGTGGTGGATGATGTTCGGGAAGTAGTGGGAGATCAGCTCCGGTCTGCAGATTTTACTATTGTGGTTCCTGCAACCATGACAACAACCTATTAATAGAACGTTTTAAAATGAGTTATTCAGAGTTTCCATATTCTCGTCCGAGACGCCTTCGACGTTCTGAAAATGTACGCCGGATGGTGGCGGAGAATCATCTCTCAGTAAATGATTTCATCGCACCTCTTTTTGTGATGGAAGGGAAAGGTGAAAAAGTTGAAATACCATCCATGCCGGACTACTACCGGTACACGCTCGATCTGCTGATGGAGGAGATTGAAGAGGTTCAGACCCTTGGTATTCCGGCGGTACTTCTTTTTGCAAAAGTCCCGGATGAGAAGAAGGATAATGAGGGCACAGAAGCTCTTGATCCAAACGGCCTGATGCAGAAATCAGTCCGGACTATAAAGGAGAAATTTCCGGATTTGGTAGTGATGACCGACGTGGCGATGGATCCCTATTCCAGGTACGGACACGACGGTGTGGTTGAGGATGGAAAAATTGTGAACGATAAAAGCGTAGACATTCTGGCCAGGATGGCGGTGAGTCATGCCGAAGCCGGCGCTGATTTTGTGGCTCCGTCAGACATGATGGACGGGCGAATTCTGCTGATGCGTGAAGCATTGGAGGAGGCCGGATTTCCGGATACAGGGATTATGGCCTATAGTGCCAAGTACGCTTCCAGCTATTACGGTCCGTTCCGCGATGCACTCGATTCAGCACCCGGATTTGGAGATAAAAAGACGTACCAAATGGATCCGGCGAACGTTACAGAGGCCGTGAAAGAAGCGATTACGGATGAGCAGGAAGGCGCGGATATTATCATGATAAAACCGGGTATTCCGTATCTTGATGTGGTTCGGGCGGTGAAAGATGTAGTGAGTTTACCGGTATCGGTTTACAACGTTTCCGGTGAATACGCTATGATCAAAGCTGCAGCTGAAAAAGGCTGGATCAATGAAGAAGAGGCGATGATGGAAGCATTGATCGGTTTCAAACGAGCCGGTGCCGACCTGATCGCAACATACTTTGCAAAAGATGCGGCAAGGATTTTAAAGTAGTCCCCCTTCGAAGGGGGAAACGATGAATTCCTGAACGTTTCAGGAGTTCATCGAGGGGGATGTTGCTCTGAGCTTAGGTTTAACTGAAGTTTTTTATTGAAACCAACACTCCGAACACACCCCTGATTGCTACTCCTGACAGCAGTCGGGGTACGCAATCTGTCCCCTCTCCCCGAATCACTCGGGACAGGCAAGAGGGGAGTTTAAACAAAGAATATTTATAACAACACAAGTAACGAAAATTAAACAATGAAAAGAGTACTTCTATTTTTAGCGACAAACCTGGCGATTATTATTGTTGCCAGTATTACCCTGTCAATTCTGGGTGTGGGGTCCTTTCTCGATGAAACCGGTACCAATTTAAATCTTCAGGCACTGCTGATCTTCTGCTTTGTGTTTGGTATGGCGGGTTCATTTATCTCGCTGCTTCTCTCCAAGAAAATCGCAAAATGGTCGATGAAGGTTAAAATTATCGACAAACCGCAAAATTCTCGTGAAGAGTGGCTGGTTCGAACGATTGAGCGGCAGGCAAAAGATGCGGGAATCGGAATGCCGGAAGTAGGCATATTTGAAGCGCAGCAGGCAAATGCTTTTGCGACCGGGGCAAATCGAAATAAAGCACTTGTAGCCGTGAGCAGCGGTATGATGCAGCGATTTGATCAGGCCGAAATTGAAGCGGTATTGGGACATGAGGTTGGTCACGTTGCCAATGGCGATATGATTACTCTTGCTTTGATTCAGGGTGTTGTAAACACCTTCGTAATGTTCCTGGCCCGGGTGATCGGTTTTGTTGTGGATCGCGTGGTACTGAAAAATGAGCGTGGCCTGGGAATCGGGTATTTTGTGACAACAATAGCTGCAGAGATTGTACTGGCAATCCTGGCTTCCACGATCGTATTCTGGTTTTCAAGACGTCGTGAGTTTCATGCCGATGCAGCAGGTGCACGATTGGGTAGCCGACAGGGCATGATTGGCGCACTGCAGCGCTTGAAGGCGGAGTCTCAGGTACCAAATCAGCTTCCGGAGTCGATGCAAGCGTTTGGAATTACCGGTGGCAAGAGAAAGGGTTTGAAGGCTCTGTTTATGACACACCCGCCACTGGAAGATCGTATTGCAGCACTACAGAATATGAGCGACTAATCATATTCTGATTTGGCACAATAAACAAATGAGGCAATGAATTCCCCTCCTTTTGAAGGAGGGGAGAAAGGGGTGGTTGAGTAAAGACTCTGATTTAACTACATATTTCAAAATTTTGTCAAGATATTTCTACCATCCCCAAACCCCCTCTTAAATAAGAGGGGAGCTTTTTAGCTCCAATTCTAATAATACAAAGACTACAATCTATGCTACTGAACAAGAGCGAATTTCTATTTAAACAGGCACAGGAATTTATTCCGGGCGGGGTGAACTCTCCGGCGCGGGCGTTTAAATCGGTTGGCGGTATCCCTGTCTTTTTCAAGAAAGCGAAGGGATCGATCATTACTGATGAAGATGAGAATGAGTACATCGACTATGTTGGCTCGTGGGGACCGATGATTCTCGGGCATGCCTATCCGCCTGTGATAAAAGCGGTGCAGGATGCGTCGTTCAACTCCACATCATTTGGTGCTCCTACAGAAATAGAGGTCAAGATGGCCGAACTGGTTCGCCAAATGGTGCCCAATGTAGACCGCGTGCGAATGGTGAATTCAGGTACGGAGGCGTGTATGAGTGCTGTTCGTGTTGCACGCGGCTACACCGGAAAAGAGAAGATCATCAAGTTTGAAGGAAACTATCACGGTCATGGTGATTCGTTCCTGATTAAAGCGGGAAGTGGCGCCTTGACCCTTGGAAAGCCCAGCAGTCCGGGTGTAACTGAGGGGACAGCTAAAGACACTCTAAACGCAGATTATAACAATCTGGAGAGTGTTGAGAAGCTTCTCAAAAAGAATAAGGGGAATGTTGCGGCAATCATTGTAGAGCCGGTTGCAGGTAATATGGGGTGTATTCCGCCTCAGCCCGGATTTTTGGAAGGTTTACGCGAGCTGTGTGATGAACATGAAACCGTTCTCATTTTTGACGAAGTGATGACCGGCTTCCGACTGGCACGCGGCGGTGCACAGGAGCGGTATGATGTATGGGCCGATCTGGTAACGTACGGTAAAATTATCGGCGGTGGCTTGCCGGTAGGTGCCTTTGGTGGTAAAAAGGAGATTATGGATGTGATTGCCCCGGTTGGTGATGTGTACCAGGCAGGCACGCTATCAGGGAATCCGTTGGCAATGAGCGCGGGTTATGCACAGCTTAGTGCACTGGACAAGCATCCTGAAATCTATGTGGAGCTGGAAGAGAAAACCGAATATCTGAAACGGCGGTTGAAAGTAGTGCTGAACGAGCATGAACTCGATTACTATATGAATCAGGTAGGATCGATGATCAGTATTTTCTTTACACCCGAAGTGGTTACCGATTTCAAAACGGCGAATACGACGAATCAGGAGTTCTTCAAAGTGTTCTTCCACGAGATGCTGAAACGCGGGATCTATCTGCCGCCTTCACCGTTCGAGAGCTGGTTCCTGGCCAATACCCTCACTTACGAGATGTTGGACGAAACCGTAAAAGCGGCTGAGGAGTCGTTGGGTATTGCGAAGCTTAAGGCAGAGAGGTAAAAGAAAAAACAGGGTATTTCTATTTTGAGGCAAAGTGATACATTGTTGAAATTTTGGTTTTAGCTTATTCATCAAAAAAGAGCACCTATAGAAATACCATGTTTAAAGCGACTGCAATCATCAATAATCTCGTAGGGATGCAATATCAATAAACCCGTGAGCGAGCGCGGGTACGAATAAACCCTGAAAGGGTGCCAGATCAATAGCCCCGGGTGCAACCCGGGGAGTAAGTGGCATACCCCGTCATCCGCCGAACAGAGAGAGTTATTTAAAACACGAATCCAACAGAGGCGGAACCACTCAAAACCTGTTTGTTCCAATCCTAAAACCGATCCAAATCCAGAAAATTGATCTGCTCATCAGATTTGGCTTTTAATTCACCGTCTGATAAGCGCATATCATAACCGTACTCCTCCAAAACTGGAAGTCCCAGCAATTGATACGTACCGATCACCGACGGGATCAAATCGGTGTAGAGAATAAACATATGACGCAGATTTCGTAGAGCCGTAAATCCGGGATCCTGTGTAAAGTTGATCATATTGGCATCATCGAGCTTCTCAATCAAAGATTGCACGGTATAGATAAATGCCAGCCGGTTGGCCGTTTCGAAAGGGATATCCTTAATGATACCCGTAACCATCACCATGTTGTAGGCCGATGACCGAAGCATGGGCGGTGTGGCTCCTCTGAATCCCTCAAGCTGATATCCATACATTTCGCTTACAGGCTCTCCTGCAATTCGCAGGCTGTCGATCTGTTCAATGATATTGGAGTAGTAATAATAGGTCTCTTCCATCTGCTGATGATTAAACCGAAACTCAGCAGCAATGGATTGAAGTGCATGCTCTGCAACTTTTTGATTTGCCCTGTTCTCTCTCCACTCATTCGCTAAAAAACCGAGCATGACTCCCGTTACGATGGCGAAAATTTCAAGCGTGATTAATACTCCCGTCGAGATGCGTTGGTGTCTGAACCTCTTCTTGTATTTCAGCATAGGCAAGGTGATTTGGGTAAGGTATTTGAATTACGCAAATCCGAACCTGTCATGCAACTGTTTGAAGAACAAAAACGGCTGAACCAATGCACATGTTACCCTCGGCCGGAAAGATTTAAGGCCGGCCGGACTAGCAAACATTAAAATATAGAAAAATTAATGTTTGCAAGGAGTCCAAGCCTTACATTGAGGTTGAAATTCCACGTATACCTTAAATTTGAGGGTTTTTAATGCCCAAAAAACAACTCTATCCTGTCAACCCAGACCGTACGCGTCCTTGGAATGAGTTTCCGGAGCTGCCTATCGATCGGTCGCTCTATCGGGATGTGGAGATATACGAGCAGCTCGGCAAGGCAAAAGAGGCCCTCGGTCTGCTGGCCGGACGCAGCGTGGCGATCCCCAATCCGGGTATGCTGATCAACTCGATCACCCTTCAGGAGGCGAAAGTGTCAAGCGCCATTGAAAATGTATTTACGACCGATGATGAACTCTATAAAGCGGTCAGTGACGCAAAAAACAGTGATGAAGCGGCGGCCCCTGCGAAGGAGGTGCTTCGCTACAGGGAGGCGCTCTGGCAGGGATATGACTACCTGACGCAGAACGGTACCTTTGGCCGCGACTATTTTGTGCAGCTCTATCAGACGATACAGGAGAGCGGTGACGGGATTCGTCCGCCATTTGCCCGAACCTTCATCCGTATGGGCGGAACCGGTACGAATGCAGGCAAGCCGGCCTATACGCCTCCGAGAGGCAAGGGTATCGTAGAGCAGAAGCTTGACAACCTGATCGAGTTTATTAACAACTCTGAATCGGAGCCTGCAGATCCCCTGCTGAAGATGTGCATTGCCCACTATCAGTTTGAGGTGATTCACCCGTTCAGAGACGGCAATGGCCGTGTGGGGCGAATCATGAACATCCATCTGCTCACGCACAACTACATTCTGGACCTTCCGATTCTCTATCTGAGCCGCTACATCCTGGAGCATAAGGAGGAGTATTATGAAACACTGGCCGGCGTCTCGCAGCGCGCCGACTGGAAAGGATGGCTTCTCTACATGCTGAAAGCCGTTGAGTGGACCTCCGGGCTGACCCTCAGAAAGGTGAACGATATCATCCAATCGAAAGAGGAGATTTTGAATGTGATCAGAGAGCAGACAGATATCCGGCGACCCGAAGAGCTGGCAGAAGCGATCTTTACGCAACCTTACACCAAGGTGAATCATCTCACAGACATGGGTATCTACGCTGAAAATACGGCACGTAACTACCTGAATGAGCTCGCCGGCCTGCAGATATTGGAGAAGCGGGAGATCAGGGGCCGCCACTACTATATCAACAAGGAACTGGAGCAGATCCTCTCCTACTGAAAATTGAAGAGTATCGCCAAGCCTCAACTTTAATAACGTATCCGGCTTAATATCGGGGTGAAAATTGTGTATTTTATGTGCCGTTTAATCCGAACCGACAGATGACCTATGCGCAACGATGAAGTGATCAAAAGTATCCGCTACATTTTAGATCTGGACGATGCACAGATCGCTGAATTTCTAAAACTGGCAGACTATCAGCCGACACGAGGTGAAGTGACGGAAATTTTCAATCAAGATAAAGAGACTGAAACCAAAATCGACGGTACGGTTGTTGAAAAAGATACGCCTCACAAACTCACGGCACACTTTCTGGATGGTGTAATTTTTCACCTCCGCGGGAAGAGCGACAAACATCCTCCACAGCCCATTCAAACTCCGGTTACGAACAACATTGTTCTGAAAAAACTAAGGGTAGCATTTAAATTAAAAGACACCGATATCATCGACATTCTGAAGGATGAAGGGCTGAGCATTAGCAAAACCGAACTAAGCGCATTTTTCCGGGATGACAATCACCGCAACTACAAAAACTGCGGGGACCAGGTTTTGAGGAATTTTCTAAGAGGTCTGGCCAAGAGACAGCGGACTTCGCCGAGATAAATCCCTCGCTCGCATTTTAAACCCATGAATAGGTTTTAGTTTAAAATCTGTAATTGACAATCATTGCCCCAAACTTGTGGCTTAACAAACGAGCCGGTCATTTATGGCCGGTAAGCGTTTGCTCCGGCTCAGGTGGGCCATAGCAAATTCTTCGGTACGACGTTTCAGAGACATACAGAAATACCATATCTCTCAAAGTTCATCGTCACATCTCAACTTCTTCATGAAATGTACATTCAAAGCGCCTATCTTAAGCAGTCTTTAGAACACGGATCATTTCATGAATAAATCTGCTTTAGCAACTGTTTTTCTTGTTGTTGTTATCGACCTGCTTGGGTTTGGTATCATCCTGCCGCTGCTGCCCTTTTATGCACAGGAGTTCGCAGCTTCCGCAGTGATGATCGGGTTGCTCTATAGCGTATATTCGTTTATGCAGCTGATCTTCTCGCCGATCTGGGGAAGTTGGTCCGATCGAATTGGCCGGCGCCCGATTATGCTGCTCAGTACATTTGGGGCCGTTATAGCCTATATCGTTTTTGGGCTGGCGGAATCGCTCGGAGTGCTCTTCTTTTCGAGGGTTATTGCCGGGATGATGGGAGGGAACATCTCAACCGCTCAGGCCTACATTGCCGATGTGACCGACAGCGCCAACCGCGCACGCGGAATGGGCTTAATCGGAGCGGCATTTGGGATTGGCTTTGTGATTGGTCCGGCCACAGCCACTGCGCTGATCCACCCTACATTTCACGAAATGGTGGCCAACGCCGGATTTACTGATTTTGCCGCCTGGATGGGAGAAAACCGATATGCACTCCCCGGATTTTTTGCAGCTTTTCTGTCTTTTTGCAGCTTCTTGATGGTACTGTTCAAACTCCCCGAGACGGTGGACACCTCTAAACCGAGGGAGAAAGTATTTCGCCGGCCCAGTGTATTCACTCCAAAATTCTGGCGCTTACTGGCTGATCAAAAAGGAAAATCAGCCCGGGGATTTTTGATTCCACTGGTAATCGGGTTTTTCCTTCTTTCGTTTGGGGAGTCGAGCCTCTACAGTGCTTTTCCGCTATTTGCTGAAGGTCAGCTCAATATGACGGCCGAACAAGTGGGAATACAGTTTTTCTACATTGGGATTATTGCGGTTATCGTTCAGGGATTTTTAATCAAGTCGCTGACCAATGCGTTTTCAGAGGAGAAACTTTTTATGGTTGGAAATATTCTAATGGTGATCGGGCTTGGGCTGATCCCCTTTTCCACCAGTATGCTCACTCTTGCGCTCTTTCTTGGCTTGATGGCGCTTGGAAAAAGCCTCAATACTCCAACCATTACCAGTCTTATTTCAAAAGAAGCGAGCGAAGATAACGTAGGAGCCGTGATGGGTGCTTCACAGGGGCTGTCGGGCCTCGGCCGGATGATTGGCCCAACCTGGGGCGGCGCGCTCTTTGCTGTCTATTTTGGGCTTCCCTTTGTAGCAACGGCAATCATTGTAGCGGCTACGATTTGGATTGCAATTGGATTGATTTCGAAGTCTGCCTAAAAACCTGTTAGCGTTCCGACAGCTGTCGGTTCCTGACAGCGTTTGATCGATTTTGCCACGGCACATCTTTTGACGCGAAGCGAAACATGGATACATACAGAATTTTTAGAAATAACATGGCAATTTTGTTTAAGAAGATTTTGGAGTTCCAACGCTAAGGTGTAATTGTGTTGAAACTAAATCTTTGAGAGATGAACAACCTATTTCTGACTGCAAAAGAACTCCGTAGGAGTGACCTGTTTATAGATCCATAGCGGTTAAAAAACATTCGCCGAACAGAGGGATGGGTTTGGAGGATCTTTCTGCGTTGAGGCGGTGTCAGTTTGAATGAGATTAACCAGTAAGTAGATCAGGGATGTCAATCTACAGCTGAGATGTGAGATGGTAGTCAGCGGAGCAGAACTCCGCGACGAGGTGTGGAAGCCTGATAGAAATACCATATCTGTCTTGATTGAATTTTTAGAGCTTTTTCCTATCCCGTTTTGGCAGCTTTGCCACCACAAGATCATAAGAATCCTTAATCCACTCCTTGATTAAATCATCCGGCAGATTCCCCTGCATGCTTACGGTATTCCAGTGCTTTTTGTTCATGTGATAACCGGGTTCAATCAGTCCGGGATACATCTCCCTCAGCTCAATTGCTTTTACCGGATCGCATTTTAGGTTGATGCTTTCAAAATCATCCACATCACATAATGCGAACATTTTTCCCATCACTTTGAAAACAAGCGTATTTTCATCGAATGGGAACTCTTCAGTTACGCCGGGGAATGAGATGCAATATTTGTGATAGGATTCAATGTTCATGCTTGGGGCTGATCATAGACATGGCATTTCTGTGAATGTATGAATCGGGATCTGTAGGCTAGTAAGTTAGATGCAATTTAAACAGATTACAACCTGATAGAAATACCATGTCACGTTTACCCGCCCGTCAGCGATTGCTTCATCCACTCGCTGAAGCTGTTGATGATCAGATAGAGACTCGGCACAACAAAGAGAGTCAGAAACATCGATACCAGCAGTCCTCCTACAACAGAAACCGCAAGTGGTCTCATCAGTTCCGAGCCTTCTCCCATCCCAATGGCCAAGGGCAGCATACCGCAAACAGTGGTAAACGTAGTCATTAATATCGGCCGGAAACGGATCGATCCGGCATCGACTACCGCATCAAATACGTCCAACTCTTTCTCCTCTTTTCCAATTTCGATGTACTCCACCAGCAGAATAGCGTTGTTCACGACAATTCCAACGAGCAGAATTACACCAAGCATTACAGGTGCACTCAGGTTGATACCGGTAATCAAAAGTCCGGCACCAACGCCGATCAATGCAAGAGGAACCGCCGTCAGAATGACAAGCGGGTTGGCAAGCCGCTCATACTGAACCGCCATCACCACAAACACCAAAAAGATAGCCAGCAGGGTAACCGTAATTAAAATGCGATTGGTCTCCTGTATCACTTCCTCCTCTCCTCCAAAAATGAGGCTGTAGCCCTGAGGCAGTTCGTAATCGGTCATTCGCTCCCGGATATGGTCGTTCACCGTACCTACATCAGTGATATTTGGATTCACCTCACCGTCCATCCTCAATACCCGAACCTGATTTTCCCGTTCTATATGTGCCGGTCCGTCAGTTAATCTGAATGAGGCAACATCCGCCAGGGGAACAGACCCGCCATCGGGACGGAACATTAATATTTGACTCAGATCTTCATCATGTTTAACCCGATCACGGGACAACATTACGCGCACATCATACTCTGCACTTCCGGTTGCAAATCGTGTGGGTACAGCCCCCAAAACGGATGTTCGGATCGCATCGCCGATATCTCCAATTTTTAGTCCGAGTGCCGTTGCCCGCTCCCGGTCCACATCAACCTGAAGCAACGGACTGCGGTCGTCACGGCTAATCTGAAAGTTGATTAATCCGGGAATATCGTCTAATAGGTAGAGCAGATCCTGTCCGATATTATCCAGAACTTCTACATCGTCACCCACAATGCCTATTGAGATTTCCGAACCAGCAGGATTGGTTCTGATACCGGAGATACTTGGCGGACTCACACGGGTTCGTGCCCCGGGAATTTCGAGTGAATCGAGTTTGGTTTGCATTTGGTCAACCCATTCGTTGGGCGTCATTTCACGACGTTCGGAGGCGGGAATCAGGTTTACACTGAATCGTGCGGTTCCTGGACGCTCGTTAATCACGCCTTCAGAGAGGTGGCCGCCCACCAGGCTGAACACGCTTTCTACATAAGGCATACTCTGAATGGCTTCTTCAACCCGATAAGCGTGGTAGTTGGTCTGGTCAGGTGTGGTTCCGGACGGCATACTGAAGTTAACGCCAAAGTTACCGTCATCCACCTGAGGGAGAAACTCATTGCCAAGGTTATCCATCAAATAGAGTGTTCCTCCAAGCAGCAGAAAGGCTCCAACTGCAATCCCCCATCTGAATTTGAGGACAGATCGAAGTGAATTGGCATAAAAATTCGTGAGTTTTTTCAGCCCGGAGTTAAAGGCTCGGTTGAACCGGCTCTCTTCCAGTCCGCTCCGGTATTTCACTTTGCTGAGTAGCGCCGCAAGCATTGGCACCAGCGTGAGCGCAGCGGCCAAAGATGCCAGGATGGCAAATGCGATCGTTAATATCAGTTCACTGAAAAGCATGGAAGCAAGACCCGTAATCAGCAAAAACGGCAGTACGGCAGCCAGATTGGTCATAGTTGACGCAACCACAGCTGACGAAACTTCTGCAGCGCCTTCATGTGCGGAGTCTTCTGCTGATTTTTTCAACTCCTCGTTATGACGAAAGATATTTTCGAGCATTACGATGGCGTTGTCGAGCAGGAGGCCGACACCAAGCGCCAATCCACCCAGACTCATGATATTCAGGGTAAGATTACTCATGCCCATCAGTGCAAATGTGGCCATAATGGCGATCGGAATGGAGAGGCCAATCACAAAACTTTTTCGAAGACTGCCCAGGAAAAGCAGAACAACCAGCATTGCTAATACTCCACCAAGTATTGCTGCCGAACTTACCGCCCCAATCGAACTGGTTATAAAAAAGGATTGATCTGTAGTGATATTGTATTGAATATCATCCGGTATAAACCCGCTCCCTTCAAGCCGGTCCAGTTCCGTTTTGATCCGTTCGATGACGGCCAGCGTGTTTGCTTCCGGCAGCTTGGTGATAGAGAGCTCCATGGAAGAGGTGCCGTTCAGTCTTACAAACAACCGCTGATCACGATGAGTATCCCGAACGTCGGCTACTTCATCCACGCGAATCGTTCGGTTCTCACCGGGCAGGCGAAGTCGTACGGAGGCAATATCATCTACTGAAGTGAAGCGCCCGTCGGTTTTGGCCATCACATCAAACCGATCGGACGTAACCTGGCCTGCTGCAATATCCCGGTTCTCTTCTTCAAGCGCCGTTGTCACATCATTCATGGAGAGGCCGTAGGAGTTGAGCCGATCTACATCCACAACAACTTGAAGCTCACGGACAAGTCCGCCGGCAACCTGTACACCACCTACGCCCTGAAGCGCCTGCAGCTGCGGGGAAAGTTCATTTTCCATCCAGTCGCGCACCTCGATTGGCGTACGCATCGGGGAGCTGAATCCGGCCACAAATACGGGATCCTGTGACGGATCGTACTTAAAAATTCGAGGCGGATCGATATCCTGCGGCATCTGTGTACGGGCAAACTCCAGATTTCGGGAGGCATCCTGCAGCGCCACATCGATATCGGTGCCGTAATCAAAATAGAGCTCAATGTTGGTTCGCCCTTCGGATGCCCGGCCGGTAATTCGAACTAAATTCTCAGTAGCTGCAAGGTTCGACTCAAGAACTCTTGTAATCTGCTGTTCCATCACTTCCGGCGCTGTACCGGGGTAGTTTACCGTTACCCGTATTTGCGGATAGGTGATTTCAGGCAGCAGGTCCACCGGCAGGCGATCCAGAAAGAAAAATCCGAGTACGATAATCACAGATGTGATAGCCATCGTACCGATAGGGCGGCGAATAGCGTACGAGGCGAGACCCTCTTTGCGGTTTTTTTGGGCTGTATTGTCAGACTGAGTAGACATTACCTTCCTGCACCTTCAGATGAGTCATTTTCAATCCAGCGGGAAACATTCACAAGCAGATTTTCTCTCAGCGTGGCGGGATTTGCACCAATGATGACATCACCGGCTTGGAGTCCGTCAAGAATTTCGGTCCAGTTGCGCCGCTCAATTCCGGTGGCCACATCACGCCGTTCAATCCGGTTTTCCTCATTGATGATGTAGACAAAACGGTCGTTTTCCTCCGAGGCGAGAAGTGATTCGCTCGGAATGGCAAGCACTTCAGGCCGCCGGTCCGCGTAGGTCATGATTCTTGCTAAAAATCCCGGCCGTATGGTTTTTCCGGACTCCGTAGCAGCCGGAATTCGAACTTCGACGGTAAATAGACGACTGTTTTCGTTTGACGATGGATAGAGCCGCTGGATTGTTCCGTCAATTGTTTCACCGGGGTAGGCATCAATTTGCACCTCAACAGGCTGCCCTTGGTTCAGATAGACAAAATCCCGTTCGGGGATACCTATTCTTGCAACCAGCCGATCAGTATTGGCAACCCTGAGCAGGGGCTCATTAATGGAAACAGCGTCGCCCTCTTCCACATAGCGATTGAGAACGGTCAGGGTCTGACCCGCCCGCATCGTTCCAAAAGAGAGTCGGGTTTCGAGCAGATTGACTTCACTCTCTGCCGATTGAAGATTTGCCCGTGACTCTTCGAAATCGGCACGTGAAATTGTATTTCGGTCAAAAAGCTGTTCAGCTCTTGAGAATGCAGCCTCCGCCAGTTCCAGCTGAGCCTGTGCTCTTGAGAGTTCAGCCCGAAGTTCCTGCGTATCAAACGTGAGCAGGGTATCGCCGGATTGTACACGATCTCCCTCTCGCACGTGAAGTGAGGTTATTAATCCTTCCAGGTGCGAGGCAACGGTAATTACATTTTCGGCTTCAACCGTTGCGGATGCCCGAACAATTCGGGAGAGGTCCATCGGCTCTAACTCATAGCCCGCAACAGCCATTGGTTGCTCTCCGGAAGGAGATGATTCATCAGAAGATTCACACCCGGCAGCAATTAAAATAAACGTTAAAAAAAACAGCGTTTTAATTTGTTTCATAGAAGCCTTTAAAGAGATTTGAATCCATAAACTACTTCTCAAACAGAAACTAATCCAATCACATTTCGCCATTTAGCAAGCTTTAACAGCTTTATATCTGCTAAGAGGGGGATTTTACAGCAGCAATGGCTAAAAATATCCATCCTGCGATAAAAGCCACACCGCCCAGAGGAGTGATCATGCCAAGCCTGCCGAGATCAATCAGAGTGAGCAGATAGAGGCTGCCGGAGAAGATGATAATGCCGGTAATAAAGGCGAACCCGCTCCATTTAATCCACTTTGAGTCCGGAATGTGATAGGAGACAGCACCCAGGATGAGCAGACCGAGGGCGTGATAAAAGTGGTATTCAACCCCGGTTTGATAGACCTGAAAACGTTCCGGTGTGAGTATGTCCTGCACAATGTGGGCGCCGAATGCACCAAAAGCCACGGCAAGAGCCATGAAGATGGAGCCGATAATGAGGAGGGATTTTGATGTCATGGAGTATGAGTTAGAAAGATCCCGAGTATAATTGAAGACTCAATATTGATAACAAAATTGAAGATAATAAGAATTATAGAGGGTTGTTGGTCTGATCGATTCTGCGGGGGGGACAAATATATTGGGAAACTCATTTGTCTCATAGAGACAAAACATGGGTAGAAATCAGGATACCCCACACATAATCAGCGTGCCGTCAGGTACGCAACAAAAATCTGCTTCCCCCCTGCGCCACCGCGGTGAACCAAATCACCCTTCAAATCCAATCTCTTTATGGGTCCCGTCGCAGAATGGTTTGGTGGATGATCCCCCACAACGACACAACGCCACACCTTTATCAGATGTGTGTTCACCTAATTCGGAGGATTCCATCGTGTAATTTCCCTCCAAAATAGCCGGACCGTTTTTCATCAGCTTAATAAGCAGCTTATCATGCTTTTCATCCTCGATAGGGGGCATTTTCTCCTTGTTGGCATTAGCATCCGCTTTCCAATCAATTTCCTTATGGGAATTATCGCAGGCGGGTTTGTTGGATGATGCACCGCAACGGCACAATGCAAAGCGGGTATCTTTCAGCACACTATTTCCCTCATGATCCTGTACTTCGATATCACCAAAAAAATAAACCGGTCCGTCTGCATTGAGTTTGACTCGGTTTTTGGATGAGGGCTTTTCAGTTCGGTCCGTTCTTTTCATTTCATAATGAAGCGCTCCGGTTGGGCACTTCTCAATAACATCGGCAACCTCTTTAGCTGATGCGTTATCGGGCTCAATCCACGGCTTTTTTTTAGGGTCAAAAACATTCGGCAGGCCTTTTACGCACTCTGCAGCATGTATGCAGCGCTTTACATCGTATTTGACCTTGATTTCGTCGTTTTCGTAGCTGTGGATTTTCTTTTCCATGATCCGTTTTGTTTAGTTCTTGTTTTGCATTCAATTAACACAAAACGGAACAGTTTTGAAAAGGAAAATGCATTAATCTGTAATGTGAATTAAATCCTCTCAATGATCGCACCGCACCGCATCATACGGTCGCCGTGATAAGGATTCGCGATCTGTTCTTCGCGGCTAAGCCAGTCGGCCGAACCGCCTCGTACCATCGGACAGCTCTGATGATAAATGGTGTATCCAACCGGTCGGAATGTCTTTACCATTTCGATCATCGCTTCCGAAATAAACTCAAAGTGGTATCGCTGATCATCCACATCATCTTCCCGTATGAGCTCATCTGAA